>JAKSBX010000069.1 GCA_022360905.1 Chromatiales bacterium
CTGACCGAGACCAATCCGATGCTGGGCCATCGAGGGGTGAGGCTGGGCATCACCTTTCCTGAGATCTATTCCATGCAGATCCGTGCCATTCTGGAAGCGGCCGCCGAGTGTGCCGCCAAGGACCTGGAAGTGCATCCGCAAATGATGGTGCCCCAGGTGTGTACCGTTGAAGAATTGAAGAAGGTGCGTGAGATGGTGGATGAGATTCGCGCCGATGTGGAGGAGAAATCCGGACATAAGATCAACTTCCGTTTCGGCACCATGATCGAGGTAGTGCGGGCCTGTATGCGGGCCGACTCCCTGGCCGAAGAGGCGGAGTTTTTCTCATTCGGTACCAATGATCTTACCCAGGCCACCTTCTCATTCTCCAGGGAGGATGCGGAGAATAAATTCCTGCCCATGTACAACCAGAATGACATTTTGAAAGACAATCCATTCGAAGTGCTGGATGAGAAAGGGGTCGGCAAACTGATGCAACTGGCCGTGGAGTGGGGGCGTCAGAACAAAAACGAATTGAGTGTGGGTATCTGCGGTGAACACGGCGGACACCCCAGCTCAATCGAATTTTGTCATCGGGCCGGTCTGAACTATGTATCCTGTTCGGCTCCCCGTGTGCCGGTTGCCAGACTGGCTGCCGCTCATGCCAGTCTGCTGAATGGATCAGACAATACGAAATAAAACTGACGACGCCAGTAATATTTCTGGGTTCCGGCGAACGCCCACGGCTATGCGGAAAAAATCAGTGCGTCTGTGTTTAGTCAAAGCGTAGTTGGTGGGGCATGGCCCCACCCTACCATTGATTTCAGGGTGTAGGGTGGGGCCATGCCCCACCAAATTGGTTTTGAGTAAGCACCATTCAGGTCATTGATTCCGCAAATGAACGCAAAGCACTGCAAGACGTGCAAAACAGATCTTGTGATCATGCCCCAGTTAAAATTGGTTTTTCAGTTAACAGCCATACCGGTATTTACCGGGATGCTGAGGGCTTAATCGACGGGCTCGGCTGATTGATTGGCGTCCATTCACGGCCTGGAAACACTCTAACCTTCTACTTGTCCACCACCCATGGTTCTCAACACTTCGATGGTTTTCCTTCAGATAGGTTCTGAATCCATCTGCTAGGATAGTGCGTAGTTCAATAACAAAAAACAAAACTGATAAGGATTTAATTCCATGAACTCACGCAAGCTTATTCTTCTGTCGGTTATCGCGGTCGCCGTCATACTGTTTTTCGTTTTCGATCTGGACCGATACCTAACCCTCGAATACTTAAAATCCCAACGGGATGCCATTATCGCCTGGAAGGATGCACAACCGCTTCTGGCCAGTGTCAGCTTCTTTGTCGTCTATGTTGCGGTCACCGCGCTGTCACTCCCCGGTGCCGCGATCATGACCTTGGCAGTCGGTGCGGTGTTTGGATTCGTCTGGGGGCTGATTCTGGTCTCCTTCGCCTCCACCATCGGTGCCACTCTGGCTTTTCTGATTGCCCGGTTCTTACTACGGGATACCGTTCAATCCCGATATGGTGATCGCCTCAAAGCGATCAATGAAGGGGTTGAGAAGGATGGCGCCTTCTATCTGTTTACACTGCGCCTGGTACCCATTTTTCCGTTTTTTGTCATCAATCTGTTGATGGCTTTGACACCACTGGGTACCTGGACTTTTTACTGGGTCAGTCAGCTCGGTATGTTGGCCGGTACCATTGTCTATGTGAATGCGGGTACTCAGCTAGCCACTCTGGAGAGCGCTTCCGGCATACTCTCTCCGGCATTGATTGGCTCGTTTGTTTTGCTTGGCCTGTTTCCACTGATAGCCAAAAAGGCGGTCGCCATGATCAAACGGAGAAAAGCCCTGAAAGGGTGGCAGCGACCGAAGAATTTCGATCGGAATCTGGTGGTTATCGGTGGCGGATCGGCGGGCCTGGTCTCTGCCTATATCGCCGCTGCCGTGAAGTCCAAGGTAACCCTGATTGAGAAACATAAGATGGGAGGGGATTGTCTCAATACAGGCTGTGTGCCCTCGAAGGCGCTGATTCGCAGCTCCCGAATACTCAACCAGTCCCGACGTGCAGAGGAGTGGGGATTCAACCGGATCGACGTGAAGTATGAGTTCAGTGAGATCATGCAACGGGTGCAGCGTGTGGTAAAGCAGGTGGAACCGCACGACTCTGTAGATCGCTATACCGGCCTGGGTGTGGATGTGGTCGAGGGTGAGGCAAAGATCACCTCGCCCTATAGTGTAGAAGTGAACGGTATCGAATTCAGAACGCCGAATATTGTCGTCGCCACGGGCGCCAGACCCTTTGTTCCACCGATCAAAGGGATCGACAGGATCGACTATCTGACTTCCGACAACCTTTGGCAGTTACGGGAGAAACCGGAACGCCTGCTGGTATTGGGCGGTGGCCCGATTGGTTGTGAACTGTCACAGGCCTTTGCCAGGTTCGGCAGCCAGGTGACCATTGTCGAGATGATGCCGAGGCTGATGATCAGGGAGGATGAAGATGTGGCCGAACTGGTGGCTGAACGTTTTCGGGAAGAGGGTATTCAGCTGTTGGTCGGCCATAAGGCGGTGGAGTTTTTCAAGGAGGATAGGGAACAGGTCTTGATCTGTGATCATGATGGGGAGCAGGTGGAAGTGCCTTTCGATCAGGTGTTGGTTGCGGTAGGCCGAAAACCCAACACAACCGGGTTCGGTCTGGAGGAGCTGGGTGTTGCTCTCAACCCCAACGGCACCCTGGCGACCGATGAGTATCTGCAAACCTCGATTCCCACCATCTACGCTTGTGGTGATGTGGCTGGCCCCTATCAGTTCACCCATACTGCGGCGCATCAGGCCTGGTATGCCGCGGTGAACAGTCTGTTCGGCCTGTTTCGTCGCTTTAAAGTGGACTACTCGGTGATCCCATTTGCCACCTTTACCGATCCGGAGGTTGCCCGGGTCGGGCTGAATGAGCTGGAGGCCCAGCAACAGGGCATCGATTACGAGGTTACCCGCTTCGATCTTGCTGAACTGGATCGGGCCATTGCCGAAGGGGAGGCCCATGGCATGGTCAAAGTATTGACCCCGCCAGGTAAGGACAGGGTGCTGGGGGCCACCATCGTGGGAGAGAGTGCGGGGGAATTGATCGGCGAATTCACCGCAGCCATGAAACACGGTTTCGGTCTGAACAAGATTCTTGGCACCATACATATCTATCCAACCCTGTTCGAAGCCAATAAGTATGTGGCCAGCTCATGGAAACGTGCCCACAAACCGGAAGGCGTACTGGCTTGGGTGGAGCGTTTTCATAACTGGCGGAGAGGTTGAACTGTGATATTCTGTCGGCTCCCGATTCGTCGACAGAACCCTGATGAGGTGAAACCATGCTGTTGCGTCGCATGATCAGAACAGTTCTCTTGATAACACGGCATCAAACAGAGACAGAGAGTCAACCTAGAGCGAGATCAATACGGGCAAATGGCCGCTATGCCATGCAACTAGTCTTTGCGCTGGTTGGATTACTGTTTTTTGCAAGCGGGGGATTCGCGGATAGCCACGCCTGGCAGGGAGCCCTGCAGGATGGCAGTCAAATCTCGATCGATCCCGATACCAATAAGGTAACCCGTACCGCTGAAGGGATCAGCTCGCCACTCTGGGATGGTGTACACAGTCTGGATAATGGCGCGGTGATCATCGTGCGCAATGGAGTTGTCATCAAAGATGTGGCTATCATCGAAGCGCAGCGTGAACAGGAGCGTGACCGGCTCAATGCAGCCTGTATGCAGCTGGTGAGAAAGGTCTGTGGTGAGCATAACGAGTGCAGTGATCAGCCCGGTTGTGATCCCGCCCGTCAACTGTTGGCCATGGAGAGAGAAGAGCTGAACGAAAGCTGGGCGGGTATGGTGTTGGAAACCTCCACCCACTGCCTTGAGGGGCTCGGCAATGAGGAGTTTTTCAAATCCTGTGAGCGATCCTCCGGGGAAAAGACCCCCTGTGAAAAGTTGCAACTCAAGGTTTGCGGTAATCAGAATCAGTGCGCTGAGCGAGAGTCCTGTGGTGCGGCCAATCAGCTGGTAGCGATGGAAAAACAGGATAAGTTCTCGGTTCCCGGTGGTTTTACCTATGCGACAGCCCAGTGTCGGGATGTTTTGGCAAAACAGAACGGCTTTTTCGAATTGTGTGAGTAATCCGCTGCTAGGGTCTGTTAACAGGCCCTAAAGTGTCGGAATTCTTAACAATTTATTTGGGTGTGCTGGCTAAGGTTAATCAACTACCTAGACAACTTTTGTTGAATATTACCGAAATGGTGTGGTTTTCTGACGGTTTTGGCGTCGAATTTATTTACACCTGCCATGATTTGTGAACTGTTCAATTTGTTTTGTTGATATAAATCAAACAGTTATTTCTTGTGGCACCGATATTGCGAGTATAGAAGTAAGAAAACCAATCGGAGAGACAAGATGTTAACAACTAATCAACAACTTAGCGCATGGCCCGAGGACCCTGCATGGCCAGATCCTTTTGGTGATGATCCCTATGACATCGGCTTCTAACCGGTCTGTCCATATCGCTTTGCATAGTATCACCAATCACTGATCCCCCCGGTTGTAAACCTGTCCCGACACTCAAGTTGTAAGCCATCTTCTGGCGATCTCTAACTCCCGCTTACGGCGACTGATTCTTCTGCCATAAAAGATCCTCTATGCCAGCTTACCGGGTATGCTGGGGAGATAGAGGCATCCGTTTCAATGGCAAAAAAAAACCCGGCAGGGGATGCCGGGTTGAAAAAATCACTTTCGAGGGAGAAGTGATGATTAGTGAATAAACAGTCCACCGTTGACTGGCAGATTGGCGCCGGTCACATAGGTGCTTGCATCGTCTGCAAGAAAGGCAACAGCCTGGGCGATCTCTTCCGGCTGACCCATACGGCGCATTGGAATGCCGCCGACGATCGCTTCGCGTACATCGTCACGCATCGCGGCCGTCATGGCTGTTTCGATGTACCCGGGTGAAACGGTGTTGACGGTGACGCCCTTGGCAGCACCTTCATAGGCCAGGGCCATGGTGAAGCCGTGCATACCGGCTTTTGCGGCAGAGTAGTTTGTCTGTCCAAACTGGCCGCGCTGACCGTTGACCGAGGAGATATTGATAACACGGCCGAAACCCCGCTCAACCATGCCGGTCCAAACTGGACGGGTGACATAGAAAACGCTGTTGAGGTTTGTGTCGATCACCGCATCCCACTGATCGGAAGTCATCTTCTTCATGGTGGTGTCACGGGTGATACCGGCACAATTCACCAGAATATCGACCTGACCAAACTTTTCGACAATCTCACTCATCAGACTCTCACCGCCTTCAGGTGTAGACACATCGCCTGCAACAACTTCGACCTGAGCGCCTTGCTCCTGTTGGGCCTTTTTCCAGGCATCAACTTGATCGGTTTCGGCAGGATGACAAGTAGCAACAACCTTGGCACCTTCTTGGGCGAGACGCAGGCAGATAGCGGTACCGATACCGCCCAAACCACCTGTGACAACTGCGAGTTTGTCTTTACAGCTCATTCTTCTATGTCCTCATTTTTGGAATTTTCAGATTTCATCTTAGTGACGATTTTCGGTAATCCCTACCGCTTGTTTCTGCTATTCCAGTACGACGCTTTGAGTCGAAACACCGCGTGGTCAATGGGGGCAGAATATTGGGAATCGTCATTCAGCCGGCTTTGTATGCAAAAACCGGCGCACAAGGCGCCGGTTTTCACGGCAGCTGGTCAGCTTTGGATTAAGCGGCTTTCTCGGCTACTTTGCTGATCTGCTCGTTAGCGGTAGCCAGGTTGCTCTCGTACCAGCTACGGACTTCCTCACCGGTCTTCTGGCTCATTTCAACAGCCTCACGGGTTTTGGTCATCAGCTCTTCACCAAGCTTGCGGGTCAGGTCCATCTGGCCACGAACGACTTCATGGTAGTCTTTCGCTTCAGAAACCAGTTTCAGCTGTTCCATGCTGGTGTTCATCAGGGAACTGACAGTGTTGATCTGAGCTTCCATCACCTGGTTCCAGGTTTTCAGGCTGATGTCGGTCAGCTGACGGAAACTGTCGTAACCGGTGGTGTTGAACTCATTGATCATCTCGATGCTCTCTTTTGCGTTTGCCATGGTATGTGCTCCTAGTTGGTTGTGCGTTGCAGCATTGTTGCGGTGCAGCATAAGGCAGATTCGAGGGCATGTCAAGCAAAAATTTGTGCGTCGCACAAATTTTTTTCTTGGTACAGTGCACAAGCCGTTGTGCACTCATATGGATGATCAGAGAAAAAAGAAATAAATCAAATAATAACAGACAGTTATCTGCTTTTAATTATTTCTGGAAACGGAAGATTAGAGTTACTTCTCTTCCTTTTTTTGGTTGGAAAAACCGGCCGCAGTAAAAAAATCTTTCTGCATATCGGTCCACAATTTCATATTGTTTTGAGCCAGATTCGTCATCGCGGTGAAAGGATCTTCACCCATATTCTTGCGGATCTGCTCCTGTTGGGCCGTGAACAGTCCCAGACTCTGCTCCAGATAGTTACCAAAGATGCCCTGCAACGTGCCGCCGTAAAAGCGGATGATCTGTGAGAGCATGTTGGCCGTAAACAGAGGTTTGCCACCGGACTCACTCTCTAGAATGATCTGCAACAGAATGGTGCGGGTGATGTCCTCTTCCGTGGTGGAGTCGATGACTTTGATGAGCTCACCACCGACGATCAGCTGACGCAGTTGTGAAAGGGTGATGTATTTACTCTGCTCTGTATCGTATAACCGGCGATTGGGATACTTTTTGATAAGACGATCTGACATATTAATGACGCTGTTGCTTGAACAATTACACCAGTTTACAACAATCAGGCCATTGAACCTAGAATCCGCAGTTGACCAGGATTATCTGTAGTAACAGATCGATTTGAGTGATCAAATCGTGGTTTTTATCTCCACCTATTGGATGATCTCACTCATGCAGCACGGATCTGTGAACTATCTAGGCGAAACCGGCCGGTTTGATTGGATAAGTGTTGACACTTAATGATTGCAGAGAAAATGCCCATGCCGGTCGGCAATGAGCACCCCCCTGAGGGGAGTGGCACTTCGTTTTATCGAAGGGTTTTGGTGGGGCATGGCCCCACCCTACAGCATGAATTCAACCGTAGGGTGGGGCCATGCCCCACCAAATGGCGCTTAAGTAAGTACCATTCCCCCCAGAGGGCAGAAAAACAGCTCTGGGGGGATTCACCCGCACCCCTGGCTGGGGTGGGCGGCTTCAAGGTCTTTTAGGCTTTTTCCACTGCCATGGCGACACCCTGTCCACCACCGATACAGAGGGTTGCCAAGCCTTTCTGGCTGTTGCTCCGCTGCATTTCATGCAGCAGGGTTACCAACACCCGGCAGCCTGAAGCGCCGATCGGATGACCCAGGGCGATTGCACCGCCGTGCACGTTGACTTTGTCCGTATCCCAGCCCATCTCCTGGTTGACGCACATGGCCTGAGCGGCAAATGCCTCGTTGGCTTCGATACGGTCCAGGTCGTTGGCTTGCCAGCCGGCCTTTTCCAGACACTTGGTCGATGCGGGGATTGGGCCTGTACCCATAATTGCCGGATCCACACCAGCCGAGGAGAAGGCAACGATTTTGGCCATGGGTGTGAGGCCCAGTTCCTTGGCGCGGCTTTCGGACATCACCAGAACAACCGCAGCACCGTCGTTCAGACCCGATGCATTACCCGCGGTAACCGAGCCCTCTTTGGAGAAAGCGGGGCGCAGCTTGCCCAGAGATTCAGCCGTGGTGCCGGCACGGGGGAACTCATCCCGGTCGAAAACCACGGGATCTCCTTTTCGCTGGGGGATCTCAATGGGCACAATTTCGTCACTGAACACCTGATCGTCCAGCGCAGCCTCAGCTTTTTGCTGGGAAGCGGCAGCGAATTCATCCTGCGCCTCACGGGAGAAACCAAATTTTTCCGCGATGTTTTCGGCGGTGGTACCCATGTGGTAGTTGTTGAAGGCATCCCACAAGCCATCCTTGATCATGGTGTCGACCATTTTCCAATCTCCCATTTTACTGCCGTTACGGGAGTTGGGCAGGACATGGGGCGCCAGGCTCATGTTCTCCTGACCACCGGCGATGACGATTTCCGCATCGCCACAGGCAATCGCCTGCATCGCCAGGTGTACGGCTTTCAGCCCACTGCCGCAAACCTTGTTGATGGTCAGAGCCGGGGTCTCGACCGGAAGACCGGCCGCGAGACTCGCCTGACGGGCCGGGTTTTGGCCGGTACCGGCCGTCAGTACCTGACCGAGAATCACTTCATCAACCTGGTCGGGTTTGACGCCAGCACGTTCCAGCAGTCCTTTGATGACGGTCGCGCCTAGCTGATGCCCGGGAATTTTCGCCAGACTGCCGCCAAAGGTGCCGATGGCACTGCGGGCCGCCCCTACGATGACTATGTTTTCGCTCACGTTGGTTAATCCTCACATTATATTGTTTATCGAGATCTGTCTGTTTGAAAGACCGTTGTGTGGTGGCTGAAACACTCGAACTGCATTATGAATTGGCCAACCTTGGTGTATGTTTTAACAAAAATTGTTGCAGCGCACAAATTTTATTGCTAGCTTATTGGGCATGAGTGTTCTCTGCTGGGTTTTATAGTCTTTTGTCTTAAGTACGACAACCTTGCCTGGATTAATGCAGTTCAACCCTGACGAAACACCTAAAGAACTATTGAGACATAAACAAGAGACCATACCATGAGTGAATCAGCTTTTTGGAACGAAGACTGGATGAAAATCCAGCAGAGTTATTGGGAGAACTGGACCGATATGAGCCGCAAGGCAATGGGCATGGAGCCTCCCAAGTCCCCACTGGAGAACGCCATGGACCATTGGTGGCAGGCCGTCTCTCCGTCAGCTAGCGATATGTCGCGTGATTTCATGGGCAAGATGATGGAGCAGACCAAGAGCTACTTCCGTCTGGCTGAGGGTTACTTCAGCAATGCCCACGACAGCAATAATTGGCTGGATGCGGCCAACCGCACAGTGAGCGATATGCAGAGCATGTTCAGCAACAGTCTGGAGAGTGTCTATAACGGCACTGAGACAGCTGGTGACGATGCCATGCATAAGATGATGGCATTCTGGGAAATGCCCATGGACAACTGGCAGCGTATGGTCTCCTCCCTGTCACTGATGCCTGGTGACCTGCTACGCAATATGCCGCACCAGGATGGACTGGAGCGATTTCTGAGCGCCCCTGGACTGGGTTACATGCGAGAGGAGGAGGGGCAGTACAAAAAACTGACCCATGCGGTGGTTAACTATCAGCGCAACCTGGGCGAGTACGTAAAGTTCTTTTCCAACCTGGGTCTGCTTGCTGCCAATCGCATGAAAGACAAGATTCAGGATGTCGCTGAGAGTGGCAAGCAGATTGACAGTGCCCGCGGGCTCTACGACCTTTGGGTCAGCAGCAGTGAAGAGGTTTATGGTGAGCAGGTAATGACCCCTGAGTACGCCAAGATTCACGGTTCGCTGGTCAACAGCCTGATGAAATTGAAACAGCGTCTGGGCCATGTGGTGGACGAAGCGCTGGGTGGTCTGAATATGCCTACCCGTCGCGAGCTTCGCACCCTGCAGGATCGCCTGCAGGAGTCTCGTCGTGAGGCCAAAGCGATGAAAGCCGAGATTGAACTGCTGAAAGAGCAGATGATCGAGATGCGCTCATTGGCCAGTAGCCAGCCGAAGCCGGCTGCGGCAGAAACCGCTGCCAAGCCGAAAGCGACGGCGAAAAAGAAAGCCAGCGCAAAAAAGAAGGCCGCAACCAAGAAAGCACAGCCGAAAGCTGATGCATCCTAAGGCTATCCCTGTACACATCAAGTGATCGGAATTGAGGAGAACAGACGTGCAACCATTTAACATGCGGCCCGATCAATTGGCCGAAGAGATGATCGACTACAGCCGTAAGCTGGGCAAAGGTGTCGAAAATCTGATGAACGCAGACAAGATAGACGCAGGTGTAACGCCGAAAGTAGAGGTGTACTGCGAAGACAAGCTGCGCCTCTACCGGTATGAGGCCCCTGCAGACGTAGTACAGAGCTCAGTACCCACGTTGATCGTCTATGCGTTGGTGAACCGCCCTTACATGACCGACCTGCAGGAGAATCGCTCGACCGTGAGAAATCTTCTGGCAGCAGGCCAGGATGTCTATCTGGTGGACTGGGGATATCCGGATGAGGCGGATCGTGCCCTGACCATGGATGATTACATAAACGGCTATCTCGATCGCTGTGTCGACGTCATTCGTAAGCGCCACAAACTGGATAAAATCAACATCCTGGGTATCTGCCAGGGCGGTGCATTCAGTCTTTGCTACGCGTCGATGCACCCGGACAAGGTGAAAAACCTGATCACCATGGTGACCCCGGTCGATTTCAAAACCCCCGACAACATGCTCTCTGCCTGGGTGCAGCACATGGATGTGGATCTGCTCATCGATACCCTGGGCAATGTGCCTGGCGAGCTGCTCAACTGGACATTTCTCTCGCTGAAACCCTTCAGCCTGACGGGTCAGAAATACCTGAGCATGGTCGATGTTCTGGAAGATGAAGACAAATTGAAGAATTTCCTGCGTATGGAGAAGTGGATCTTCGACAGCCCGGATCAGGCCGGAGAGACTTTCCGTCAGTTCACGAAGGATTTCTACCAGCAGAACGGCTTTCTCGAAGGCGGTGTGAAGATCGGTGATCGTCAGGTCGACTTGAAGAACATCACTTGTCCGGTGCTGAATATCTACGCCGAACAAGATCATCTGGTGCCACCCGATGCATCCAGAGCGCTTCGTGGTTTGACCAGCAGTAAAGACTACACCGAGCTCTCTTTCCCTGGCGGACATATTGGTATCTATGTCAGCGGAAAGGCGCAGAAAGAGGTTCCACCTTCAATCGGTAAGTGGCTCGACGAGCGTACAAAATAGTTTCTTCCTAATGATCCTCCGCCGGTAGTCTCTACCGGTTTCTTTCGGGGTGCCGCCAGGCACCCCTTTTTTTTGGCCTTAATTTAAACCTGAAACTGGCTTGGTGATTCAGCGAGGTTCGGGGTGGGATAGTGCATGGCAGGTCTGATTCTGAGTTCCAATGTTCCCTGTTTTTTACATGGCATTCTCCGCTGGATTTTTTCTCCTGGGTGGCTAATCTTGAAATTGTACACAATGTACAAATAAATATTGTTAATATTATACAGTAAAGAGAGGTCGCTATGAGCGGATATGAGAGACAGGTTCTTGAGACTGAGCGTTTTTATGACCGCCAGATGGATGCAATCGAAGAGAGTGGCGTAGAGATACTGACTTCTGTCGTGCCTGGCAGTCGGCTGCATGAAATCATCCACAATCCGGTGGATGAAGGCATCGACGAGGGATGAGTCAGTTTCGGGCTGGCTGGGTAAGGGCTCTTCAGCATCAACGGGTGAACGAGCATGAATAGTGCATTTCAGCACCGGTTCAAACTGGTTACTGCTGGCCTGGTCCTGGGTCTTTTCACGGCATTTGGGGTTACTATGGTGACCCTGGTGTATGAAAAGACAGCCCAGCGGATTGCCGAAAACCAACTCCTGGAGACCTATCGGGCGTTCGATCAGGTGCTTCAGGGTCAGGCTTACGACAATCGCCCACTGGATCATCCAACCCAACTGGCACCTGTGGATTGGCTGAACGGTGGAGAACCGATCACAATCTATACGGCGAAACGAAACGGACAGCCCATTGCAACACTGCTCAGTATCAATGCTCAGCAGGGCTATAACGGCACAATCACCCTGTTGTTGGGGATACTTGCCAACGGAACGCTGTCGGGTGTTGAAGTCGTCAGGCATCGTGAGACGCCCGGTCTGGGTGACAAAATCGAATCCCACCGCTCAGATTGGTTGAAGCAGTTTGAAGGGCGTTCATTGCGCTCACCAAACGAGGAGCGTTGGGGCGTGAAGCGGGATGGCGGGGTGTTCGATCAGATTACTGGCGCCACAGTGACTTCCCGCACAGTGGTGATGTCACTCAAACAAGCCTTGAGTTACCTGCAGGAGTTACGTCCGGAGCTGTTTGAGCAGGCAGAACCATCCACATCGCATAGCTCAGACAAGCCGACAGTTACACTCCCGAACTGGGTCTATGTACATCAGCGTTTGCCGGATCCGAAACAAGGTTTACTGATATGATCAAATTACTCTTGATCGGTTTAATGGTGTTAGCTCAGCAGGCTTCAGCAGAGAGTAACTGCCCCGAAACACTGGATTTCAGCAAACGGCAACTTGCTGGTGAACAACTGGTAAACCTTTGTGAGGCCTACCATGGAAAAGTTGTACTGATCGTAAACAGTGCCAGTAAATGCGGATTTACTCCCCAATATGAGGGCTTGGAAAACCTTTACCGAAAGTACAAAGATCGAGGTCTTGTTGTGTTGGGTTTTCCAAGCAACGATTTTGGTGCTCAGGAACCTGGCAGTGAAAAACAGATTCAATCCTTCTGTCGTAATACTTACAGTATTGAATTTCCAATGTTCGAGAAGATCAGGGTACGTGAGGGCAACGCCGATCCCTTGTACCAGGTACTTGCCCGCAAAGCGGGAGAGTACCCGGCCTGGAATTTCCATAAATACCTGCTCAACCGCAACGGGGAGTTGGTGGGGAGTTTCCCAAGTCGGATAAAACCGCAAAGTCAAGCATTGGTTAACGCAATAAACGATCTGCTATGAGTGAATACACTGCTGTTGTGTCAGATCCTCTTTTATCGATCTAATACCTAGAAAAACCATGGTTAGGACGCTCGAAGTCCCTTTGACCAAGATGCGCCTCGTCGCTAATCTTTACACTCATTGCAAGAACCAGAAAGGTTGAAAGAGCATTTCCTGCAGCCCTGTGGTTAGGGTTTTCATTTGCTAAACTCCAATCGGCTAATATGGCCGCTTAAAGTGCCGGGTTAATAGCTCTGATATGATGTCTCCTGAGTGGTTTTTGTCCATAATGGATAGAGTTCTAATCCATTCCCCGAATCAGTCGAATTACTAAATTTGGCAATCTCAGATTGATCAGAGGTTTCCGAATATTGAATGAAATGGCATATGCCCGACAATGGCCGGGCATTCACTAAACTGACTCACCAAACACGCATTTGGAATCGATAGCGATGAAAAACAACTACGTATATGCGGATGAGTTTTCCAAGTGGATTCAGGATTTTATGCGTCGGGATTCTGCCAGTGGCATTATTCTGATTTTTGCTGCAGTGCTTGCATTGCTGATGGAAAACTCCCCGCTGAGTTGGATCTATGATGCGCTTCTCAGTACCCCAGTGGAGATACGTGTTGGTGCGCTGCATCTGGATAAGCCGCTCTTGTTGTGGATCAACGATGGCCTGATGGCCGTGTTCTTTATGCTGATCGGCCTGGAGGTCAAACGGGAATTCCTGGAAGGGGAGTTGTCCAGGGCAGATCAGATTATTCTGCCCGGTTTAGGTGCGGTAGGCGGGATGTTGGTACCGGCAGCCATTTACTATGCACTGAATGTCGAAGACCCGGTGGCATTGAATGGTTGGGCTATCCCGGCGGCTACCGATATCGCCTTTGCGTTAGGCATTCTCTCCTTGGCGGGTAGCCGGGTGCCGGTCTCTTTGCGGGTTTTTTTAATGGCCCTGGCTATTTTCGATGATCTGGGTGCCATTATCATCATCGCAATCTTTTATACGGCCGATCTCTCTTTTTACAGTCTGGTTTTGGCGTTCTCCATGATCGCTATACTTTTCCTCCTCAACTTCATGCATGTGACGCGTCTGTCGGCCTATGTGGTTGTCGGCATCATCCTCTGGATCGCGGTGTTGAAATCGGGGGTGCACGCTACCCTGGCTGGTGTGGTTTTGGGGTTAATGATCCCGATCAGTGACCCCAAAAATGAGGCTCGTTCCCCTCTACGGGAAGTGGAACATGGTTTGCATCAATGGGTCGCTTTTGTGATATTGCCAATCTTTGCCTTCGCCAATGCGGGTGTGTCACTGTCAGGTCTGAGTATTGGCGATCTGATGGAGCCGGTTCCCTTAGGAATCGCCGCTGGTCTGTTTATCGGTAAACCGCTGGGTATTATGCTGTTCTGTGGTGGAGCAATTCTGTTAGGTTTTGCGAATCTGCCTACAAGAGCCAATTGGTTTGGCTTATTCGCAACTTCTGTTCTGTGCGGTATTGGTTTTACCATGAGTCTGTTTATTGCTTCTTTGGCATTTGAACAGAGTGGGGAGGGGGCTCTGATATTGGGGGACAGACTTGGTATCCTGTTGGGATCGGGGTTGTCCGCGGTCGTCGGATTGATGCTACTCAAATGGTTTAATCCATCAACTGATCAAAATAACTAGGGCCTGTTAGCATAAATCCAATGAGCGCCACTTTTTGGTCAGCGGGTTAATAGATTGACAGATCTAGTGCCAATGCCCTTACATTGAGCTTGGCTTTGAGTCTTACACAGGCAAGGTAGAGACCGGCGAGTTTACGATGCAGTAACAGCACATCGTGGGGAGGTAGATGCCAATAGTGTTGATTCAAGCGAAGTTCAATGGCCTGTTCACTCATACGCGTCATCAAATCCGAGTTGGCAAAATCATACCTGCCTGTTGCTCTTATCGGCTCTGTGACACTTTTTAGTAAACCAATGACTGCAGTTCTGTATCGATCAGGCGCCTGCTCCTGCAGATAGCCCACATCCATTGCAGCCAGTTCCATCTGTTTGCTATCCCCATCCAGTGCCGCCTGTAACAGGTGTTTGAATGCTCGAGTACGATGTTTTTCGTAAAACTGGATGGCACCGAAGTCGAGCAGTCCAAGAAGATCACTCCGACTGTCATAGCGATAATTGGCGAAATTGGGATCGGTTTGAACTGTACCCCAACAGAATGTCTCTTGTAACGCCAACATGACCAAACGTTCGGCTACGCTGTTACGTACCGCTGCAGGGAGTGAAACCAACTCGTCTAGAGGTACTCCCGGTATATACTCCATAACCAGTACTTCATGCGTGGATCGATCGAGGTCAGTTGATGGTATACGAAAGCCTGTTAAGGATTTGATCTGTTTTGCATACTCGATGGTATTGGCTGCCTCGTTTAGGTAATCAGCCTCCTTCTGCAGTTGAAACTTGGTTTCCGCAAGCAGGGTACCGAGATCCAGTTCCTGAGGTATCAATCTAAACAGTCTCAGCAATGTGGCAACATTGTCGACGTCACTATCAATGCTGTTTCGAATGCCCGGGTATTGGATCTTGATCGCGAGGTGTTCTCCTTGCTTGGTAGTCGCCTCATGAACCTGTCCTATGGAGGCCGCTGCAATTGGAGTGAAGTGAAACCTCTTAAATTGTCGTTCCCATAACTTGCCCCAGTTGTTATCCAATACCATAGCGACCTGTCCCAAAGGCATATGGTGAGCATCCTCTCGCAGACGTTCAAGGATTTTACTGAACTCTGCAGGTAACAAGTCACCGGCTTCCATGGAAATCATCTGTCCCAGCTTCATGGCGGCACCGCGCAGTTCAGCAAGATGTTCTGCAAGGCGATTCGCATTGGCCGGGGTTAGAAGAAGGTTTGATGCACTTTTGTCCCGGCCGGTTAGAATCCGTTTAAACCCTTCCGTCAGCGCTCCGCCTGCCACATTACCCGCGAGTTGACCCATCTTGAGTAAACGGCTGGATCTGCTGTCGGGTACCGGACTTTGGATGCTTTTGTAGTTTGATTCTTGGCCCATAATTGGCCTCAGTAAGCCGAGGCCGTTTTATCTTCTCCTTTGGTGTGCTTATCCAGCAGGTATTGAAGATTGTCTAGACTGAAAGATTTAGGCTTGATAGCACAGAGGTTGAAAATATCATCCCTCCGACAAGTATTGCCTTTGGTCAGCATGCTTATCTGGTCTCTACTGATTGGAAACCAGCTATATCGATCGAGTATCATCGCCGCCATGCTCGGGGCAATCGTGGGTACCGGCAGCATAATCTTTGATTTACCGTTGACTTGTGCGATGAGTTTTAATATTTCCCGCCAGCTTAAGTCCTCCGGTCCCCCCAGGGTGTAGGTCTTGCTGATGGTTTCAGGGAGATGCAAGGCCTGAACAAAAGCCTTTGCTACGTCCTCTACATGGACGGGAGAGAGTTGAAAATTGCCGGCATGCTGAGGATTGATGCCTTCAAAGAACAACGGGGCTGGAAACGGTGGGTCGATGATGTCTCGTTTCAGCATTGAAGCGAATTCTGTGCGGCCATGGGGGTTACCAAAGATCACCGATGGTCTGAATATGGTCCAGTCAAGATCGCTGTGTTTGATGTAATCTTCTGCGGCAGCTTTGGTCCGTTGATATGGGGTCAGTTTGAGATCCACCCCGTTTGCACTCATCAGAATAAAACGTTTTACTCCCATCTCCTGAGCCAATTCCGCCGTTTTCACGACACCTTTGTATTGTAAACTTTCAAAAGTAATACCTCGCGATGGGTATGCTCTGAGAATACCGATGTTGTAGATGACTGCATCCTTACCCTCAAGCATCGCCTTAAGACTGTTTGTGTCGTCCAGACTGCCGGCGTACCAGGTAATCTTCTCATCGTCTCTGTATCGATTTGCTGGGGCGTTTCTGATGAGAACACCTGGGCTGTCTGACTGGTTCAGCAATTCAGACACCAAATATTGCCCCACAAAACCTGTGCCACCCAAAATAGCGATTTTCATTGTCGTCTCCGGAAGTGAATCTGCGGCATACTATTCAGACAACCTGTCGGTATGAAATGTCCCGCTTATTTCAAAAAAACCAGGTAAGAGAACATATTGATTTTGTGGTAACTATCAGCTTGTCGGTTGATTTAACCTGTCGGTAAAATGGTACACTCCAATCTGAGTGATAACGGAAAATGAGTCTGATGGAAATTGGCAAGCCTGCACCTGAATTTGAGCTTTATGATCAATCGGATCAGTTGTATCGATTGAGCGATTATCTGGGGTCCTGGGTGGTTCTGTTTTTTTATCCAAAGGATAATACACCGGGGTGTACAGCTGAGGTTTGTGATTTCAATTCCGAATATGATCGGCTATCGGCACTGGGCGTGACCCTCATCGGTATCAGTACGGACAACCTTCGAAGTCATCAAAAGTTTGCGCAAAAATATCGATTGAAATTTCCAATTTTGTCCGATAAGGAGGGTAGGGTTGCATTGGCCTACGAATCACTATTCAGACTGGGGCCGTTCAGAATTGCGAAAAGAAATAGCTTCATTGTCAACCCACAGGGTGATATTGCAGCAATCTACAGAAGTGTGAAAGCCAAAGGTCATGGAGGGTTTATCCATGAAAAAATTCAGCAATTAATGGCTGGCGAATAATCTGTCAGAGCGATAATTGAAATGGTATTTTTCGCTCGATGAGCTGCTGCTGCAATTGTTCAAAAGCACGATCGATATCCCCATCTCCGCGCAAGCCTAGTTCTATGGTGCCCTGAGTGCCAAACCTGGGCAGACTGTACATCTTGAGATCCTGATATTGTCGGTTGATACTTTCCATCAGTGGTACTAGTGTGCTTTCCGGAGTATTCAGTATCAGTAGTGATCTTTGCTTAAAACGGTTATCCTGTTGGGGATATTTATGATCCAAAACCCACTCCGCCATAGGCCATGCCATCTCGGGGAAACCCGGCAGGAAATGGTGTTGTCTGATGGAAAAGCCTGGAATCTGATTGTGTGGGTTGGGGATCAGCTCGCAGCCCATGGGCAGATCGGCCATATAGATACGAGTAGGGTAGGCCGCTTCGCCAAACTGAGATTCGATCAACTGTTTCGCTTCCGGGTGTCGCTGAAGAGGAGTTTCAAATGCCTCGGCAGCACAGCTGCGGGTTAAGTCATCGGGGGTGGCACCGATGCCACCGCAGACGAATACGGGTAATTGATCAGACATTGAGAACTTCAAATGTTTGACCAGGCTCTCCCGTTGATCTGGAATGAACCAGCATCTGTGGAGTAATCTACCGTGTTCTTTGAGTAATGAGCGAAAATGGGCTTGATGAAGATCCTCTCGGTCACCATACAAAATTTCATCGCCAATCACTATCAGGCCAAAATATGAATTCACGCTATACCTGCCGGTTGAGGAGTATGAAGTCTGATTGGTAGACTCAGCTGGGGAAATCCGATTGTATTGTTTCTGAGAATAGAGTGATCCAAATAGGGATCGCCCTGACGTCAGGTATTCCCAAGGGAGCCAAATTTGGTTATCAAACAGAGGTCACATAATACTTTTATAGGATGAAGCAGAGTGTTCAAGATATTCTGATTCACTGCTGGCCTGAGAGTTGTTTTCGCAGCTTCTGAATCTCTTGTTGGGCTTGCTCAAGCTGAAGTTCTATTTCAACCTCCCGGGTAACATCCTTTTGTACACCGATATAGTACGTCAGGCCATCTTCTTCACTAATGATCGGAGTGATGCTCAGTTCATTCCAAAAAAGCGAACCATCCTTGCGGTAATTACGCAATCTTGTTCGTGATGGCTGGTTGTTCTCTATGGCCTCACGAATCAGCTGGCGAGCTTGTTGATCCCGGTCATCGCCCTGAAGAAATCGGCAATCCTGGTAGAGAATCTCCTCTTCTGTATAGCCGGTGAGTCTTTCAAACGCCTCGTTGACATAGAGAAGAATGGTGTCATCACCCTCGCGCTCAGCGATCACCAAGCCATCATTCGCAGTATCTATAGCTTGCTTGAGCAGTTGCAAACTGATTGGTAAATGCTTCATGTCGTCTATCCCAACAACCTTGTGCTTTCTGGTTATCAAGCCTGTATCAGAGTGACACAGCGCCCTTTAATTGAGATTCTACGACAACCATCGGGCTGATTGAAGGGGTTGCTCAGCATGAAGGGGATTAATTTGCCTAAATTCAATATGAGTTTTGGCAGTATATGGGTGATGGGGTTGTATTATTCGAAGTCCATTTAACACGAAACAGTCTCTATTCTCCAGGTTTTAACAATATCGGGCAACCGGGTAGATTGGATTAGTGTTACAGGGCGTGGGTTAAGGTCACGTGCTTTTGCGAAATCATGCCGGAGTCCCTTCGCTGTCATACTGGGTCCCGGCATGACCGGAATGTGCAGGGTAAATGAATCAGATTTCTCCTAACAAACTCATTTTTAAAGACTTATCAATCGGGTCCTTACCTAGCCAGATATTGAGATAGGCCTTAGCTACCAGGGGATCTTTGAGCGTGATGACTTCTGAATCATTAAACTCCAATATCAGTTGATCCTCATCTTTCAAGGTCAATGCATATCGATCACCCGGTTTTACATCCTGCATTGCATTGTGCAGTTGATCCAAGGCGGGGCGCATACGCTCAAGTTTCTCAGAACCTTGCTGTTTACGAATGAATGATTCTGCTACCTGTTTTATCTTGCTCGCCTTAATGGGTACCAGGTAGTGAATCACCAGCCTCTGATCCTCCCGTTTACCCTGCGGGGAGGTGTAGAGTGCAGCAGCATACAGATCGAGCAAGATTCCCCAGGTCAATATTCCAGCTCCTGAGAGTTCAAGCTGATGGCTTTCAAAAGTATGATTTTGTGAAAAGTAGACATCCTTGAGTTGGATGCCTTGTTTTGCATTGGCGCTACTACCAAGGGTCAATACCAGTGGTAATAGGATATACTGTGCGACAGATTTTAGATTTTTGCGTTGAATCATGATCTACTCCTTTCTGAAAAAGAGGATGACTTCACCAAGTTTGAAACCGAATTTTGTTACCACTGCTTTATTCACCATCGTGTTTTGATCGAGCAGGAACATCCAGTCATTGAAATGTACACGCCAATCACTACCACCAATTGTCAGATCCATCTGGTAGCGCCACTGAAGTGCACTGCCATAGGCCTCGCCTTGAGCAGTGCCAATGATGTCATTTGCACTACCGGTATACAGGTGCTTGTCGATTCGCGTTATCAACCAGGTGCGCTGTTCAGTTGTTCCGTCATCATAGCGAAATGATTCCTCAAGTTTTAACTGACCATTTTCTATCGTACCTTGAATGGTGACCTGGAATCGTTTACGAAGCTTGCCGAAACGATCGATAAAAACTCCCCAGGCCTGCTGCTCACCCTCGAAGAAATCAAACAGATCGAGTTGAGGTTCTGTATTTGCATACTCAACCGGTTTCATGTTTGAACAACCCAGGGTCGTCAGCAACATAAGGCCTACCAGCCAGGCTTTTATCAGATTCATTATCTGTTTCGCTCCTCTGTATGATCGATACTTGGCGGCTGTCCAGTGGAAAATGCCAAACCAACCAAGCCGCAATAAGTTTGAACGGTATCGGCAGCAGACCATAGGCCAAGGCCAAGGCTGTTATACCGGCTGGTGAGGGTAGGGCCGGGTCAAAACCACTAAACTGCACAAGTGGATAGACGAGGCCAATGGCCAAGGCCAATGAAAGTTTGGTGGCCATTCCCCACAAACCGAAAAAAAGACCTGCCCGTTCACCGCCTCCACCAGCGCGGTCGATATCGATCACATCGGCCTGGATCGCGGCTGGTAGTGACATGTCAATGCCCAAACTGAGACCGGTTAACAGGCAGATCAATGCAAACAGATAGAAGTCCCCGGCGCTCAGCCAGGGTACCCATATGAAAACTGAACAGGAAAAAAGCATGGCAACAGACCAGGCGATATGTTTTTGTACACGCTTGGCAAGCGGTAACCAAATCAATAACCCCAATACTCCGGAGGCAAAGTAGATACCAAGTAATAACCAACGACTTTCATGCACCTGCAGCACAAACTCTACATAGAGCAGGAATAGCGTTGCCGGTAGCGCATTGGCAATTCCGTTCAACAGATAGGCAAGTAACAGTTTTTTTAAAGGCTGGTTGGTGGCCAGGAGATTGTAACCTGCTGTTATTCCGGTTCGTCTCACTGTGGATGCCAAGTCTGGAACCAGCATAAGACCTGGCATGGTCAATATGAACAAGGTGATGAAGACCAGTCCGATCAATTCGAGTAGCTGACTATCCTGTGGGGTACTGAGTAGAAATGGTAAGGATACAACCGTAATTGTTCCCGTCAGTACGTATATTTCCCGCACCGATGTTATCTGCGATCTCCGGCAGTAATCCGTGGAGAGTTCTGCGCCCCAGGCGCTATAGGGTATGACTACCCACGACCAGCCGGTATAGAGTAGTGCTGACCATACCAGCAGATAGAGTCCGTCAGGTGTGCCGTCGGGAATAAACAGCATGTAGCATGAAATCAGCAGCAACGGCGCGCCACTGTAGATCATTATTCGCCTGCGCCCAGGTCTGGTCAGAATTCTATCGCCTAAATATCCTGCAATTGGATCTGAACAGAGGTCCCAAAATCGGGAAATCATCAGTAAAAGCCCAACCGCAGTCAGCCCAAGACCGAACTCTTCTGCATAAATCGGCGGCAGAAATACAACCAAAGGCAACCCGAGAAATGCCAACGGCAAACCAGGAAGGCCATACAGGAATATCTGTTTGCGCCTGAGCTTCATCGCATTAACGGACTTTGCTTAATAGAATTTGGTGTAGGTTCAATCGTTTGATTAGAAAGCCTGCTTCACAGTAGCTCAGGTAGTATTGCCACATTCTGATGAACTGGGGATCAAATCCCTGAGTGAGCACTCGATCTTTAACCTGATTGAAATTGATCTGCCATTTTTTAAGGGTTTTGGCATAGTCGAGTCCAAAGCTATCATCTTTTACCAGTTTGAAGCGGTTTTTTTCCGCAAGCGATACCAACCGTGAGGCCGGTGGTAACATGCCACCTGGAAAGATATATCGTTGTATGAAATCGGGCTTTCTTCGATAACTGGTATAGGCCTCTTCATCGATGGTAATAACTTGTAATGCAGCTGTTCCTTCTGCCTTCAGAAGCATATTGAGTTTGCCAAAATACTCGTCCCAGTAAGCTTCTCCAACAGCTTCGAACATTTCAATGGATACAATATGATCATATTTACCGCTGATATCCCGATAGTCGGTTAACTTCAGATCGACTGATTCATCCAGACCCTGTCGCTGGATGCGGCGATTGGCCCATTCAAGCTGGGCTGGTGATAGACTGACGCCATCGACTTTGATCTGCTTTGCTGCTGCCATTTCGGCAAATCCACCCCAGCCACAACCGATCTCCAGCACTGAGGCTCCGACTTGTGGTTGTATAAGATCCAGTATTCTTTGATATTTGCGCTGTTGTGCCAGCTCAAGTGAGTCGTGTTCACTGCTAAACAGTCCGCAGGAGTAGGTCATACCCGCATCAAGCCAGAGCCGATAAAATTCATTACCCAAGTCATAATGTGCTTCGATATTCTTGCTACTTCCCTGACGGGTATTTCGGTGTGCCCAGTGATAGACTCGGTTTGTCAGATTGGAGAGTGGTGAGGCTCTACGCAGCCGGGTGAAACGATCCCTGTTTTTACCTAGCAACAGCAAGAGTGTGGTCAAATCAGGCGTATCCCACTCTTCAGCCATATAGGACTCAGCAAACCCAATATCACCTTTGCTGTAGAGTCGTTTGATAAAGGCTGAAAAACTCCGGATATTGATCCGTGCGGTTTTGCCAGGCACTCTACCGTTCAGGATAAACAGACGTCCGTTTGTCTCGACTTCCAGCGTTCCTTGTTCCAAACAATCCAAGCGACTGAGAAAATCATCGAGTACGCCTTTATAGAGATTTAAGCGCGCTAAGCTTTGAGTCTGTAGTGTGCTCATGTGGATATTTGCTCCTTCGGCGGTTTGGGTTTTGCAAAAAAATGTGCTCCCCGAAGCCATATCTTCAATGCCTGCCAATGGATGGCGAGCATAACTTTAAAGGTCATCAGTGGAGTTCTGGCGAGTGCATAGAGTAATCGACGGTCTGATAAGGGGTATGAATTGCCGGTCTGACTTGCAGTAAGCATTAAGCGATTACTTTGGTATTCACGAATTACCACACCGATACGTTTGCCCGGTTTACGGAAAGAAAAATGGTATTCCCCATTCATACTGATCAAGGGTGATACATGAAATTGTTTTGCTTTAGTGGCATTCACTGGCCAGCTGAGGCTTTCCCCCTGATTGTGAATCAGATAAAAATGGTGCTCGTTAAAGGTATTGTTCACTTCACAAATGAGTGCTTTCAAACTCCCATCTGTGTGATAGCAGTACCAAACGGAGATTGGATTGAAGGCGTAACCAAGTATTCGCGGAAAACAGAGTAGCTGAACAGAACCATCACCTAATTCTATTCCCTGGTCGGCAAGCACTTTTTTTGCCCAGCTCTTCAGGCAACTGCCGTCTCTGGGTCCATGATCCTTACGCTTGAAAGTGAGAAGATTGAATCGGTCTAATGAAAGCAGAGACAAGCTTCGGCACTCCTCTTCAATCCGATCGAGGTCCAGAAGCAGACTGAATACCGGGTATGAAAAGCGGTAGTTCACAGGAAAAGCCCGTTTATGCATCACTTGGGTTAAATAGAGACTACTCTGTCGTTTACACATGAGATCAGACACCTGTACTTCTGGCCAAAGATGCCAGCTGATCCATGTCAGGTTGCAAAGCGATTGCTTGCGACTCCTTCGACCATGGCACCCTGACACCCAGGCTCTCTGCAACCTGTATGGAAGAACTTAATGCATCTTCATGAAAGCCATAACCAAAGTAACTGCCGCAATACCAGATTCTCTCTTTTCCCTGAATTTCATTCAGTCTTTGCTGTGCCCAGATGGCACTACGATCGAATACAGGGTGTTGATAAACCATCTTCTCGATCAACTGATCTTCACATGGAAGCTGAAGCGGGTTTAATGAGACAAAGTAGTCTTTTTCTGTCTTCAGACGTTGCAGTCGATTCATCCAGTAACTGACCGAAACAGACCGCTCTTTCGTCTTATGCTGATCATCAGCGATGTAGTTCCAGGAGGACCAGACATTGCGCAGTTTGGGCATAAGTTCTGTATCAGTATGCAGATATACAGTGTTGTCCTGGTATCTGAATTTGCTTAACAACTCGGCTTCCAGAGGATTTGGCTGTTCTAGCAGAGATGCCGCCTCGTCGGCATGGCTGGCTATGATCAGGGCGTCATAGGCTTCTCTGTGGCCCGCTTTTGTAACGATTTCTACGCCGTTGGCTGTACGCCTAACCGAAGCGACAGGTTGATTGGTTTTAATACGATTACCCAAGCAGCCAGCCATAACCTTTACATACTGCCAACTGCCACCTACCAGGGTCTTCCACTGCGGCCGGTTCTTAAGTTCGACTAAACCATGGTTGCGGAAAAACTGAGCAAAGCTGCTGAATGGAAATGAGAGCATTGTACTGGTCGGGCAGGACCATATTGCTGCTGCCATCGGCAACAGGTAGTCATAGCGGAATTGTTGATTGTAGCCATACAGATCAAGGAACTCCCCAAGCGTTATGCTGTGGTCGTCATGATGAACGAACTTTTGGCATTGGTTGTTGAAACGCAATATCTCTTTAATCATCGATAAGAACTGTAAATCAACCAGATTTTGTCTCTGGGCAAACAGCTTTTTCAGATTGTCGCCAGCATATTCCAGGGATCCGGAATTGATTGAAACAGCGAACGACATGTCCGTGTTTTGCGTTTCAATATCGAGGTATTTGAGTAACTCTGTTAACAGGGGATAGTTGGGCTCGTTGTATACAATGAAACCGGTGTCAATCGGAATCCTGTTTCTACCCTCCAATACCTCTATTGTGTGAGTGTGGCCGCCCACATACGCATTTTGTTCATACAGAGTCACTTCATATCTGTTTTTAAGCAGCCAGGCTGCGCTTAAACCTGCTATCCCGCTTCCCACAATCCCGATTCGCTTTATCTCGTTTTGCTTCACAGTGAATCCCCACAGATTTATTTATCTACAATATTTGTACAAAAATGTACAAAAAACAACTACAATAATTGTACAAAGACAATAAATATTTTGGGTTATTTCTTTTGAGATGCTAATTAAGCATTTCAAAACAATGAGATAGAGTTTTTTATAATGATTCAACGGTGACTGGTAATTTGATACAAAAGGTATGATTTATGGTGTTTACCTCAAAACATGAAGAGAGCTCACCACCCATTGTCTGGATTACCGGGGGTGGTAGCGGTATCGGCAGATCTCTGGCCCACACACTGAGCAACATGGGTTGGATTGTGGTGATATCCGGCCGCAATCGTGAAAAACTGATCAAAACAGCAGCAACCGGCGGTAAGCAACCGATCCAGCAGATGACACTGGATGTTACCGATCCTCAATCGGTCAGCCGTGTGATTGGCGAGATCGAGAGGCAATACGGAGGAATCGACTATGCGTTTCTGAATGCGGGGGATTACTCACCAATGAGGTTGAAGGAATTCAATCTGGAGCTGTTTCACAGACTGAACGATGTCAACTATCTCGGTGTGGTCAATTGCCTGGCGGCGCTGCTGCCGGGCATGCGGCAACGTGCTCAGGGGCAGATTCTGATAACAGCCAGTCTGTCCGCCTATCGTGGTTTACCAGGGGCTGCTCCCTATAGCGCCACTAAGGCTGCATTGATCAATCTGGCCGAGTCTTTGCAACCAGAGTTATCTCAGTTGGGAATTCGCATACGTTTGATCAATCCGGGATTCGTGGCGACAGAGCTCACTGAGAAGAATGATTTCAAGATGCCGTTTCTGATCACGCCTGCAATGGCCGCCGAGGCGATTCAGAATCAGCTTTTATCAAAGCGCTTCGAAATCCGTTTTCCAACCACATTTTCATGGATCATGAAAGCACTCAGTTGGATCCCCTATCGAATCTATTTTGCACTGATGCGGAGACTGCTGAAATGAGTGAGATTAGAGAATGGCTGTCTCGATACAGCGCTTTTTTTGAATCTCTGGATACAACGAAACTTGAACAGTGCGATCAGCTGTTTGATCAACAGATTCGTTTCAAAGATCCATTTAACAATGTTAAAGGCATTGAGGCGGTGAAGCGTATATTCAGTCATATGTTCCATGTCTGTGACTATTGTCAGTTTGAAGTCACGAACAGTTGCGGCCATGAGTATCTGGGGTATATACACTGGAAGTTTCACTACACAGTGAAGGGTAGTGGTAAAAGCCGAACTATTGTCGGTATCAGTCAGCTCAAATTCAATCCTCAGGGTGAGGTGACGGAACACATCGACTATTGGGACTCTGCTGAATATATCTATGAAAAACTGCCGCTGATTGGTAGGTTACTGATTTGGATTCGTAAGCGTTACCTACAGGCTGTTTAACAGAGAAGGGGGATCGGCACTTATAGTTTGTTCAATTCCAACTAGACTTAAAACAGTTTCAACAATAATTTGAATTCCAGTGGGGTGGCCAATGCATCAATTAAGAGTTTCCATGCTTCAGGGTATGCCGATCTTCGGCGGTGTCAGTGAAGCCACCTTGGATCTGTTACTCGGCAAGGCATCCATCATAGAGGTTGCCAAAGAGCAATATTTTTTCCAAGAGGGAGACTTGGATAACTCAATCTATATTCTGGAGCAGGGGCGAGTGGCTGTCTACAGAACCTGGCAGGAGAGGCGCTACATGCTCAGAGCCCTGGAAGCGGGTGACTGTTTTGGAGAAATGGCCCTGATGGATTGCAAACCCAGAAGTGCAGCCGTGCAGGCGCTGGAAGATTGTCAGGCAATTCAGATCAGGGCGGCTCAATTGGCAGAACTCTACGGTCTCGATCATGAGCAGTATCTGATGATCTACATGAATCTTGGGCGAGAGGTTTGTCGACGCTTAAGTGAGGCGGATCACCGTCTGTTCATCAACCGTTTTTCACTTGATGCGGGTGACCAAAGCCAAACCGATCAGGCCCAGTGCCATCAACAGTAGAGAGAGGGGCTGGAGCAGCTGGTTGTTACTCTCATCCCGGAACAAGGCCGTGCAACCTCTCTCCATCCGATGGGAGCTTGTACAGCGGGGTGTCCCTCCATTCGTGAGGAATGCTGCTTCAGAAACGGTCTGAGAGATACGCTGTTCAACCACCACCCTAGACAGTTGAGATGAAGTATCAGTGGGCAATAAGCCATGATGCTCCGCAAGAATTTCAGTAGAGCTGATAAAAACAATCAATAGCAGTAATGTAACAAAGCGGTTCATATGAAACTGCTTGGCAATGTGCAAGATTATGTTTGGTATGCCCCCAGTATCATTGTGCAAGTAGAATGCCACTAGAATAAATCTCTTATAATCAATCACCTGTGATTGAAGCATTCAGCGAATCCCTAAGCTTTGTAAAGTATCCCGACGCTTTCAATCCTCAAAGGTTACTAGGCCTGATCGTGAAATTGCCCAGGAGAAGCTTTGGTCCATTCACTTTTTGCGATCCCGGGATGAGTAGAATTGATCGCCTCATATCTATTTATTCGATTAGCGAGAGTTTGCGGTGATTGGCGTTCATTTGCGACCAATCACGCTCTCTTCATGGCAAACCCCAGATTAGGAGTCTAAATCAAATTACGCAGACCAAGTTTTTCAGGATGGGGTTGCAGATAGATCTGTCTGGACATGTAGCTGTCCGGGTGTAGTCGGAAGTAGTGTTTCAGCAGTGTCATTGGCACCACCAATGGAGTCTCCATGCGTCGATAGGCCTCTATGCAGGAGACAAGTTCACTCTTGTCTTCAGAGTCGATGCTTTTTTTTAAGTACCCCATGATATGTTGCAACACATTGACATGACGGCTACGGGTGACTCGGCGTTTGAGGGTCTGCATCAAGGCCTCAATGTAGGTGGCTGCGATCTGATCCAGGTCCTCTTCGGCGAGGTTTGAGAGCAGTCGTCCCAGCCTCTGGTAAGCGGCTTGAGAGTGGGCCATCACCAGGTATTTATGGTTGGTGTGAAAGTCGATCAGTTTTGCAGCAGAGAAGCCTTGCTGTCGAAGCAGGTGCCAGCGATGGTAGACATAGATGCGGTTGATAAAGTTCTCCCGCAGTACCGGGTCGTTGAGTCGGCCCTCTTCTTCCACCGGTAGTTGAGGAAGTTTTTCCATTAACAGCTGAGCAAAGATCCCGCTGCCTTTACGCTGTGCATGGGTGCCCTGTTCGGAAAATACCTTAACTCGAGACATACCGCAGCTCGGTGAGTTCTTTTTTAAAATATAGCCGCTTAAATGGTCCAGCCGCTCGGTTTGCTGCAGGGCGTATGCCTGCATTTGCCGGGTGAAATCCTGACTGGGGTCCGCAACCCCGATCAAGCGGGGTTTGTCTGGATCGCCAACCAGTCTGATCGTAGGGCGGGGCACTCCCAGGCCAATGCCGGTCTCCGGGCAGAGTGGATGATACTCGACATGTTCCTGAAGTATCTCGGCAATGAATCGATCTCTTTTATGGCCACCGTCATACCGCACCTGGTGTCCCAGCAGACAGGCACTGAGACCGATGATCGGTTTTGTTGTTTCTGGTTGGTTCATCACTTAGTACCAGCGGTGTTGGATCGACGCTTGACACTCTCCCAACGCTTCAGCGCCTCTTTTCTCGAACTCTGTAAGTCGACTATGGGCTTGGGATAGGTTTTGCCCAGCTGTACACCCGCCTTGAATAGTTCGCTCGTTTTTACCGTCCAGGGTGCATACAGGCTTTTGGTGGGCAATGCTGACAATTCCGGCAGCCATTGCTTGATGTAGTTACCGCTGGGATCGAACCGTTCTGCCTGTCTTACAGGGTTGAAAATACGGAAGTAGGGCGCCGCGTCTGCACCACAGCCAGCACTCCATTGCCATCCCAGGCTGTTATTCGCCAGGTCGGCATCGACCAGCGTATCCCAAAACCAGCGTGCCCCTTCCAACCAGTGAATGCCCATATTTTTACTCAGTAGGGAAGCGACAATCATACGCACCCGGTTGTGCATCCAGCCGGTTTGCCACAGTTCCCGCATGCCCGCATCCACAATGGGTATACCGGTTTGTCCCTGCTGCCATTGTTGAAGCACGCTTTTGGCTTGCTTGCCTGACCGCCAGGGGTAGTCAGCAAACCGGGAATCGAAGGGTAATCGGTCGGTGTGGGGATTGTTTTCCAATAGATCGATGGCAAATTCACGCCACGCCAATTGGCGGAGATATTGACTGGCTCCCTCATTGTTGGTGTGTGTCGGTGTATCGCCAAGCCGAGCCGATAAGCCGTTGGCTATCTGTATCGGGCTGATCTCGCCGAAATGAAGATGGGCAGATAGACGGGATGTCTCAGATAGGTCAGGCCTGTCCCTGCCGGTATGGTAATCACTGACCGTCTGTTGCAGGAAACCATGCAGCTTCTTAAATGCCCCCGCTTCACCGGGCTGCCAGTGATTGTGAAACTCTCGATACCAGGGGTTGCCTGGCAGCAGTTTCAGGCTGTCTATATCCAGTGAATCAATCTGATCGGGCAGCGGAGGCAGGGATTTTGGTGCTGGATCCGCAGACCGGTTCAACATGCCCTGTTTTTGTAGCGCGCGCCAGAAGGGGGTAAAGACCCGGTAGCTGCCTCCATCGAGTCGTCGGATTGAGTTACCATCCAACGATTGATAGGAGTGGAACTGATGACAGCTGACACCGGCTTTGGTTAGTTCACGGCAGACCCGGCTATCCCGTTGTACCGACGCAGGTTCGGGTAGATGGGTGAAAAACAGATGTTGGCATCGATGTTTTATAGCCAACTTGCGTAACACCAGACGGCTCGATCCTTTGGCGATGATCAATCCGGATCCCAGCTCGCGTAGATCCCTATCCAGGGCAATCAGGCTGTTATGCAGCCACCAGTTGGATGCTGCCCCAGGCTGCCAGGGTTGCTCTTCCTCGGGTGCATGGATGTAGATCGGCAGTAGATGTTTCGCTTCTCGGATCGCTGCCAGCAGAGCAGGGTGGTCGGTTAACCTTAGATCCCGTCTGAACCAGAGGATAGACCGCGTCACGATCAGCGGCCTGCCGTCAATCTGTCATCAATTTGAACCACTGCAGCAGCCAAATCCACGGCCAGTGGAATTGCACCTGCTTTCAAAATCTCGGCTTGATGAGTCTGAGTGATTGTACCGCCGACAAATACCGGTTCGGTCAACTTTTGTACCAACGCAGGCAGGTGACTCTGTAACAGAGCGATTGGTGGCTCCAAGCTGCCAAAAAGGATCAGGGCTTCACTGTGGGAACGGTTGATGGTCAGTGGCAGGAATTCCAGGCTTAGATCCGGACCCAATAAAACAGGCTTGTATCCCTGAGTCATCGCTTTCAGGCTGAACAGAAGAAGCTCCACTTCGCTAGATTCGTTCGGCAGGCAGCCCCCCAGTAGTCGTCTGCCACGAGTTTGTGCCGACTGATGATGAAAACGTGCGCCGAGTTTGTTGCGCAGGTAGGTATGGAAGAAGCGGCTTTCCACCTCGGCCAAAGGCTGACTACTGCGCCTTTGGTGCAGCTCATGGAGCATAGGTTGCAATAACAGACGGGTTACCAGTTCGATTGGGTAGAGGGAGAGTGCCTCATTGTAGCTGCCGTCGAGGGCATTCTCATCGAACTCAGCGATCGCCTGAAGCATCCTGCTGCGATAGGTCTCCCAGACATCGCGCTCTTCAGCCTGAGATGAATCAAGGCCTTGTATGGGGGCGCCGTTGCCGGAGAGCCGGTTCTTTACCTGCCCGATCGAGATGCCCTGGTCGATGAAATCCATGATCCGCCGGATCAGCTGAATATGTTCGTCGGTATAGAGTCGATGTCCCTTGGGGGTTCTTTCCGGCTTGATCAGTCCATATCGCCTTTCCCAGGCGCGCAGCGTTACAGGATTGATACCGGTCAGCTCTGAGACCTTGCGAATCGGGTAAAAACCATTTTTATACGGGGGTTGTTCTTTCATGAACCTGGTCGTTAATTTAAAACTTATACATAGTGTACAATAATTTTTTGAAATTTGTACTTTTCGAATAACCTAAGGATTGAGTGGCTTTTATGGCTGAGTGCGCGTGAGGCACTGGCCCGGGATAGGCTAGGCAACTCTGTTAAATAGATCCGAGTTCAGTGATATCAGCGATGGGAAAGAGACGGAACTCCAAAACCCGGCTCTGCCGATTGACTATTCTGCTTGTGGTAAGGAATCGATTCTGTTTTATTTGCCAGCCCAATCGTTCAGATTGATATTCACTGTTTGGCTTTTTTAACGGGTATACGAGATCATGCAACCAGCGACAACACATTATGAGAGATTAGGCGGCGAAAAATCTGTACGTGAACTGGTTGATCGCTTCTATGACCTGATGGATGCTCAGGACGATGTTACCGAGTTACGCCAATTACACGCCAAGAGCCTCAAAGTCTCTCGGGAGAAGTTGTTTCTGTTTCTTTCTGGCTGGTTGGGCGGTCCATCTCTGTACACTGAGAAGTATGGTCACCCAAGGCTCAGAGCGCGGCATCTTCCCTTCAGTATCGGCATCGAAGAGCGGGACCAATGGATGCAATGTATGAAGACAGCCATGCAACAGATGTCACTGGATGAGTCACTGCAAGAAGAGTTGTTGCAGGCTTTTTATAAAACAGCGGATTTTATGCGTAACCGAGAAGGTTGAGATATGCGTGGGTCAGGTCAGCCCGGTGTTGCGATTTTGCTATGGGCCACTCGTGCAGACTTGGGTTTCGAGATACTTATAGCCTGGTTGAAGTGCACTGGCCGAAACTACTGAATGCTGCAAATTGTGGCTTGAACGGCTTATCTTAATCGATCAGTACCCCTTTCTGTGAATACCACGCTTTGTCGATACGCCAGCTAACCCGCTCGATATCTTCTCGGCTGAGTACCAGTTCGCGTACTTTTCCCTGGATTTGCCCCAGCTGTTTTTGCGCGGCAATCACCTCGGGGTCCTGTTCACTTTTACGACTCAGCCGGGGAAAAATCATAGCGAGAAATTTCACCGCCGGTACAGCGCTGGTTCTGGGTGTGGAGATGATCGCTGTCGTCCCTTTGATCTCCAATGCTCTGAAAGTATAAGGATAGGCTGCAATTTGCTGATCCTGTTTGAGCATCTCGTCGATCTCCCCCAGCCTGAGGTCAAGGGTTAACAACCATGCCAACAGGCCCAAACCGACCAGACTACCCAACACTCCAGCATAGATCTTGGTGCCACGGTCAAGACTCATGGTGTCGCTCCGGAAAAAACAACAGCATATTGAATCTTGCTAGTCGCTCTCAATGACAATCCTCATGAGCTTTGACAGGATCTGTTGGGCAAGAGAGTCGCCGGGTTAATCACTACAGGGCATAGTCACCACTGTACGGCTCTTCGCCTTCAACAACGGGTAGGGTCAAGCGGTTGCCCCAGTGAGACCAGCCCCCGTTGTAGAGTCGTACATCTTGATATCCGAGATGTTTGAGTTGCAGATAGGAGAGACTCATGCGAAACCCGTCATGACAGTAGACATAAATTGTCTTGTCTTTTGCTATATCTTTATAAAGCTCGGCAATGGCTTCATCGTCACGCCACTTTTGTGCACTCGTACCGTCCAGACTGACGATGTTGATCGCACCGGGAATATGTCCGGCTGATATCGAGTGTTTGACCTCTTTTCCTGTATACATATCCCGTGGCCTGGCATCGAGCAAGACAAAATTCGGATCACGTTTCGAGACGATATTGTCATAGACATCAGTCCAATCGACAAACAGTTTAGCGTTAGCTTCTTGCAGGGTAACTGTACCGGGTTTTGGCTGTGGAGTAGGGTCAGTTGTCATCTCTTCGAATGCACTCCAATCCACTGTGCCACCATTAAGGATCTTTACCTGATCCGTATTGAAGCCGTAGAGATCGAGCAGGTAGAAGAGACGTGTTGTTAGCGCGGTGTTTGAGTCGTCGTAGAGCAGCAAGGTGGAGTCATCATTGACGCCCCATTGGCGCAAGGTGGACTGGAACTGATCTCTAGATGGAAAACGCATCAATGGATAGCCCTGATTGTCACCGAGATCCTTGAATCGCTGTACCTGAATCGCACCGGGAATGTGCCCTACCGTATGGTAGCGATGCGGATGATAGCGGACTTCGAGAATGATCAGGTTGTCATCCTCGATATGCTCGGATAACCAGTCAGAATCTACAAGAAACTCTGGTTCGGCAAAGACGGTCGTTGTTATCAGGAATAGGATCGAGAGCAGTAAGGGTTGTTTCATCGCATCACTCAAATGTATCGATTTTTATATTGGCTTGTTGAGCTTCAGAAGGTCTGCTCAACATGATTTATGAAGATTGTGATCACAGATACTTTAGCTGAAATGCCGGGTTATTCAATCAGAATGGGTGCATTCAGAATCGGTCAACAGATCCAGGCTGGTGATTTGCTAAGCGTGAGTACTCCGGTTCAGCCTAGGCTATCAACTCTATGAGAAGGACAGAAATTGAAAGGGCGCAGATGGGCTGCTGATATGAGCCCATCTGCGCTTACTGACTAGTTGATAAGATAGGATTGAACCTGCTTCATGGTATGCAGAGACGGTCTTTTCCGTTCAATGTATCTCGGCAATCCATTCAATCTGCTCTCAGCCTCCTTACGGGTCGTGTAGTTTCCGTAGACCAGGGCAAACTGTTTGGATTGATTAACGGTAACGGGAAGGTAGGCAAGCTCATCCTGCAGCTGACTGCTATAGCGTTCTGCCAGTTTATAGAGCTGCTGTTTATCCGTCACGGTTGCTATGTGAATGGTATAGTTTTCTGCCGGCTGTTGTGCGAGCCACTGGCCACTGTGTATCACGCCCTCTTTTCCGATAGATCGGTTGGGACGTATGTTGTTGACTCTGCCGTCAAGGGTATCAACCTGATCACCCATATCGGAGATCTGCTGGTTGAGCGTTTCAATCTCCTGTTGCATGACTTTGTCATTCTGCAGAGTTTTTTCACCAAGCTGGAGCAGTTGGTTTTGATTCATCGCCAATTGCTGGCTATTCTCAGAAACACCACTCTGCAGTTGCAGGTTCTGTTGCTGTTCGGCAATCCAGTTCGAATTGTTGTAGAGATAGAAGCCCAACAGGGCAACCAGCAACAAGGCGACTGCACCACCGAGAAATCGGAAATGCTTCTTCTCAACCATGATCAGGCTATATAGGGCCCTGGCTGTCTGTTCAGCACGATCCTGCAGATCCGATATCTGCCCTGAGTGTTCCGCGGTCTGGCTTCTGAGCTCATCGATGGCCGTGGCAAGTTCGGATGTTCGGTTGTTCAGTATTGTGGTGGAGCGGGAGAGTTCACGACTTTTCTTTGTCAGTTCATCCGCTGTGGTATCGAGCTGAGCGATACGTTTTTCCAACGCCTGATCCACTTCCTGCATCTTTATCAGGCGTGCCTGACTGGCTTTGATCTCCTCTTCCGCCTTTACCAGGTCCTGGCTGATTTCATCGGTCTTGTTGTCGAGTGCATCATCCCGCTGCTGAGTATCGGTTGCCAGCGTATTGATCTCGTTGAGCAACTCTCCTTCGAGTTCGTGCAGCAGCTTTGCATTGTCTTTAATGCTTTTATTGAGCGCTTTGGTGGTTAGTTTGGATTTTTTGGAGAGCTCATCTGTCCGCTCGATCAAAGTCAGGAGGCCTTCATTCAAAGTCCCCATTTCCGACTCGGTTTTTTCACTGACCTGAGCCAGTTGCTTGGTGACCGATTTAATCTCTTTACTGATCTGAGTTGATTTGCTGGAGAGTGACTTGTAGGAGTCATCCAGTTCACCAAGTTGCTGATAGGCTTCTGATACTTTACTCGTCAGATCGCTACCTTTCTCGCTCAGATCAAGAAGTTTTGTTTTTACGCCTTTGTTGGCACTGCTCAGTTCATTTCTCAGATCATCGAGATCGGCATCTATCATGCCGATTTTACGGTTTAATTCATTGGGAAGTGATGTGGTAGTGCTGCCGGATTCCAGCGGAATGAGTTTTTTCTGGGAAGTTTTGTCCGGTGAATCTTCTGCCACGTTGGATGGTTCAATAGCGTGCTTGGAATTGGACATGGTGTAGCCCTCTAATAACGATGCGCGTGGGGCGTACGAGCGCATTTTATAAGAATAAGAATCCCCTCAATGAGGCAAATTAGCAAATAGTAATATACAAATATAATTAGTTTTGTTTATGGCTTCCTGTTTGACCATAAAAAAATGAATAAGCTATTGTTATTAAGGGAAAAAATATTTTGGTATATTGAGAAGCCGAAGATGCTTGTCGGGGTTTTATGCCCGGTTAATTCCCGACAACAGAAATTGAGGATTGAAGATATGTGTTTGCTTTTGCTTGAAACCCGGGTATTGATCGACACGCCAGCGCTGTTCCTGGTGATCTTCCGGGTCGACAAACCTGAGTTTTGACCAGGAAGCGATCCCAACAATGAACAACAATATCAATATGACAGAGACTGATTTCGGGGTAAACATATGGCGTAGTATAAAAGAACCTCGGATATATTCAGGACACAACCTGTGGGTAAATTCCAGTTTGGCAAAGTGAGGCTTCAAATCGGTAGTCGGTTACGTCGGCCGGTAGGTTTGTTTGCCTTTAAAGGTCTGGCCTATCTGATGCTGGGATTGTATCTGCTGTCTATTCCCCGGTCAGTGGTTTCGTTGAGTGACGTTTCTTTACAGACTCATAAATTAACGTCCGATGCGTGGTCGGCTAAAGGGCTTCATCTTAGTCTGAATCAGACCGCACGGGGGCTCAGTCTCCAATTAACAGTCTCTGAATTTAATCATCAGGCACTGGCTGGTTCAGTCAAGGGTATTGATTTTCGATGTGCTGAAATGCAGCAGGTTGATCACAGCTTTTTCTGTCAGAAAGGAAGATTATCGATCGCCGAATCTCCCTATGGCGCCCAACAGGCGGATGTCGGATTGAAATATATCGACTCAGAACATATTGAGATAAAACTGGATGGATTGCTGATCGCGGAAGGGGGGATAAGTTTTGTTCTGAACATGACAAAAGCCGGGTGGCAATTGAACTTAGATGGGGCTCAACTGAGTATTGATGGGCTCAGAGCACTCCTACCAAGCGAAATACTTCCGCAAGCGTGGGATGTTTCAGGGTGGTTATCGATCAAAGCTAAACTGTCCGGTGTTACATCTTCGCTGCAACAGGCCGAAGTCTCCGTTGAAATCAAGCAACTCAATTATGCTGATGAGGAAGGTCTTCAAGTGGCGGAGAATGGCTCAGGAAGCTTACATGTTGAAGCTGAACAGTCAGATCTGAAATGGGTTGGATCTGCCCATCTGCTACTTAACCAAGGTCAGTACTACTCTGACCCTTACTATATTGAAGTTACTGAATCGCCCCTTCATCTGACCCTCAAGGGGGATTGGTCTGCAGCGCAAAATCAACTGCAACTGGAGCAGGTCGATTTGCAATTGCGGCCTGTAATTGAATTGAAGGGGAGCGGACAGCTCGATCTGACTGAATTTGCTATCCAGCATGCAGAAGTTCAATTTGAAACCGCTCATCTGGATGAGCTCTACAAAACCATTATCCAACCGTTGGTGATTGGCAGCATGGCCGACGAACTGGAGATTACTGGTGCACTACAGGGTGAGATAGAACTGGTTGAAGGTGAGGTGGCGCTGATCAGGACGCAGCTTAAGTCGATCGATGTCGAAGATTTACGGGGCGTGTTTGCGCTGAATGGTCTGCAGGGTTCATTGGCCTGGTCAAATAGTGAAAAGGCACAAGCCAGCCGTTTCAAGGTAGAAAGTGGACATCTGTATCAAATTCCCCATGGTCCTCTTGCAGTCCGTCTGCAAGCTCTACCAAATGGCATCAGCTTACTCAAACCTCTCGATATCCCGCTACTTGGTGGCCATATCATCATCGACCGATTAGAAGCGAATCATATTTTTCACGGTAGCCCTGAATGGGAGACTGGTGCTGAAGTGATCAATCTATCTCTAGAGGAACTCTCAACGGCGTTCGATTGGCCAACCATGAGCGGTAAGCTGAATGGCAAACTTCCCACGATGCATTATCAGGATGAATCCCTCGACTTCGATGGAGCGCTGAAGGTGGATGTATTTGGTGGTCAGATCGAGGTTGAACAATTGAGGATCAAACAACCCTTGGGTCGGGTTCCGGAGCTTTTCGCGGCGGCTGAGATGAAAGGGCTGGATCTGGAGCAGGTAACCCGTACCTTCTCGTTCGGTCATATCGAGGGCGGCCTGGAGGGGTGGATAAACGGGCTGCACCTGCTGAACTGGGAACCAGTTGCGTTTCAGGCCCAGTTCAACTCTCCTGCGGATGACGATCTGCCACATCGGATCAGTCAACGGGCTGTGGATAATCTTACATCCATTGGTAGTGGAATGGGTGGCAGTTTACAGAATACCTTCTTGGGTATTTTCAAAGAGTTTCGCTACAATCGCATAGAGTTGCAAGCCAGTCTGAATGGAGATCTTGCTGAACTGGGTGGTATTGACCATCCCGATGGAGGTTACTATCTGGTAAAAGGGGCCGGTTTACCAAGAATCGATGTAATAGCGCGGAACCGGCGTGTGGCCTGGAAGACACTGGTGGAACGTCTAAAAAATATCCGTGTCGAAGGGATGAAGGTGAGGTAATCTGCTTTAACTAAGTTAAAGAATCTTTGTGCAATTAAAGGTTCCCTATGTGAAGAGGATATACTGATTTATGATTAAGCGAACCGTTATGCTGCGATCTTTTTTTGGCTATGCACTGATCGCCTTGAGCCTGGCGGCCTGTGTAACCATCAATATCTATTTTCCTGCCGCCGCTGCCGAAGAGGCTGCCAGGGTAATCGTTCGGGATGTGCTGGGTGACGAAGCCAATCCTGATCAACCTCAAGAAGCCCAGCCTGAGTCGAACCAGGATGATGACCAATCCTTCTACCCGTTCAATAGTACGAAGCTGACATCCGCCGCTGAAGTCATGCTGAATTTTCTGATACCCAATGCCCATGCGGAGCAACCCAACATCGATATCTCGTCACCCTCAATCCGCAAGTTGCGTGCTAGCATGTCGAAGCGGCAGTCAAAGCTGACTGGTTTTTATCGATCCGGTGCTTTGGGTTTTACCAATAAAGGTTTGATTACAATACGTGATTTGAAAAAGATTCCCTTGAAGGAGAGAAATCGGGTGAAGAAACTTGTGGCCGATGAAAACGGGGATCGAAATTCACTCTACACCGAGATTGCCCGTGCCAATGGCCATCCGGAATGGGAGCAGAGTATTCGCGATATTTTTGCTCGCGTGTGGATTGAAGAGGCTCCAAAGGGGTATTGGTATCAGAATAGCAAGGGGAAGTGGCAGAGAAGCGAGTGATCCTACCTGCTTCTATTAACACGACATAGTTAGTCGCTGGGCCGATAAACTAATTGGTAGCCGGGTTATTGACATCCAAGTTGTAGTCAGTCGCTACACTGCTGTTTGCATCGGATGGTGGTGCCAGATACATCTCAACCGTTCTTAACAGCTCCAATGTTTCGAAAGGTTTGGTCATAAACAGATCGGCACCGGCTTCAAGGCATTGCTGTTTTGCTTCATCGGTTGCATTGGCCGTTAGAATCATAATGGGTATGGATTGGTTCTGCCCATTTTCACTGCGTACATGTTTTATGATGTCCACCCCGGTGACTGATGGCATCTGCATATCGAGTATCGCCAGATCGAAGGGATTTTGTCGTAATTGACGCAAAGCATATTCACCGGTTTCACACATGGTTACCTTGTATCCACTACGCACCAATATCTCTTCAAGCAAGTATCTGTTTATGGAAGTGTCTTCACCGATCAATATGTGTTTATTTTTACCGGCATCCTGGTAGGGGATGGTTAATGCTCCGCCAACATTGATGTAATTTGATCTGGTCAACATGTAGTGGAGCGAATTGCGTAACTCTTCCTGATTAAAAGGAGTGTCAAGGGTTGCACCAATCGAATGTTGCCGAATGATCTCGTTTTCCTGATGGGCTGGCGTACGGATAACGATGGTATTGCTGCATATTCCAGGGTCTGAGAGTAATTGTTGATAGAATTCCTGACCACGATGCAGAAGGCATGACTCGTCAAGAACGACGACCAACGGTTGGTATTTTACCGGATTGTGATAGAGCACATGAATGATATCCGGTTTTTCCTCAATCAGGCGATGAGAGATATTCCAGTCAAATAAAACCTCTTCAACCAATTTCGATATTTCACTGCTTTGAGTGATGGAGATAACCTCCCGTTCTTCGAACTGCTCTTGGTCCGAATATGGCATCACCTCATACTGAAGTTTGAAAAAAAATCGACTGCCTTTTTCAGGCATGCTGTAAAAGGCGAGCTCACCGCCCATTAACTTAACCAGATCATAGGCAATGGTTGTTCCCAGGCCGGTACCGGTGACATTTCGGGCATCAGAGTTATCGAGTTGTGAGAAGCGGTTGAAGACCTGTTTCTGCTTGTCTGGGGTGATGCCGATACCGGTATCCACCACTTCAAACAGGATGCTCACATAATTTTGCTTTCGTTTCTCCAGGCTTATCTGCAGAGCAATTTCACCCTGGTCAGTGAATTTCACCGCATTGCTCAGTAGATTCATAAGAACCTGGCGAAGCCTGGTTTCATCGCCCAATAGATAGAAGGGGACTTTGGGTGAGAGGTCGATACGAAACTCCAGGCCTTTACCCATTGCGGAAGGCCGATAGTGGTTACTGACCTGATTGATCAATGCATGAAGGTCGAAGGCCTTGCTTTCGATGTTCAGAAATCCCGCTTCTATTTTAGAGAAATCTAAAACATCGTTTACTATCGATAGAAGGTGATTGGAAGCACTGTGGATGGCGTTGATGTTTTTATGTGTGGCTGTGCTGTGATCCTCTCTTCGCATCAGATCGCTTAAGCCGATAATACCGGTCAATGGCGTCCGTATTTCGTGACTCATGTTGGCTAGAAATCTGGATTTGGCCTCATTTGCCGATTGAGCCTCCAGTTTCGCTGTTGTTAAGTGCTTTAGCAGATAGGATACAAAAATCGGAATTAATATGTTCGTGATCAGCAGGCTATAACTTAACAGGGGAGATGCTGACCAGTAGTCGGCAGCTTGGATGGCAACCAGAAAACCGATATTGGAAAGAATCGTCGCGGCATACAGGTATCTGAGACCGAATCGAACACCATAACCTATGGTAATCAATAGCATAATGGCAAACAGTGGGGGGCTGTATTCTCCCAAAGTTAGCAAACCGTAAAAGACGATTCCGTTGTCTCCGAGCAGCGTAATGCCTCTGCGTATCGCGGAGGGTTTTGCTACGATCCGCAGGCTCAGCAGGTGGAGCAGAGAGAAGAGTGTGTAACCAATGCCCGCATACAGGTGGAGTTGAATGATCTTGTCACTCTCCGGGTTGACTGAATAGACCATAAACATGTAGGAGGTGAACAGACTGATAAACAGCAGGCGGACCAGTCCCTGGTGAAATTCATGACGGACTACTTCATCAGATTCCACTCTACTCTGCGGCGGCTGCTTTTGTGGGCGTGGTGCCCCAGGCTTTTCATTCATGCTAATTAGGTGTTAGGAGGCCCTAAGTCGGTTAATTCACTTGGAATATTCTCTTCTTGCTATAGCTGGCTGTCAAAACTGATGACAAATTGTCGCTATTTCAGATCTTGTTCCGCATTATGCAGCATTCGGTCTGTTTTTGGGGAAAGGGGGGGCTATCTCAGAAATTTCGTTCTTTAGCGATAACTTAACGTGTTCTTTTGATGGATGGTCTTGGGAATTCAATTCATATTAAAGGGCCTGATATGCTGATTGAAAGCCTGCCCTCGATCCGGGTGTGGATCGTCGGGGTGAGTGGCGCAACCGGGTCAATTGGATTCGTGTTAACAGGCCCTTACCTAGTTGAGTATTGGCCAGGCGACTAAGCCTATCGCTTTCAGCCACCGTGTGCCTGCCTACTGCAAGGTGTCAAAACGCCGTTGTAGCACGCCTGTAGGGGCTTTGCCGTGTCTAAAATGAACGCTCATCAGACGGTGGATTACTGACGGGATTTAGGGAAGATTTTCACCAACTTTCCATTTCGTTCATCCGTCAACAGATAGAGCAGACCATCTGGTCCCTGTCGTACGTCTCTGATTCTACCCAGCTTGTCTGTCAACAGGCGCTCCTCATGACGGATCTTGTTGTTTTCAATCTCCAATCTGACCAGTTGTTGGAATTTCAAAGAGCCTACAAATAGATTGTCTTTCCAGAGAGGAAACTGTTCCCCCGTGTAGAAGGTCATTCCTGAAGGGGCAATGGATGGAACCCAGGTATGCACAGGCTGTTCCATGCCAGCCTTATGGGTACCTTCGCCAATCTTAGTACCGATGACATAGTTGACCCCATAGGTGATGATCGGCCAGCCATAATTGAGACCAGCTTGAGGAATATTGATTTCATCCCCACCTTGGGGGCCATGTTCGTGTATCCAGAGTGAACCACTTGATGGGTGCAATGCGGCACCTTGGATATTCCTATGCCCATAACTGTAGATCTCGGGTCTCGCATTGTGGTTATCTATGAATGGATTGTCTTGCGGGACACGGCCATCATCATGCAGCCTGATCAGGGATCCCGCATGATCGGAAAGATCTTGTGCGCGAGGTTTGTCACCCCGGTCGCCCAGCGTGATGAACAGATAGCCCTGATTGTCGAACACCAGCCTGGAGCCGAAGTGGTGACGAGATTTGGTTTTGTTCGATAGACGAAAAATCACCTCGGTTTCTTCAAGGGTGTGATTTTTCAACTTTCCCCGCATCACCGTGGTACCGTATCGGTTGCCGGTACGCTCGGCATAAGCGATATAGATGTAGCGATTATTTTCGAATTGGGGGTGAAGCGTTACGTCCAGCAACCCTCCTTGACCGTGGGAACGGATATCGGGTAGCCCCTGAATTGGCATTGGATCGAGGTTGCCTGCTGCATCCAGGTAACGGAGTGTGCCGTTTTTCTCTGTGATCAGCATGGCTCCACCTGGCAGGAAAACCATCGACCAGGGATGGGATAGTCGATCAGTCACGACCTCATAGCCGATGATCTGTTTTTCTGTCTCGATAAGATTGTTTGCAAACAGGGGCTGAGCAGCACAAGCGAATAACAGATAGATTATCAAACCAGCCCTTGCAACGTTCGTATGATGCACCTTGGAAACCTCTGAATTATCGGATTTTCATCAGCCCGGCGTATACCGGGATCCAGGAAATCAAGCACATAGACTCTGGATTACGGCGGAATCTCAGTCCCTAACTTCGAGTCTGCTATTGTGATTTAGTTTAGTGCGAATGGCACTTACTTAAATTATTTACGCCCCAATTCTGCTGAAGAAGTTGGCTCACCCTAAGAGATTAACCGCCAATGAACGCCAATCACCGCGAATCTTCGCTAATAGAGTCCGCTATGTGAGAGTTTTTCGCGGCATTTTGCGGTGATTGGCGTTCATTGGCGGTTTATTCTCTTAAGTTAAGTGCCATTCGTGTTAATCGGCCCTAAATAGATTTAAGATGGTTGTTTGGTATCCATCAACCATTAGCTTGATATTTCAATGGCATTATCGATCAGCGACAAGATAGAGATCCCGGACACTGAGATTCAGTGGAGTGCGATACATGCCCAGGGATCGGGCGGTCAGAATGTCAATAAAGTCGCCTCTGCGATCCATCTGCGTTTCGATATCAAAGCTTCATCCCTACCTGTACCGATAAAGCAGCGCCTCCTGGCCCGTGCCGACAGCCGAATCAGTCGTGACGGGGTGGTGGTGATCAAGGCACAACGTTACCGGGATCAGGAAAAGAACCGCCGCGACGCCTTGCAACGCCTGCACGCTATGATCAGCAGCGCGATGGTTTCACCAAAAAAACGCTTCAAGACCCGGCCAACAAAGGCATCAGTAAGGCGCCGTCTGGAGGCTAAAAACAGACGCAGCAAGCAGAAGGCGTTGAGACGCAAGGTGTCGGAGTGAGAATGACGCTCGCTCGGCCCGGCGATTGGCCCAGCCTGAATAGGGGAGATTCGGTTGGTTCGTCTGTTATTAACCTGGCAACATGGTACGTTGTCGTGGCTTTACAAACCAATAAACATACAGGGTGGCAGCCAATTGGCTCTTAAATCAACAGTTTTCAAAGCAGAACTGCAAGTATCCAATATGGATGAGCAGCACTATGACACCTATAGCCTGACGCTGGCGAGACACCCTTCGGAAACCAGTCAGCGCATGATGTTGCGTCTGGCGGTTTTTGCCTTGAATGCAAATCAGCAACTCAGCTTCACAAAAGGGATCAGCACAGAGGATGAACCCGATCTTTGGCTGAAGAGCCTGAGTGATGAGATCGAGCTCTGGATTGAACTGGGTCAGCCGGATGAAAAGCGGTTGAGGCGAGCCTGCGGTCGGTCCAATAGAGTGCTGGTCTATCCTTATGCCGAACGTAGTGCGTCGATCTGGTGGGAGCAGATGCGGGAGACGGTGAGTCGCTTCTCGAATTTGAGTGTGATCAATCTCACCCTTGAGGATATGGCTCAGCTGGATGATCTCGCTGAGCGCAATATGCAGCTCCACTCCACCATCCAGGAGGGGCAGTTGTGGCTGGGCAACGATCAAACGACCCTGCTGATAGATTTGCAGCAGTGGCAGTAGGCCCTAGTGTAAAGCTGGCTACTTGGGATTCCCATCAGGCTTCAAGAGGTAGATCTTTTCCTCCATTCGACTGACCCCGTGGTGTTGGTAGCGATCTGTATTCCGCAGTAGATCGAGACTATGTAGCAGATTGACGGTGAAGTGTTGTCCGAACAGCTCCCGGACCTCCGCTTCAGCCACGCTGTAGGGTGGGCCGTTCATCTCATCCTGGGGGTACTCCAGGGTGACCAGGAGCATCTTTGCATGACTGGGTATCAGTTCAGTGATCAGGCTGGCGAACTGTTGTCGTTGTTGTGGGTTGAGTGCGATTAATGAGGCTCTGTCGTAGACCGCATCAATATCGGAGTTATCCAGTTGTGCCAGGTCGAATATATCACCACATAAAAGTTCAAATGGTCCCTGGCGCCACCGCTCGAAATAGGCGCTCGCTTCTACACTCGGTTGAAGATGATGTTCATCGAAGAATTGGCTTATCGCCAATTGGCTTAACTCAATCCCACGAATGCGGTAACCCTGTTCCGCCAGCCAGAACATATCCCTGCTTTTGCCGCAAAGTGGCGCCAGTACCAGGGATCCAGCCGGGAGATAGAGGGTGTGCCAGTAGTTCAGAAGATGTTGATTGAACTCGACATGGTGCCAACCGATATTGTTATCTTTCCAGCGTTGCAGCCAGTTCTCATTGGGTGCTCTGAGTTCAGTGGTGGATTTGCTCATGTATCGTCCTGCTGATAGTCACCTTGCTCGCTTGGGAGTATGTTTTTGTTTGGCCGAGTTGGCAAGCATAATCGAAATGGCATTAGCTTCAAAACCGGGGTCGGAGTAAGCTAACTTGTTATCTATTTTACCTTTTTTTATCAAAAAGGAACCATGGAAATTGCTTGAAATCGATCCGGGTTGGTATAATACTGCTCTTTTTTAGGGTTTTTGGCTCACACGATGTGAAAGCCACGGGATTGCGGGGAGTGGAGATAGGGAGGTCATATGAAATGGGCATGACAGTTGATAAATCGTTTGGCGACTTGGGCCCCGGGGGCAATCAGGATCCAGTAGTTCCGGATTGGCGGAGCATGGAGATACCGGATGCCTGGCCCGATCTTTCTAACTTCGGCAGCTTTGGGGGGTTCTGGTCCTTACTCAAGCTGATCGCCGCTAAAAAGCGTCCCATGGTAGAGCTTCCTGAAGGTATGCCCGGACGGGATATGATTCCCAAGTATGTGCTCAGGGAGTTCCACAATTTTCCCAACGGCAACTATTCAAAGGTGATGACACGGCGTTATATCAATAATTTCGACCGTTTCATGTTGGGTGAAATCAAAAAACTCAGGAAACGTTTGGCATCGGAATTCAAAGGCGCCAGTCGGGTGCTGGATATCGGCTGTTCCGGCGGCGGCGTTGCGGCTGAGCTGGAGGCTCTGGGTGTCGAGGATGTCTGGGGTATAGATCCTTCACCCTACCTGCTTAAATATGGCGCGGATGCGTACCCGAACATCAAGTTTGTGCAGGGCATTGCTGAGGAGACGGGCTTTCCGGACAGGCGTTTTGAAGGGGCTACAGCCGGTTTTCTGTTTCATGAAATGCCGATCAAGTACTTCGAGTTGAGTCTGAAAGAGATCAACCGGATACTCGAGCCGGGCAGTCTGCTGGCCATCGGTGAACCATCCCCGGTTCAGGCCTACAGTGGTTATTGGGAGATGGCCCGCCGTTTTGGTCTGAAAGGGCTCTACTTCAGCTGGTTTGCCAAATCGATTCACGAACCCTTCCTCAATACCTGGCACAATTGTGATTTGCAGGGGCTATTCGATAAGCATGGTTTTGATTTGGTGCTGGATGAAGTCGGTATGCCAATCCGCTATATTCTGGCTCGCAAACGGGATCAGTAGGCAGCGACCCCTGCCCAAGGCCCTAGAATGATTGTCACGGCGGCCGGTCTCCAATTAGAATCGTGTCGATGACAGAGTCCTCACATCAACACGCTTTTGCCTCCCTGACGCCGGATACCATGCTCGATGCCATCGAGTCGACCGGGGTTGTCTGCAATGGTCAGTTTCTCGCGCTGAACAGCTATGAAAACCGGGTTTATCAGGTGGGTCTGGACGATAGCGCGCCGGTCATCGCCAAATTTTATCGGCCGGGTCGGTGGAGCGAAGAGGCAATCCAGGAGGAGCATGGTTTCACCCTGGAACTTCTGCAGGCAGACATTCCGGTTGTTGCACCGATGAAGCTCACTTCGGGCGATACGCTCGGTCGCCATGGCGAGTTCCTGTTCGCGGTTTTTCCACAGCGTGGCGGACAGGCGCCCGATACCAGCGTGACAGACACTCTCTACCGCCTGGGCCAGTGGCTGGGTCAGATTCACAACATTGGCGCCAAGAAACCATTTGCCCATCGCCCTGGCATGGATCTGCTTGAGGGCATTGAAGTCAGCAACCGGCTTCTGGTTGAAGGCGACTGGATTCCGGCGGATCTCAGGCCCGCCTGGGACAGCCTGATCCCCGACCTGCAAAGGCTCTGTGCGGCGCGGGTTGATGAAGCCGGCCCGGTAGAAACTCTGCGACTTCATGGCGACTGTCATTCCGGCAACATCCTGTGCCGGGACGAGCAGATGCTGTTCGTAGATCTGGACGACTGCCGCACGGGGCCAGCTATTCAGGACATGTGGCTGCTACTTAACGGAGACGATGTCGAGCGGGGCGCCCAGCTCGGAGAACTCCTGGAAGGTTACGAGATGTTCCGTGATTTCAATCGTCGAGAACGCCACTTGATTGAGCCGCTGCGGTGCTACCGGCAGATCGCGCACTGCGCCTGGCTGGCAAAGCGCTGGGATGACCCTGCGTTTCCGCGATTCTTCCCGTGGTTTGCCCAACCACGCTTCTGGTCAGACCAGATTCTCTCGCTGCGGGAGCAACTATCCGCCCTGCAGTCTCCGGCCATCACCGTGCCGGGGCAATACTGAGTAACACTTTAAATTCGTTTGATTCGAGGTAGGCATGAGCCAGAGTGAGGCCCGTTACAC
>JAKSBX010000260.1 GCA_022360905.1 Chromatiales bacterium
TCATAACCGGCCACCTGTCCCCGCCGCTTCTCCCAGTGAGGTTCCGAGTAGCTGCGCTTCAACAGATGTCCGGCAGACTTTTCGATCCACTCCGGTTGTATCTGGGCGATGGTTCTGCCATAGAGTTTGCTGGTCTCCACCAGCTCTGCGGCCAGCACCCATTTGGGCTGCTTCTTGAATAGCCCGGATCCCGGGTAGATGTAAAAGTGGCTGTTTCTCGCCCCCAGGTAGTCATGGGATTTGCCTTTGAATCCGATATGACTCAGCAGACCGCTGAGCAGCGCCATATGGATCTCCTGGTAAGCCGCTTCCGCACTGTTCTCACGATACCCCATCTCGTGCATCTGGCCACGTAACTGGGCATGGATGTCGTGCCACTCCTGGAGTCGGTTCCAGGAGAGGAAGTGCTGTTTGCACCAGCCATGAAATTTTCTTTTCGAAAGATGCTTACGCTGGGACTCGACCTCCTGCCACAAGCTCAGATAACCCATGAAATCCGATTGCTCATGCTGATGCTTGGCGTGCATCTGGTCGGCCTGCTGCTGCTTCTCCACAGGGCGATCCCGGGGGTCCTGTACACTCAGTGCGGCAGCGATTACCAGCACTTCATTGAGACAGTGGTGGTGTGCCGCTTCCAGCAGCATCCGGCCGATTCGCGGATCCACCGGCAGGCGGGAGAGCTGGCGGCCCAATCGGGTGACCCGGCGATCCCCATCCACCGCACCGATCTCTTCAAGCACCCGGTAACCATCCTTGATCAGGCGATTGTCCGGCGGATCGATAAACGGAAACTCACTGATATCCCCTAATCCCAGCAGTTTCATCTGCAGAATTACTGAAGCCAGATTGGTTCTTTGTATCTCAGGTTCGGTAAAGGCTGGCCGGTCGTCGAAATCCTGTTCACTGTAGAGACGGATGCAGATGCCGGCGGCAACACGTCCGCAACGCCCCTTGCGCTGATTGGCCGACGCCTGGGAGACCCGCTCGATGGGCAGTCGCTGCACCTTGCTGCGATGGCTGTAGCGACTGATGCGGGCAAATCCGGTATCGATCACGTAACGGATGCCGGGTACCGTCAGGGAAGTCTCGGCCACATTGGTGGCCAGTACGATGCGCCGGCTGGTATGGGGCTTGAAGACCCGTGCCTGCTCCTGGGCACTCAAGCGGGCATAGAGAGGCACCAGCTCAGTGGCCTTCAGTTTATGCTTGCGCAGGTTTTCAGCGGTCTCGCGAATCTCCCGTTCGCCACTGAGAAACACCAGTATGTCCCCCTGGGAGTGTCTTGAGAGCTCATCCACTGCGTCCACGATCCCCTGCTGCATCGGATCGTCCCGTTCGTTTTCCGGCTCCTCCTCCTGGCACCGATAATGGACCTCTACCGGATAGGTACGCCCGGATACCTCGATGATCGGCGCCTGGCTGAAGTGTTCGGCAAAGCGTTCAGGGTCGATGGTTGCCGAGGTAACGATCAGCTTCAGATCCGGGCGTTTCGGCAGCAGCTGTTTCAGATAGCCGAGAATGAAATCGATATTCAGACTCCGCTCATGGGCTTCATCGATGATCAGAGTGTCGTACTGGTTGAGATAGGGATCCTGCTGTATCTCGGCCAGCAGGATGCCGTCGGTCATCAGTTTGACGTGGGTATTCGGTCCAACCCGGTCGCTGAAACGCACCTTGTAGCCCACATGCTCACCGGTTTTGGAATCCAGCTCCGAAGCCACTCTGGCTGCCAGTGAACGTGCTGCCATTCGCCGGGGCTGGGTATGACCGATATAGCCGGACACGCCTCTTCCGAGGCTCAGGCAGATCTTCGGCAGTTGGGTCGATTTTCCGGAACCGGTCTCGCCACACAGAATCACCACCTGGTTTTCCGCAATCAGCTTTTTAATCTCATCCAGACGCTGACTGACCGGCAGCTCGGCGGGAAAAGCGGGTTGTGGCAGATTCGCCTGGCGCTGCGCCAGACGCTGCTGTGACGCTCTGATCTGCTGCACAAGTTTCAGCGCCGCCTGGCTGTAATCAGCACCGCCGGCAAGGCGCTTTTTCACCCCTTTCAGGCGCTGCCTGAAGCGGTGACGATCCGCCTGCATGCAGTGCTCCAGCTCTGCCGGGCTCGGCAGATCATCGATCAGGGGTGATTTGTTGTGTGAGCTTTCGTGCATCTGCCCGGTTCTGTTGAGCTTTGAATAACCTTAACCTGCTACCCATACAAGGGCCATATCAGCATCGTGGGTAACAATAAAACCAATCCGCCATAACGAAAAAAGCGGGCCGAAGCCCGCTGTTTTTGCACCTCTGGCCGGTCTCAATGACCGCCCCCTTTGAGTGCAGAAACCATGCCCTCTATCGTATCCTTGGCATCGCCAAAGATCAGGGAGGTATTATCCTGATAGAAGAGCAGGTTATCCACCCCGGAATAACCGGGACTCATGGAGCGCTTGAGGAAATAGACCTGGCGCGACTTGGAGGCATCCAGAATCGGCATGCCGTAGATCGGACTGGAGGAGTCCGACTTGGCGGCTGGGTTGACCACGTCATTGGCACCAACCACCAGGGTCACATCCGCAGTCGGGAATTCAGGATTGACCTCTTCCATCTCCTGCACGTGATCGTAGGGAATATCCGCTTCCGCCAGCAGTACATTCATATGTCCGGGCATCCGACCCGCCACCGGATGAATGGCGAACTTAACCTCCACATTACGCTCTTCGAGCAGCTCCATCATCTCTTTCAGTGCATGCTGAGCCTGGGCTACCGCCATACCGTAACCGGGTACGATAATCACCTTGCCCGCATCTTCCATCCAGTAGATGGCATCATCCACAGAGGCGGACTTCACCCCTTTCTGTGCCGCCTGCCCTACCGCACTGGCTTCGCCACCGCTTTCGCTGCCGAAGCCACCGAACACCACATTGATGATCGAACGATTCATCGCCCGGCACATGATGAAGGAGAGAATGGCGCCGGAGAAACCAACCAATGCGCCGACGATGATCAACAACAGATTACCCAGGGTGAAGCCGGTCGCTGCCGCGGCCCATCCGGAGTAGCTGTTGAGCATCGAGATAATGACCGGCATATCCGCGCCGCCGATCGGAATGATCAGGGTAAAGCCGAGGATGAAGGCCAGCAGGGTCATCAGCACCAGTGAGGTCATGCTCTCGGTCATGCCGAAATGGATCCCCAGCAGAACCGTGGCCACCCCAATGGCGGCATTCAGCATATGCTGGCCTTTGAACTTGACCGGTGCGCCGCTGACCAGACCCTGCAGTTTGGCGAACGCCACCACCGAGCCGGAAAAGGTGATGGCACCGATGATGATTCCCGCAGACAACTCACCCATCATCACCGGATTGAGGGTGCCTGCGGCATCGTGATTGAGATAGGTGCCGATCGCCACCAGCACCGCGGCCATACCCACGAAGCTGTGCAGTGCGGCAACCAGTTGGGGCATCGCGGTCATCTCAACCCTTGACGCCACCACGGAGCCGATCAGGGCACCGGCGGCAACGCCGGCAACAATGAAACCGTAGGATTGAACCTCATTGCCGAACAGGGTGGCGAGTATGGCGATCGCCATACCGATCATGCCGAGATAGTTACCGCGTCTTGCCGAAGCGGGATGGGTCAGGCCTTTCAGGGCCAGAATGAAGAGGATCGCTGAAATCAGGTAAGCGATCGACTGGGTGTTTGCTGATATCTCCATTGCTCAGGTTCTCACTTATCTTTTTTCTTGAACATGGCAAGCATGCGATTGGTTACCAGGAATCCGCCGAATACATTGATTGAGGCCAATAGCACGGCAATAAAACCAAAAATCTCCGCAGCCGTGCCAACCGATTCGAGTCCGGTTACCAGCAGTGCGCCGACGATGATGATTCCGGATATCGCATTGGTCAGTGCCACCAACGGCGTATGCAGCGAGGGGGTTACCCCCCAGATCACCCAGTAGCCGATGAAGCAGGAGAGAACAAATACATATAGTGCGACTAGTGTGTCAGGCATAGGATCACTCTTTATCGTTATTTGTTGAATTGCGTTTTTCTCAACACCCTGTGATCGATCATCACTCAGGCTTGAGACGCATAGCCGATGTGATCTCGTCCTCTTCCAGATCTTTCAGGACCAGACCTTCATCCGTTTTTTCCACCATGATATTCAATAGGTTCATAATGTTGCCTCCATAGAAAGCACTGGCATCCGATGGCACCATCGAGGGGTAGTTGGTATGTCCTACCAGGGTGACGCCATGCTTGACCACCACCTTGTCGGCCTCGGTCAATGGACAGTTGCCTCCGTTTGCTGCCGCCAGATCGATGACCACAGAACCCTCGCGCATGTTTTTGATCACCTCTTCAGTCACCAGGGTCGGTGCGGGACGACAGGGGATCAATGCGGTAGTGATGATGATATGGGCTTTGCTGAGCTCATCAGCCAGGGCCTGCTGCTGTTTTGCCTTGGCCTCGTCCGACAGCTCCTTGGCATAACCCCCTTCACCGGAGCCACTCTCACCGATATCCAGCTCGATCGCTTTGGCGCCCAGAGATTCGATCTGCTCCTTGGTCTCAGGCCGAATGTCGTAGGCGAATACCTCAGCTCCCAGCCTTTTCGCCGTGGCAATGGCCTGCAGACCGGCAACGCCGGCGCCCAGGACAACCAATCTTGCCGGCTTGGCCGAGCCTGCAGAGGTCATCATTAAGGGGAGAAACCGCCCGTAGTGTACGCCTGCTTCGATTACCGCCCGATAGCCGGCGATATTGCTTTGAGAAGACAAGGCATCCATGGCCTGGGCTCTTGAGATCCGGGGTATCCGCTCCATCGCGAGAAACACAACCTCTTTCGCCAGGATCTGTTTGAGGGTCTCATCCTGCTCACAGGATTCGATATGCGATATCAGAATCGCCCCTTTGGGCAGATCCGCTACCTCGTCTGCCGACGGTTTGCGTACCCGTACCAGAATGTCCGCTTTCAGAACTTCTGCTGCTGAAACAATCTGCGCACCCGCCTCGCTGTACAAGGCATCGGAAAAATGGGCATGTTCGCCGGCACCTGCAGTGACATCGACCTCAAAGCCCTTCGCGATCAGTTTTTTTGTAATGTCAGGTGACAGTGCAACCCTGTGCTCACCCGCCACCGATTCCTTTAACAGGCCTATTTTCATGTTTTTTTACTCAGCCAAGTTTATGTCTAATGAAATCATCTACTTCAGATTGCGCTGCATTATCCAGTCAAACAGAGGACTTCACAAGGTGGGCCCGGCGCTTGCCAGGCCTTTGCGAAAGGGGGTCGAACCCAGCTTAGACCAAAAAAATTAAAATAAATTAACTGTTTAATTTCAGCATGTTAAGCGCAACACCATGAATATCCCAGCACAAAAATCGGGCTTTAACAAGGGGATAAATACAAGTGGTTTTCAGTGGATGTAATCGTTTATTTTGGGATTATTTTCACAATTTTAGCGGTATTTAATATACCTGAAACCAGGCAAATACGGCATATCACCTCAGTATGGTCTGCTGAGATCGAAACACAAGTGGAGATTTTCAGTCGATGTGGTTGCTTGTCCCTATCGATCCTGAAAGCTATTCGGTTGCAAAGCGGGTACAGCTGGGCCTGATTGGATGAGCCTAGGAAAATCCTGGGCTCACCGACACCCAAGATAAGAGGAGATTATTATGATCCAGGTAACTTATAGATTAACCCGACGACAAAGTATGTCGGGTTAATAGTAGGTGCCGTAGTAGTTGGAACCTTTGTCTTCCCGGCTTTTGTTCAACACCAGACCGATCGCCTTTTCCTGATCCAGTCGGGACAGGGAGTCCTTGATGGCATCCACAGGTGTTTCGCCGGCTTCGACAACCAACAGGATCTGTCCCATGTGCTGATTCAGCACCGCCGCTTCACTGGTCGCCAGAATCGGTGATGAATCGAAGATGATGATCCGGTCGCTATAGCGATTGGACAACTCATCCAGCAGTCGCTCCATCTCTTTACTCGCCAGGAGCTCGGTTGATTTCTCAGAGCGATGACCGGCTGCGATCAATTTCAATCGGGGTATCTGAGTATGAATGATGACATCACTCACGTTGCACTCTTTGTTACTCAATAGATCGATCAGCCCAGGCTCGTTTTCGATGCCGAGCAGACGGCTCAGGGAGTATTTCAGTACATCCCCGTCGATCAGCAGCACGGTGGTATCCAGCTCTGTCGCAATACTCAGCGCCAGATTCATGGCGGTAAAGGTTTTGCCTTCGGAAGGGAGTGAACTGGCGATCGATACCAGGTTTCCATGGGTAATCGGTGCCGCCCCTTTTCCCAAGGCGTTACGAATTAAAGGCCTTTTGATGATCCGGTACTCTTCAGAGAGCTGCTTGTTGCCGGAATGGGGTACGATAAAACCATTGCTGGAGAGGGCTTCGTAGTCGAGGCTGATTCGTTTCGCCTCTTCGCTACTCTCCTTAATGGCCTCCTGAGTGGTCTCCTGCTCCGCTGGAGATACCATCGTCTCTTCCACAGGCTGAGATGCGGCGACTGTTTCGCTTGGAGCCGCCTCGGGCGCCATTTTCTCCGGCTCAACCTCCACAGCTGAGCGGTCTGCAGACCGCTTCTCAGCCTTGGATTTCTCAAGACGTTCAATCGCTTTTTCTATGCTGCTCATTTAAACCAATTCCAATTCAATAGCACCTTGTCTGAATATAGCCCCTATCGATCGACTAGAACCAGGTTTCCGGAATGATCAGCACATCACCCGGCATCATTCTGACATTGGCTGAAATATCGCCGTCACGGATCAGATCATCCAGCCTGACCCGATATTGGGTGGTCTTACCGTCGATCTTTCGAACGATCGTTGCGCTGTTGCCGGAAGCGAATTCCGTCAAACCGCCAACTTCGATGATCACATCCAGCAGGGTCATACCTTCACGGAACGGGAGTGATTGGGGTTGGGATGCCTGCCCAACGACACGAACCTGTTCGGTATAGCGACCGACAAACTGCCTGACACTGACGGTAACTTTAGGGTTTTTGACGAATTTGGAAAGCCTTGCCTCCAGGTTTCTGGCCAATTCTGTGGGGGTTTTACCACTGGCCTGTAGATCTTCAACCAGCGGGGTGGTAATCAGGCCATCGGGGCGAACCACCACATCGGTCGTCAGCTCCTGGTCTCCCCAAACAAATACATTCAGAGTATCACCCGGTCCGATCAGGTAGAGCGGCGAAGTGGAACCGGTAGCACCATTTGACCCACCGCCGACCGAATTGGCTGCACTCATTTCCGGGGTACTGGAACATGCCGTCAACAGCATCAGTCCGATGGCCGCGATGAAGCTTGTAATTTTCATATAATCTACTGATAACATAACACTTTCCTGTAATTTTTCGAGTTTGAGAACTGATCCCGGTTCTTGTTACTGTCTAGCCATTCGCAGATGATAACTCACTTAATAGCTGCTTGGCTTCATTGGATTCTTCAAATTGTTGGTCATTCTCCAGAATCGCCTGGAGAATTTCCTGCGCCTCCGCTTTTCGACCCTCAGCCTTCAAAACGGCTGCATAATGATAGTGTATGGATGGGTCAGAGGTTCTGTGCATGATCGGCTCCAGTAGATTCAGCGCAGATTTGGAATCTCCCTCCCGATAGGTCAGCCAGGCATAGGTGTCGATCACCGCCAGGGACGAGTCACCAACACGATCATAGGCCTTGCGGGCAAAACCGAGCCCTCTTTCAGGATTCTTCTCGTAAACGAGCAATGCTGCATTGTTCAAGGCGATTACATTATCCGGTTCATCAGATAATAGTTCATCATAGAGTTTTATTGCGTCTTCCGGCTTGTCATTGGTCTGGAGAATCATGGCCAGTGCCAGTTTTGCTTGCTTGTCTCCACCAGGCTGGGACTTAATTCTTCGCTTCAGCACCTCGGTTGCCGCATTGACATTGCCATTCATGGCGTACATATCCGCCAGCTTCCTATACAGATAAAACGGTGCCTCTGGAGAGAGATTTTTCTTAAGCAGCGATATGGCCGACTGGGGCCTACCCCTGGCCTGCAGGACTCCAGCACTCAACACCACCCCCAGATATTTGCTCTTCGAGTCGCCACTCAGCTGTTTGGCTACCGCCTCAGCGACCTCAAATCGCCCGCTCTCCAGTGCCAGCTTGTATTTGAGCAGTTTACCCTTTTGCGGCAATGGATCGAGATCATCGAGGGTCGACATGGCGGCGGCATAGTCACCCTGCTTTCTCTGCAGGTCGGCCAATTGCAGATAGGCCTCTTTGTTTTCCGGATTCAACCGGATTAACCGTTTGATTGTCGCCTCCGCCTGTTCGAAATTACCGGATTGCTGGTTCATCTCCGCAATCAACGAGAGAATGGTTGGATTCTCACTCTCCAGAAGCGCTTTGCTTTGCAGGTATGTGGCGGCCTTTTCCGGCTGCTTGGTACGCAGGTAGTAACGACTGACAATAATGATCGGCAGGGTTGGATTGCGAGAGGATGTTGCGGCCCGGTCAATCCATTTCAATGCCTCTTTCTGCTGGCCGGCACGCTCACTGATTTGCGCCAGCAACAGCAAGGCGTGTGTATTCTCAGGATCCGTCGCCAGTACCAGATCGAGTCGATCGCTCCCTTCACTCAACCTGCCATCTTCAAGGTCCATGCGACCAAGTGCGACCAGGGCCGGCACATAGGCGGCATTAACCTCCACAGCATTGCTCAGATACTTTCTCGCTTCATGCCGATGGCCTGACTGCAACTCAATCACGGCACGCAGATAATAGTCTGTTGCTGACAGGTTCTGGTTCGCAGCGAATACCTGATCGGACTTGTTTCTGGCTGCTGTCAGATCCTGCTTCTTCAGATAAGAGAGTATCAGCAGATTGGTGGTGCTCTTACCGGACTTACTGTCCATCTGTTCCAGTTCAGCGATGGCATCATCCACCGCACCCTGATTCAGGTAGAGCTTCGCCAATTCCTGTCGGATTTGAGTATTTTCAGGATGGGATTTTACCGCCTTTTTCAGATATTCGACGCCCTGCAGAAAGTCCCCGGATTGACTGGCCGCCGTACCGATCATCGAGAGCAGTTGATGATCCTTCTGCTGATCACTCGAGGATTTGAGAATGGATAGGGCCTCCTGGGGTTTGTTCAATCTCAGTTTGATCTCGCCAAGTAGCTTTCTCGCCTGGAGATGGGTCGGCACCCGATTGACATAGCGTGACAGCAGAACATTCGCCTGCTCCAGATTATTCTCCGCAAAGTGGGTTGCCCCCAGCAGCAATACAGTCGGCAA
>JAKSBX010000184.1 GCA_022360905.1 Chromatiales bacterium
AGTGTGACCAGCATCTGCTCCACATCCACTTCCACGCGTGACTGAGATACAACAGTCGAGCCGTCGATCAGAATGACAAACTCACCTTTCCGCTGATCCGCCTGTTGCTGCAGGGTCTGCAGCAGAACTTCAAGAGTTCCTCTGAGAAAGGTCTCGTAGGTCTTTGTCATTTCACGGGCAACCACCGCCTCCCGTTCACCGCCGAAGATGGTGGCCATATCTTCCAGGCTCTCCACCACCCGGTGACTTGCCTCATAAAAGACCAGTGTCGCCCGCTCAGCCGCGAGCTCCTGTAACCACTTCTGCCGCTGAGAGCGACTGCTGGGCGGAAAACCGGCAAATAGAAACCGGTCGGTGGGCAGCCCGGCTGCCGAGAGTGCACAAGCCAGCGCGCTGGCACCCGGAATCGGCACGATCTGCCCCCCCGCTGCCGCATAGCCCCTGACCAAAGGAAATCCGGGATCACTGATCAGCGGTGTTCCGGCATCCGAGACCAGCGCAATCGACGCCCCCTCCGCAAGCTCAGCCAGCAGGGAGTCCATTTTTGCCCGTTCGTTGAACTGGTGCAGCGAACGCATCGGGGTATCGATGGCATAATGACGCAACAGAGGGCGGGTATGCCTGGTGTCCTCGGCGGCGATGAAATCGACCTGTTTGAGTATTTCGACCGCCCTGGGGGTCAGATCATCAAGATTGCCGATTGGTGTTGCGACAACGTAAAGTACGCCCTTAGACACAGATATTCCCGTTTAACAGACACTGCAAAGCAGCGTCTTAATGTAACTTACTGATTTCAAGGTCAATCCTGGCAGGCCACACCTGTTCGGATCGACACCGTTGTTGAAGCCCTGTTGGCAATCGATTATGTTGCCGGGTTGATTATACTGGATCCTGCTACAGATACTGAGTTATGCACATCATCCGCCATATTGCCCTGTTATTGATGTTTGTCCTGCTGTTTCAGCAGGGTTGTACCACGGTCACCAAAGAGCGCCAGCCGGCTCAGCAGATGTCCCCTGAACTCAGACTGCAGGTCAGCTCGCTGCTGGAAGCTGAAGAGTACGCGACTGCGGCGATGATTGTTGAAACCTATGCCATGGAGTCTGAATCTCCGTTTCGTGAGCAGCTGCTTCTGGAAGCGGTTGAATATTGGCTGAGAGCGGGGGAGCAGGAGAGAAGCCTGGTGCTGGTAAAGCAGATCCAGCCATCTGAGACGGATCTCGATTTCAATCTGAAACTGAGGATGCTGAAAACCGAGCTGGCGGTGCTACAGGGCGACATAGACCAGGCACTGGATCTGATGCAGCCGGAACCGGGACCGGACGCACCGATCGATTTGCGTCGGCACTATCATCGCAATATGGCGGAAATCTTCCGTCTCTCAGGCAACCTGCTGGAGAGTGCCCGGGAGCTCGACGTGCTCGATCTGCTGATGGAAGAGGATCCGGATCAACGCCTGGAAATCCAGGAGCTGCTGGTGCAGACCCTCACCACCATGACCGATACGGCGCTGACACTGCTGCAGCCCCAACCCCCCTCCTCCCTGATCGGCTGGATGGAATTGGCGAAAGTCATCAAATCACAGACCGCGGATCCGGAAGAGCTGAGCAACAGTCTGGCGGATTGGCGGCAGCGCTTCCCCGACCACCCGGCCATGCAGCCCCTGCTGGCCGGCCTGCTTGAGCTGCAGGGGCTCAGCCCCGATGACCACATTGCCGTCATGCTGCCGCGCAGCGGTCCTTATGCCAAAGTCGCGGCTGCCGTGCGAGACGGATTGATGGCGGCCTGGTATCAGCAGCCCCCCCAATATCGTCCCAAACTGCAGTTTTACGACAGCAGTGAGTTGCAGAGCACCCTGAGCATCTATCAGCAGGCAATCCTCAATGGCGCACAGATGATTGTCGGTCCGCTGAATAAGGATGCGGTGAAGATGATCTCGAATCTGGAGTTGCTGGACATCCCGGTACTGGCACTCAACCAAGTGGAAAACGAGTTCTATGAGACCAACCCCAATCTGTTCCAGTTTGGCCTGGCTCCGGAAGATGAGGCAGAGCAGGTTGCCGAACGTGCCTGGCTGGAAGGCCATAGAACAGCCTTGATACTGACTCCCCAGGGTAACTGGGGTGACCGACTGGCCAACAGCTTTCGCAATCGCTGGCTGACTCTGGGTGGCGAAATCATGGAGAGCCAAACCTATCTGCCTAAGGAGAACGATTTCTCAGTGCCGATTCGCATGCTCTTGAATATCAATGAGAGCGAAGCACGGATACGTTCATTGACCCGATTGATGGGTAGAAAACTCGAGTCCGAACCCCGCACACGCCAGGACGCGGATTTCATTTTTCTTGCTGCACGTCCGCAAAAAGCGCGGCAAATCCGCCCACAGCTGAAGTTTTTCCGTGCCGGCAACCTACCCATTTTATCCACTTCCCACATCTATTCCGGGATCGAACAAGCCGACCTGGACCGGGATCTGGGCAAAATCAGTTTTGTCGACACTCCCTGGCTGCTGGAAGACAATCACGGAGGCGCCCTGTCACGCAAAAGCCTCGAACGATTCATGCCTGGGGTAAAAGGTCGCTATGCCAGACTCTATGCCATGGGGATCGACAGCTATAACCTGCTTTCCCAACTTCAGGCCATGCAGGAACAACCCGGCAGACTCTACAACGGTAAGAGCGGCACCATCTATCTGGATGAGCAGAACCGTATGCACCGACTTTTGGCCTGGGCCGATATGGAACGGGGCAAGGCGAGTATCATCGGTTATGCACCGCGTATTGAAATGCCGCAAAACACCCAAGCGCTCGATGGTATGAGCAGCCTTGATGATCTGCAGAGCGGTGAGGAGCTGGAGGGTTCCGAAATGCTTGAAGCTGAGCTGCCACCGGTTTCCGATCACGACCTCTCCCAACCTGCCGGCAGCCGATGAAAGCCGACCATCTGCAGCAGGGAGAAGCCGCAGAGCAGCAGGCCGTTGACTATCTGAGTCGTCGCGGACTCAAGTTGGTAACCCGCAACTTTCGCTGCAAAGTGGGCGAGATCGATCTCATCCTGCGTGAAAAGCATACCCTGGTATTCGTGGAGGTCCGCTATCGTCAAACGGACGATTACGGCTCCGCCTTGGAGAGTATCACCCCGAGCAAACAGCGCAAACTGCTGGCCGCTGCCAATTTCTATCTACAAAAATACCGTATCGACCAACCCTGCCGGTTCGATGTGGTGGCAATAAACGGTTCCGGTAACAGCCGTACCACCTGGCTCAAGGATGCCATTCAGAGTCATTGATTAGCTTGACTCAAGTTGCAGATCGACGCTGACGCCACAAATCAAATGATTCAAAAACTATTCAGTCCGCAAATGAACGCGAATAAACGCAAATTGTCTGTTGTCTATCAATCACATCCAGGTTGAATAAGCCGGACGAAACAGCCCCGGCTCGTCTGGTATCAAATTAACTATTTGCGTTTATTCGCGTTCATTTGCGGACCGATTTTCTTCCGACATGAGCGGAATTGAAGGATGCCGGGCCGAAGAATTTATGAGACACTTGCCAGCGAATCCGGACCAGATCCATCACCAGGCCTTATAGACCGATGCTAGACCAAGAGCGCATCCAGAAACTCTTCAACCAGAGCATACAGACCAAGATCGAAGCTCTGCCACTTTTGACCCAACCGATCGCCGATGCCGCCAGACTGGTATTCGACCGTCTGCTTGAAGGCAACAAGATATTGAGTTGTGGCAATGGGGGTTCTGCAGGCGATGCGCAACACTTCTCCTCAGAGATGCTCAACCGTTACGAGCGGGAGCGGCCGGGTCTACCCGCCATTGCCCTGACAACCGACAGCTCGACCGTGACCTCGATCAGCAACGATTACGATTTTTCGTTGATCTTCTCCCGCCAGGTCGAAGCCCTGGGTCAACCCAACGACCTGTTGCTGGCAATCTCAACCAGCGGCAATTCGAGCAATGTGAATCATGCGGTACAATCGGCCCACGAACGGGAGATGGCCGTGGTTGCCCTGACCGGCAAAGACGGCGGAGAGCTGGCGAAACTACTGGCCCCAGGGGATGTCGAAATTCGCGTTCCATCGAGTGTCACCGCCCGCATACAGGAGGTGCATCTTTTGATCATTCACTGTTTGTGTGACCTGGTGGACCAACAGCTGCTGGGTGGTTGATGGCGCCGCCCAACCGTTCATTCATCAGATATAACAAAACGACTACAACTCATCCGGACAGGTAACTTCTGGCAAGTGACAGACAACTTCAAGAGGAAGCTCATGCAGATACAATTCCCAACCACACTCTACGTCCTCCTCGCGGCTCTCACCCTGCAGGGATGTGCTGCAGCCATTGTCGGCGGTGCCGCGGCCACGGCCACCATCATCCACGACAGACGGACGACCGGAGTAATCGTCGAAGACCAGAGCATCGAGCTCAAGTCCTACGATGTGTTGAAGAAAGATCCAATGATCAAAGAACAGACCAACATTGCCGTCACCAGCTACAACATGGTGGTCCTGCTTACCGGACAGGCGGCCAATGACAACCTGCGACGTAAGGCTGAGCAATTGGTCACCGGTGTGGAACGGGTGCGCCGGGTAGTCAATGAGATCGAGATCGGCAGCACCTCCTCGCTTGGCGAGGACAGCCGTGATGTCGCGCTGACCTCCGAGGTCAAAGTAAAACTCGCAAGCATCGATATACCCGGTTTTGACCCACTCAGAGTCAAAGTGGTCACCGAACGGGGAACCGTGTTTCTGCTGGGTCTAATCACCAAACAGGAGGGTGATGCGGTTACCGAGGTGGTGCGCCATATCAGTGGTGTACGACGGGTTGTACGGGTCTTCGAGTACATCTGAATTGAGCGAAAAACTCTCATCGGAGCTGATCCGTCAGCTCTCCAAGATCGTCGGCAAGGAGAATCTCTTTACCGACCCAGGCGACTGTCTACCCTACGGCTATGACAACAGCCGTTTGCAGGCCACACCGGCGGCCGTGGTGTTTGCCCGGGAGCACGATCAGGTTGCCGGTATCGTCACGCTCTGCCATCAGCATCGCATCCCGCTGGTAACCCGGGGCAAGGGTACTGGCACAACCGGCGCCACGGTACCGCAACAGGGCGGCATCGTACTTTCACTGGAGCGCATGAACCGGATCCTGGAGATCGACCGGGATAACCGCCTCGCCAGGGTTGAACCCGGGGTCACCAATAAGGAACTGCAAACTGCACTGCAGGAGCAGGGCTTCTTCTGGCCACCGGACCCGACCAGTGCCGCCGTCTGCACCATCGGCGGAAATCTCGCCTACAACTCAGCCGGCCCCAGAGCCGTGAAATATGGCACTCCCAGGGAGAGCACGCTCGGCCTGAAAGGGGTTACCGGCCGCGGTGAAACCTTCTACACCGGCGTCAATACAACCAAAGGCGTGGTGGGATACGACCTGACAAGACTGATCATCGGTTCCGAAGGCACCCTGGCGATCATCACCGAAGCACGCCTCAAACTGACACCATTGGCACAGACCAAACGAACCCTGCAGGCCACCTATTGCGACATCCATGCAGCGGCCAAGGCGGTCTCTGCGATCATGGGACAACCGGTCATACCCTGCGCTCTGGAGTTCATGGATAAGGCCGCCCTGGAGATGGTCAGGGAGTTCTCCGACCTGGCCCTGCCCCCCTCGGTTGGCGCACTGCTGATGATCGAAGTGGATGGTGCGGAGCACTGTATCGCCGACGAGGTCACAGCCGTCGCCCAGGCGGCCAGCGTCGAGGGCCTGATCGATATCCATACCGCCGAGACCAAAGAGGAAGTGGCCAAATTGTGGAAGACCCGCAAGGCCCTCTCCCCGGCGCTGCGCAATATTGCCCCGAAAAAAATCAACGAAGATGTGGTGGTACCGGTCTCCCGCATCCCCGAGCTGATCGAATCCCTGGAGAACCTCTCCAAAGAGACAGGCGTTACCATCGTCAATTTCGGACACGCCGGCAACGGCAACATCCATGTAAACCTGCTGCTCGATCCGGATGATCCCGAACAGCTCGTCGCCGGTGAGCGCTGTCTTAACGGGCTGTTTGAACTGGTACTGGGATTGGGTGGCACACTCTCCGGAGAACATGGCATCGGCGTTGTCAAACGCCAGTTTGTCGCCCAGGAGCTCGATCCTGTGGAGCTGAAACTGATGCGCAGCATCAAACAGCAGTTCGATCCACACCAGATCCTCAATCCGGGGATTCTGTTTCCTGACTGAACTTGATATCGCCGTAAGGACTGCTGGCAAGGCATGCGAGCTGTTGCTAATTCAACCGCTAATGGACGCGAATCACCGCAAAATGCCGCAAATAGCCTGAGCGATACGGTTTCTTCTTTGCGATGATTTGCGGTGATTAGCGTTCATTGGCGGTTAATCGCTAAAAAACGCTTCGGCGGGCAGAGATCCAGGCAAAAAAAACACTCTCGGCCGAAGACAGAGAGTGCTACCCAAAAGAGAGGTCGAGCAGTAGAGGATTCGACCGGTTCAGCATCCGTTGCGGCACAGTCATCCTGGCCGCAGGTTAACCATTCAAGAGTTCCGTTTCCCTCCCAGCTCTGACCCGTTAGTCTGTTCAGTCTCCACAAACGAGAGCAAGATCTGCAGTGGAGATTCATGAGAGATCTGGAACCTGTCCAGGCATAAGGGCGCCGAGAAAAA
>JAKSBX010000102.1 GCA_022360905.1 Chromatiales bacterium
CGCCCCTGGCCATTCAATGGAGTGGCCAGGGCGTGGGTTATCTGTTTGGAGTAACGGGACGTATGGTGATCGGTGTGGTGCTGGCCTTGTCCCTGTTGCATCTGATCGGACTGCGACTGGCATGGCATAAGACGGCACGACGTACCTATATGGCGGCCGGGCTGGGTATCTTTATCGCCATGACGTCGGTCTATTGGTCGGCCCAGTACATTCCCTCCGGCTGGATATCGGTTATCTTCGGTCTGTCGCCAATCATTACCGGTCTGATGGCTCGCTATTGGTTGAATGAAAGGGGGATGGATACTTCGAGACTGGTGGCTGTACTGATCTCACTGTCCGGTTTGGTCACCATCTTCAGCGTCGGCATCCAGGCGGGTCCTGAATTTGCACTGGGTCTATGTGGCATGTTGGTTTCCGTGGTAACCCATTCCGCCAGTGCGGTCTGGGTGAAACGGATCGATGCTCAACTGCATGGACTGGTCGTGACAGCGGGTGGTTTGCTAGTCGCCGTACCCCTGTTTTTACTGAGTTGGTTCATACAAGGGGAGAGTTGGCCCCAGGTGATCGGAGAGCGGGCTTTGGCATCGATTGTCTATCTCGGGATCATCGGCTCAGTGCTTGGTTTTGCTCTCTACTTCTATATTCTGAAAAATGTGGAGACTACCAAAGTTGCACTGATTACGTTGATCACCCCTCTGTTTGCTTTGCTGGCCGGGCAATGGCTTAACGGTGAACAGATCGATCAGCGTGTCTGGTTGGGTACCGGGTTGATCCTGCTGGGTTTGGCACTGTTCGAGTTCTGGGGTAAAGGCCTGGCTCAACTCCGGTTCAATAGGGCAAGTGAGAGTGAAGGCCAGTAGGTGATCACCAATACCGCGCCGAAAAGGAGCAGAAACCAGGGAAGGGTGGCGCGGTATATCTCAGCGATCGGTTTACCGAACCGGTAACTGGCGATGAACAGATTCATACCCACGGGGGGTGTGAAATAACCGATCTGCATATTAGCCAGAAAAATAATGCCCAAGTGGATTGGGTCGATCCCATACTCCACCGCGACCGGTAGCAGCAATGGAACCATCAACACCAGAGCGGAAAAGATATCCAACATGGTACCGAGTATCAGCAGAAAGATATTCAGCAGAATCAGAAAGGTGAGGGGATCGTGGACCCGTTCATGCAGCCAATTGAATAGCATGCCCGGTACATCGCTATCGATCATATAGTTGGTGGATGCCAGCGAGAGGCCGAGTATGACCAAGATGCCGCCAACCAGTAGCATGGCCTCGTGCATGATGCGGGGTAGCTGGCGAAACGAGATGTCTTTATGGATCACCAGTTCAACAAACAATACATAGACCGCGGTAACGGCGGCCGCTTCAGAGATGGCGAAATAACCGCTATAGATTCCGCCAAGCAGGACCACCGGCAAGGGTAGCTCCCAGGCCGCTTCTTTGATTGCGCTACGGGCTTCCACAAAGGAGAAAGGGGTGAGTTGCAGGTGCCGACCGGAGTAGAGTCCCCAGGCCATCAGGATGAACAGCATCAGCAGCCCGGGCAGAATGCCGGCGAGGAACATATCGTCCACCGTGATCGAACCACCGATCCCCAGCTGCTGGGCCACCACGGCATACAGAATCAGCGGTAGTGCCGGCGCGAATAGCAGACCCAGGCTGCCTGAGGTTGTGACCAGCCCGAGGCTGAAGTTTTTCTTATAACCGGCCTCTTTTAGCGCCGGGTAGAGGAGCGCGCCCAGTGCCACGATGGTCACGCCTGAAGCGCCGGTGAAGGCGGTAAACAGGGCGCAGGCGATCAAGGCGACAAAGGCCATTCCGCCTGGCATCCAACCGAGTAGGGATTGGGTCAGTCTGACCAGTCGGCTCGGTGCTTTGCCTTCACTCAACAGATAGCCTGCGAAGGTGAACAGAGGAATGGCGAGCAGCACGGGCGTTTCCGCCAGTCTGAAAAATTCGATGCCGACCACTGAGAGGTCGATGTCAGATTGATAGAAACCCCAGAGAGCTCCTGCACCAATCACAGCGAACAGCGGTGCGCCACTCAGTGCCAGCAGTATCAGCCCGATAGTGACGATCATGCACTCTTCCTATTCATGAGATGCAAAGGAATGTTGACGATGAACCGGATGCTCATGATGGCAAATCCGATCGGTATGATGATTTCACCGATCCAGGCCGGTAGAAGGGAGAACAGTTGGGTGCCGTCCTGCCATTCGAAATAGACAAAGCGGGCTGAATGCCAGGCGATCAAGCCGCAGACCAGTGCACTGAATAGATCGTGTACCACGCTCAGCAGGGATTGATTGCGTTTTGAGAGTACGTGAGATAACAGGTCAATGCGGATATGCCGATTTTCTCTGGTGGCTGCGATGGCTCCCAGCAGGGCAACCCACAACACCATGATGCGCAGGCTGGGGTCTGCCCAGATCAGTCCGGAATCGAACAGATTGCGCAGCAATATCTGACTGCCAGCCAGCAGAATCATGCCGCCCAGCAGAATTGCCGTGAGCAACTCTTCGAAACGGTGGATAATCTGGCGAATGGTCTGCAACAAATTGATCATGGGCATCGATTATAGCGGTATATCAAGATAGATCGTTATTTCTGTTTGTAACAGATGTTTCACTAAGATGTGAAAGATGATTCCTGGTGCGAGCCGTTGCGTTCAATGCCAACTCTACACACTGCTTTTCAGCAATCGAGTTTCACACGCCCTGGCCGTATGGGGGTGTTAACGGATATGTACCGTGAGCCAGATACAGTGAGGCTGGTGGCTGGTTGTCAGCACGCGGTGGGGCGTGTTGGCTGGGATCAGTAGACAATCCCCACGATGAAGGTTGTGCTGTGTGTCATCCATTTCCAATTTGGCGCTGCCCTGCAGAATGCTGATCCATTCATCATGAGGCTGTTGTAGAATCTGAGTGACGCTGTTGGGCGGACTTAGAATGCGCTCGATGGTGACGTTTTTCGTGTTCAACAGGGTTTCCAGAGTTTCCTTCTCTCTATCAGCCTTATCTGGTTTAAACAGATTCTTTTCCGGCATGGCGAGTAATACCTGCAGTGTGAGTGATGAATAGTGTAAACAGGCGCTAACTCGACGACTGAGTATGTCGTGTTAATAGTTTACGAATATCAGCTGACGCCTCTTCTATCCACGCTCAAATCCAGCAGGCCATCGGGGCTTCGATGGCCTGTGCAACGATACTCAGTTGCTGAGCGTGTGACATTCTCTGCGCATCGGTTATCCACTGCAAGCCTCCCTTCGGGTGGAGTTACCAGGCCCTAATGAAGTGCGTGGGCTTCGTTCAAACCGGATTTAAGCGCGGTTTCGCGACGGTTAATCAATATCTCTTCAGTCGACTTGGTGACCGGGTTTGAATTGCGTTGCTGTTTGATCAGTCTCTGCATCTCTTCCAGCAGTTCGATCGAGACAACGCCATCATTACGCAGACTCTTGAGAGTTATGTTGGCATGCTGTTCCCAGGCCTGTTGCTGTTGTTCCGTTGGACTGATGAACTCGATACCCTGTTTTTTGAGTGCAGAGAGGGCGTCGATGTTGTCTTTACGATTCTGTTCGTTGAGTTTGACAAAGGTGGACTGGAGTGTCTCTTTAACCAGTTTCCGGTCAGCTTCGTTGAGTTTGTTGAATGCCTTCTCTTTGATCACCAATGTGGCGTACAGATAGGCGAGCGGCACTTGAGTCAGGTAGTTGACCCGGGTATGCCACTGCAGTGCGATCGCACCGATCGGTGCGCTGGCAATGGTGTCGATCAAACCTGTCTGTAATCCGGTCAGTACATCGGTCAATGGGAGGGGAATCGGTGAGATGCCCAGTTTGCTGAATATCTCCGCGTTTACCTTATCGCCTTCCGGAATCCAGATTTTAAGGCCTTTCATATTGTCTGTCGTCTTGACCGGGGAGTTCGAGAGCAAATAGGCGAATCCACCTTCACTCAAGCCAAAGCTGATAAAGCCTTTCTTTTGCAATCCATCGATAATCTGTTTATCCATCACTTCACGTACCGCATCCACCTCTTCAAGGTTGCGGAACTGGAACGGCAATGTGTAGATCTGGGCGTCTGAATAGATGCTGCTCAAGCCGCCTCCGGTGATGGCGCCGCCTTGTAGCTGGCCGATACGGATTTTTCGCAACACACTGTTATCGTTACCCATGACCCCACCGGGGTAGAAGCGGATTTTTACCCGTCCTTCACTCTTTTCATGGATCTGTTTAGCGGCCGCTCGCATCTGTTTCATCCAACTGGTGCCATCCGGCGCCAGGGTGGCGATTTTCAAAGTGGTTTTGCCATGACTGACGGGTACCAGCAGAAGTGTCATGATGAGAATGGCCAACAGGCGGAACATGTGTGTAATCCTCAAAGGTGAAAGAGTGAAGTTGGTGATTAAACTCTGTGGTTGATACGTAAGACTGATCTGTTTGGACTCATGCAGGCCATATGTCATTGGGGTTTGTGGGGTATTTGCTCGGTTACCCCAGGGTGCTTTCCACTTCGCGGTGCTCTCAGTTGATCCAACTACCGTAGTATAGATGCTCACTGTTTACAAGATGTTACGCGCTATGGGCTTTAAAAATAATCTTCTTCAATCAATGACTTGGCTTGTTGCTGTGCCATGATGTTACTCAATGTCAAGCCGCTTTTAACCGGGTCGGCCTGCAGCACCTCGTTGAGTAGCCTGTCATGTAGAGTTTTATCAAATACCAGACGGGCATAGTGTCGAGCGTATTCCAGTTTCACCATCAGGTCCCGACCCTCGGAATAGTCGATGGCCGATTCAAAATGTTGCTTGCCAAGTTCCGGTTTGCCGCCCAGCGCTGGAGGAATCTGACTGCGAATGACACCCAGATAGAGCTGTGCGCGACCCTGTTCGTAACCGGGTTCCTGTTCGACCACTCGCAGTAGCAGAGACTCGGCTTTGGCCAGATCGGCAACCGCATTCCAGTCATCGCTGTGTGCCTGGATCCAGCCTGCCCAGGTGGCGCCATACAGATAGAGATCCTCCAGGTCGGGGTTTTCTGTCTGCGCCAGGGTGGCCGCAAACTGCTCGAAAGGTTTGCTGCTGTTCTGACAGATTTCCGGCTCCGCTTCACAGAATCCTGTGGTGGCGTAGTCCATCGCTTTCTGGGTGAGGTTTTTTTGCCGTTGCGGATCTTTGACCAGTCCCCCTGCATAAGCGCCATAGAGTTTGGCACCGGCATAGAGCAGATCTCGGTCATTAGGGTTTTCCGCGATGAAAGAGTCGAGCAGCAGCAGATAGGCCGGTGCGCCATGACGCACGATCTCAGGATCTGTCTGGTTGAGCATGGCGTTAGAGAGGTTTGCTGCCAGGCGACTGGTTGACAGTGAACTGCAACCGCTATCCAGAAGCAGAGCGGCTGCGCACAGCAGGGAGACGAGGATGAGACGACGACGGTTCTTGATCATCCGCCGATTGTGACAGATTTCAGCGATGTTTTCTGCCGACCTGTTCCATGTGATGCAGCCAGCTTGAGAACAGGTTGCCGATGGAGCCGCTGCCCGATCTGCGCCCTTTAAAGGTGTGGAAACATCCCGCCTCCTCCTCTTCGAAGCGGGCCGCGCCAATGTTGAGGAACATATAGATCAGGAACAGATCGAGAATCAACACGGCAACAACCACAGGCACATGGATCACCGCATCGGTCTTCATCCAGCTGATGACTTCGGAATGGTTGCTTACCACCAGATAGAGCGTGCCGAACAACAGGGCGACCGCCAGCAAAGAAAACAGATCTGCTACACGCTCATGTTTCCGGGAGTATCCCTTCAGACTTTTACACACAGACATGGCTTCATTCACCAAACTTGTTTGGATGCAATCAGTATCAGGTTAGTCTTCAAAGCTAAGAATCTCAAGCAAAAAGCCCGATTTGGGATTTTTTACCGAAAACTTGGGAGTGTGTATAGTAGGTCGATAGAAGTATCGTCTGAGATCCCGCAACGGCATGGCGATTCTATTAAGAATTGCCCTAACTATATGCCATGCAACAAAAAAATATATAAGGGGGTATGCGGTGGAGTTAATCAAAGAACTGATCGGTGGGCTGAACAGTATCGTTTGGGGCCCCGTCATGCTGGTGCTGATTCTGGGTACCGGGCTGTTCCTGATGATCGGCCTGAAGCTGATGCCGCTGGCCCGGCTCAGATATGGATTTCAAATGCTCTGGGGAGGGCGCGAAGGCCGGGGAGAGGGGGAGATCACCCCATTCAACGCCCTGATGACCTCACTCTCTGCAACCATCGGTACGGGTAACATCGCCGGGGTTGCCACCGCGATCGCCTTGGGTGGCCCAGGGGCTCTGTTCTGGATGTGGTGTACCGCACTGGTCGGTATGGCCACCAAATACGCTGAAGCGGTACTGGCTGTCCGTTATCGGGAAGTGGATGAGAATGGCAACCACGTCGGTGGTCCCATGTACTACATCAAGAACGGCCTGGGTAACAAATGGACCTGGCTGGGTACCCTGTTTGCCGTATTCGGTGCGCTGGCCGGTTTTGGTATCGGTAATACGGTACAGGCCAATTCGGTTGCCCAGGCGCTGCTGAAAAATGAGGATCTCGGTATCGATCCGGCCATCACCGGTGGTATGATGGCTGTGCTGGCCGCACTGGTGCTGATCGGCGGTATCCGTCGGATCGCTGAAGTGGCCGGTAAACTGGTGCCTCTGATGGCTATCGCCTATCTGCTGGCCGGGGGGGTGATCATCATTCTCAATATTACCGAGATTCTGGCGGCCATTGGTCAGATCATACAGTATGCCTTTACTCCGGTTGCGGCCACGGGCGGATTTGCCGGTGCTGCGGTTTGGGCGGCGATACGCTTTGGTGTGGCACGAGGGGTCTTTTCCAACGAAGCGGGACTCGGCAGTGCGCCGATTGCTCACGCCTCTGCCGCAACCGACAGCCCGGTGCGTCAAGGTACTGTGGCGATGCTGGGAACCTTCATCGATACCCTGATCGTCTGTTCGGTCACCGGCCTTGCGATCGTCGTCACCGGAGCCTGGACCAGTGGAGAGACCGGGGCTGCGCTCTCTTCTGCCGCCTTTGAGATGGCTCTGCCTGGTGTCGGCGGTCTGATTGTCAGTGTGGGTCTGGCGGTGTTCGCCTTTACCACCATTTTGGGTTGGAGTGTCTACAGTGAGCGCTGTGTTGAATACCTGGTGGGCATCAAAGCGATTACCCCGTTTCGTGTACTTTGGATCATCATGATTCCGGTTGGTGCCCTGGCTCAGGACTATCTTAACTTTGTCTGGCTGGTGGCGGATACGCTGAATGCCCTGATGGCTATCCCGAACCTGGTTGCACTGCTGATGCTCAGCCCGGTGGTATTCAAATTGACTCGGGATTACTTTGAACAGAATGCGTTGAAGTAGGTGGTCGCTGGAATGTTGCCAGCGGTGGTTGTTACTGAGAACGGATTGAGTCTCCGGTTGTTTCAGCCGATGTGATCTTTCGCAAGGTCTTCAGGCGTTGCAAATTTTTCTCTGAGATAACGGATGATGTCATCGGATTCATAGAGCCAGCGGTCACCATCCTGTTGCTGCATTTTCAGACAGGGTGTCTGCAGCTTTCCACCATGGTGCTGCAGCTCATCAGCCCAGTTCGAATTACCGGCTGCATTGCGCAGTTCGATCTGCAGATTTAATTTGCGAATCACACGATTGACTTTGATGCAGTAGGGGCAGAGGGGGAAGTAGTAGAGTGCCAGCCGACTGGTCTCGTCATCAACCTGGCGCTGGCGTAGCGAATCTCGACGCAGCGGTTTGGAGATGAGGCTGGTGAGCCAGTGCAGCATCTTCCGCTAGCTCTGTTTTGAACCACCCAGACACTCCGGTGAATCGGGTACCGTACCACCATGGTTGAACCAGTCTTCCGGGGTCAGGGTGTGCAGTGCCAGGGCATGAACACCTCCCTCGCTCAACTCTTCCGCCAATACCTTATTGACCCGGCGGTGACGTTGGATCAGTTTCTCCCCAGCGAAAGCTTCGCTGACCAGTACGACCTTGAAATGGGATTCAGCCCCTTCCGGTACGCTATGGTTACGGCTCTCATCGATCACTTCCAGATGGAGAGGTGAGAAGGATTCCTGCAGCTTTTTTTCGATGATTTTCTGTGTGGTTGTCATTTCACTACCTATATTCTAACCGGTCTCAGTGACTTGGATCAGGGTTCTGTTTCAGAGTTTCAACGCTTCCCGGACAAAGGGTATAGTGAGTTTACGTTGGGCTGCAAGTGAAGCCTGGTCGAGTCGGTCCAGCAGAATGGTCAGAAAATGGATATCCCTGGGCGTTCTCTGCAGCAGAAACTGTGCGGTTTCAACGCTCATTGACAAACCCCGCAGCTCGGCATTGCTCAGGAGCAGTTCGAGTCGCTCCTCATCATTCAGTGGAAACAGATGGTAACAGGGGCCCCAGGTCAGTCTGGAGGCGAGATCCGCCAATTGCAGGGAGAGCTGGCCCGGCGGGCGGTCGCTGGCGATGATCAGTTTGGCGCCACGCTCCTGCAGTTGGTTGTAGAGATTGAATATCGCCACTTCCCAGGCCCGATCCCCGGCGAGTACCTGAAGATCGTCCAGGCAGACCAGGGAGAAACCTTCAAGCCCCTCCAGCATCTCCGGTTGCAGTCCGTGTTCCGACTTGAACGGCAGATAGGCCGGCTGCTCTCCGTTGGACTGGGACTGCTGACAAGCCGCCTGTAACAGGTGGCTTTTGCCTGAACCCGACTCTCCCCAGAGGTAGATATAGGGATCCTGTTCACCGCGCAGGCGTGAGACCGCCTCGCCGTTTCGGCCGATGACGAAATGGGCGAAATCGATCCGGGGTCTGATGCTCAGGCCAAGAGGCAGCTGGTTGGACATGGGGTCAGATCTGTTTTTCCAGCCGCAATACGGTTTCCGCCATGCGTCTGCCCTGGGTGATACAGATGCGCTTCTCCTCATCGGTGATGGGCAGCTTGCTGTCACTACCCGCGGTATGGCTTGCACCATAGGGGGTGCCGCCACTGCGGGTGTTCAGCAGGGCGGTCTCGCTGTAGGGGATGCCCATCAGCAGCATGCCGTGGTGCATCAGCGGTAACATCATCGAAAGCAGGGTGCTCTCCTGCCCGCCATGCAGGCTGGAAGTGGAGGTGAAGACGGAGGCGGGCTTGCCGATCATGGCACCACTCATCCATAGGGAGCTGGTGGTGTCGAGACAATATTTCATGGCGGCGGCCATGTTGCCGAAACGGGTCGGGCTGCCGAGAATCAGGCCGCCGCAATCCCGGAAATCAGACTCGCTGACATAAGGGGCTCCCTCCTTGGGGATGGTGTCTTCGGTGGCTTCACACACCGCAGAGACTTCCGGGACGGTACGTAATTTGGCCTCTACACCGGCGATCTCCTCAACCCCACGGGCGATCAGGCGTGCCATTTCAGCCGTGGCACCGTGACGGCTGTAGTATAAGATAAGAACTTGCGCCATATGTTTTGCTTCCGTAAGTATTAGGGGCTGCTCGGGATCAGAGAATCTCCAGTACCTTTTCCGGTGGCCGGCCGATGGCCGCCTTGCCGTTTTTAATCACAATCGGCCGCTCGATCAGCTTGGGGTGGGCGACCATCGCTTCGATCAGCTGTTTACGGCTCAGTTCCGGATTGTCGAGTTGATTCTGTTTGTATTCCGGCTCTTTGCGGCGCATCAGTTCACGGGGCTCCAGGCCGAGCATGTCGAGAATCTTCTCCAGGGTCTTGCTGTCCGGCGGGGTTTTCAGATACTCGACGATTTCTGGCTCTACACCCTGTTCTTCCAGCAGCTGCAGGGTTTGTCTCGATTTGCTGCAGCGGGGGTTGTGATAGATCTCAGTGGTCATTTCAGTGTCCTGTCTTATGGTGTTTGGCCGTCATTGTATCCGGATGGTAGTGGTTGCTCCATATGAATCCAGTGACCAATCCAATAGATCCTGACACGCCTGGAACCGAGGTTGTGATTCTGCCGGGTGGTCTGGCCCCAGATCCATTGAGCTTGCTGGACCGGCAAGCTTTCGTGATCTTCATCCCCTTCATGGTTTAATAGGCCCTAAGTGTGAGCACTCTCCTTCAGGTGCAAAAAGGAAAACCCGTCATGAATCTACAGGATGCTAAACAGAACCTGTTATCGACCCTCAGGCATGTGCGTGCCTTTCTGCGCCTGGTGTTCCACCATTTTGCGGCCGATGGGGGGATGCAGCATGTCGCCTCGCTGACCTATACCACGCTGCTCTCCCTGGTACCGCTGATGACGGTGGTGTTGGCCCTGTTTTCGGTTTTTCCCGCCTCAGAGCGTATGTCGGAACAGATCGAGAATTTTCTGTTTCAGAATTTTGTGCCCGCAGCCGGTGAGGCTGTGCAGGAACATCTGAGAAATTTCAGTCAGAAAGCGGCCAAGCTGACCGGTGTGGGGTTTTTCTTTCTGGTGCTTGTCGCCCTGTTATTGATGAGTAATATCGATAAGGCCTTCAATACCATCTGGCATGTCAGGAAGGCGCGTCAGCCGCTGGCAAAGTTTACCGTCTACTGGGCAATCCTCTCTCTGGGGCCTGTGCTGATCGTGGTCAGCGTCGGTGTAACCTCCTACCTGGTATCCATACCGTTGCTCGAACAGGCCCAGGCGGTGGTGATGGTGCGATCGAAGCTGCTCAGTATGATGCCGGTGCTGATTTCTGCGCTGGCTTTCAGTCTGCTCTACGCATTGGTACCCAACCGTTCCGTGCCGATGCGTCATGCCTTGATGGGGGGGCTGTTGGCGGCCTTGCTGTTTGAGCTGTCAAAGCGGGGCTTTGCACTCTATGTGACCACCTTTCCAACCTATGAAGCGATCTACGGAGCGCTGGCCGTTATCCCGATCTTCCTGATCTGGATCTATCTCTCCTGGCTGGTAACCCTGCTCGGGGCTGAGTTTACCTACTGTCTGGGTGTCTATCGTCAGGATTGGCACGAGCAGGCTCAGCAGCGGGGTGGGGCCTTTCTGTTGGCGCTACGTCTGCTGGGCCAATTGCGGGAGGCTCAACGGCAGGGTATCTCGATGACCAGCCGTCAGCTTCAGGCCCGCATCCGTGGTGCGACGGAAGAGCGCATCGAAGCGTCACTGAACAGTCTCTACAATGCCCATCTGGTACTCAGAGCGGATGAGAAGGGCTGGGCTTTGGCCCGAGACCTGAAGGAGGTGATGCTGAGGGATCTCTACCACTCGGCAGCCTATGTGATCCCTGCCAGAGATGAGTTGTCCGATATACCGGTGGCCCTTGAGGAGCTGCTCGAGACGCTGAACCTGACCCTTGAGCAGACTATGGACCGCCCTCTGGAGGCGTTGTTGGACCAGCGGGAAGTGTCACCGGATCATTCGTCGGGCAAGCCGATCGTTTAGCATCGGGGTTTCAAACCTGCCCTTGATCGAGGTAGCTGTAAGTATTGGATTAGTGTTAACAGGCCCTAGTAGACGCTTTTGATTCGAAAGCGCTCGAAGTGGGCCGTGGTTTCAAGCTGTTGCAGCGGACTGATGCTTGGGGAGGGAATCATCTCTTCGACCCGGTACTCCTGTCCGATGACGAAGAAATGTTTGGGTACGATCAGTGAACTGCGGTTGTTGTGGCCTTGGTCGATGAATATCCCGCCATGATCAGGATTTGCATCATCCTCTGTCTGTGGATTGGCAAGTCGTAATGTAATGGGTTCCAATTTGCCTGCCACAAACTGCACGCCGACTTCCAACAGATTGTCGCCACAGTTCATGGCCCGTTTGACAACACCCATTTTCCAGTCGCTGCCCTGTTTGGTCTCGTGGGTTGAGATCAAAATCAATTGTCCGATCAGATCTTTGGAGATGGCCTGTCGCGGAATGCGCAAAGCGACTCCCGAGCGACTTTGATTGCTGCGTAACGCGACGATTCTGCTGTAGCCGGTGGACTGTGCTGAATCCCTCATGCCGACCGGTTGAGTCATGGTGATCTCCTCATCTCCATACTCATCCTTATCTGTTTGGCCGACCAGGTAGTCATAGGCATTCTGTACCCCAACCCAGACCATGATCTGGCCCGAAGTGTTGTGCCTTTCACTGTCACGCTTGAGGCGTATGTGCCAGGATTTGAGCATCCTGGCCAATAGATTGTTCGCCTCTTTGGTGGTCAATCGATTCATGCAGACCGGCTTGCTCTGTTCCGACTGTTCCATCAGGCGTAGCTGTTGGTGCAGTGTTTTACTGACGGGGCTCAGATCGAATAGGGTGAACCTGGGTAGCGGCAAGTTTTCCAGACAGTCCGGATGGTAGAGATAGGGTGGTACTTCACCCAGGCGATCGATTACGTAGCGTCCGGTAGCATCCACGTTTTCATCGGGTGCGGTGATGAGGGCTTCACCGGCGAGTCCGTTCAGATAATCAAAGCAGATTCTGGGTTCCCCCTCCTGCAGATGGCAAGGATCCAGCAGTAGCAGCAGGAGAAATCGGTTGAACTGATGGGATATCGTAGCCTGATGAGGTTCGATCTGGTCATGATCCTCCATCTCCAGCAGATGCAGATTCTGTTCCCAGGCATAGGTCATCAGCCTTGAGATATGCTGATAGGGGGAGACGCAACGGCAATCAAAATCCTCACAGGCGAACAGATATTCGAGTATGAAGTATTTATTGGCGTCGTAGATGGCCTGGCCAAGCCGCTGTGCTAACTTTTTATTGTGCTTGCCGGTGATGCTCTGATTAACGATATGGCAGTATCCATAGGCCATTTCCAGCATAACCCGCCGCACCAGGCTGATGGGTGCCTGTTGCTTGCGTTGCGACATGCCATGGGCCAGCCGCATGGCCGGGGTGACATAGATCTGCATCAGCTCGTCACGTTTTTTTACCTGACCGGGATAGCGATTCAAGCGGCTCAGGCTGGTGATCATGTTCTCAGCAAGCTGCTGCGGGTTGGCGAAGGGCAGCGCTGTAGCCCACTGGGCTAATTGTTGAGGATCGGTCTCAACCAACGGGTTTTCGAATGGGTCGGCTTTAGGCACAAAGAACTGGGGTTGCTTTTGCGCAGGGGTCCGTTGGCTGAAAAAATCAAACATAATGTGGTGTCTGGTCCGTTTCCTTTGTGCGGGTGACTATCGGAAACTATATCATTATTGGCTGCTGCAGGGACGATAAAAATCCACACAGCATGGTCAGGCAACAGGCTATGGTTCAATTGATCGTTGTATAGATGCAGTATAATTCAAGCACGCCCTGAAAGGCCCCTGTTTTTTTATACAAAGTTCTTGTAATTTAGTAGGTTAATTCTTGAAAGTTCATGCTTTGAACTGTATCTTGCCGTGCTCAGATCTCACAGATCTTTGCTTTACCTCTGATCCATTTCAGCGTTGCCGATTGTGGTTTACCTCAATTGAACTTATCGGAATTAAGCATGAAAATGGCGGTCTGAAAGATCGTCCACCCTTCACTCATTCCGCCTTAGCCGGACGAAAAATAGATCCAACCGGGCTGATTGGATGAGTGTTAACAGGCCTTAGACTAATATCGATCCAACGGAGAGATCTATGCGTTGCAACAATCCCCTGAGCCGTATCCTGTTAATCTGTGGATTGTGGCTGTTTTTCCAACCGGTAGTCGCCGAGCCGGTGGATTTTGAATTACCGGGGCTGGATGGCAAGAACTACCGTCTATCCGACTATCGGGGGAAATGGGTATTGGTCAACTATTGGGCTACCTGGTGTCCTCCGTGTCGGGAAGAGCTGCCGGAGCTGGAGGTGTTTCACAACAATCATAAAGATAAGGATGCGGTGGTATTGGGCGTGGCCATGGAGCGTATCGACCCGCACCGCCTGAAAACCTTTGTCGACGAACAGTTTCTCAGCTATCCGATTCTGTTGACCAAACCGGCAGCACGTACCGAGCTGGGGCGGGTACCCGGTCTGCCAACTTCATTTCTGGTTAACCCTAAAGGTGAACTGGTTGCCCGTCAGGTCGGACCGGTCACCCTGGAAGATCTGGAAACTTTCATTAATGAAGAGACCGACTAGGGATTAGTAATTACCAAGCCCTAAGGAGCGATAGATGATACGAACCATCCTCATGCTGGTATTGGTCTGCCTCACGTTTGCCGAGGCATCCGCGGCAACCCGGGATCCGGGTGAGCACTTTTTCAATCAATCTCTGGGGGATTTCAGTGAGGAGTTGATGGTCGCCAGGGAGGAGGGAAAAAAGGGCGTATTGATCATGTTTGAAATGGATGAGTGCCCCTTTTGCCACCGTATGAAAAAACGTGTGCTCAACCAAGTGGCGGTACAGGACTATTTTCAGCAACACTTCCAGATCTATACCGTGGATATCGAAGGTGATGTGGAGATTTCCGACTTCAAAGGGCAGCCGATCAAAGAGAAGGACTTTGCCTTCAAGCATTTCAAGGTAAGAGCGACACCGGTGTTCGCGTTTTTCGATCTCGATGGCAATCTGCTGACCCGTTTCACCGGCGCCACCAATACGGCCGACGAGTTCATGTGGCTGGGTGAGTTCGTTGTGGACGGCCACTACAAGTCGACCAACTTTTCCCGTTACAAAAGAGCCAAGAAAAAGGAAATGCGCAAGTAGTGTCCAGGTTGTTGAACAGAGCCTATTGCAGCCGATTGCTGCTGTTTCTGCTGAGTACGGTTTGCGGCTCGGCGGTGGCGGTCGAACCTCTGCCATCCCCTTTGACGCTGGAGTTTGCCCTGAGTCTGGCGGACTCGGAACCTCCGGATCGAAGCCTTGCCGATGCGGCCCTGGCCCAGGCTGAAGCAGCCAGGCACTTGGCCGATTCGAACGATGATCTGCGTGTCGATCTGAGTGCCGAATTGCGCGCCATCGAACCCTCGGAAATTGCCATCTATCAGACCCACAACGACAGCCTGGCAAGACTCAAAATCAGTAAACAGCTCTACGATTTCGGGCGTACCGCGCACGCTCTGGAAGCGGCCGATGCCGATCTGGAGTCTCGTCGCTGGCAGCTTATGGAGGTACGTCAGCAGCGCCGGCTCGATGTCATGGCCCGCTACTTCAATGTACTGCTGGCCGACCTGGAGAATGCCCGGGACACCGAGGCCCTGTCGATCGACTACATCCGTTTCGATCGGGCGCGCACCAAAAACGAGCTTGGCAGGGTCTCCGATGTTGATATGCTCGAGCTTGAAAGCCGCTACCAGCAGAGTAGAAGAAAGGTGGCACTGAGCGGTAATCGCCAGCGCATTACCCGCTCCCAGCTGGCAATCAGTCTGAACCGCCCGCTCGATCTTCCTGCTGAACTGGAAATGCCGAATTTCGAAGCGGTCGATGAGGTAGGGGATGTCGATGAATTGGTGGCATTGGCGTTGACCGGTAATCCGGGTATGCAGAAACTGAGAGCGGAACTTCAGGCGGCACAAAAGCAGCTGCAGGCGAGTGAATCGGCAAGCAATCCGATTATTCGTGCCCAACTGGAAGCTGCCGCTTATGAACGGGAGCTCGGCGGGCGTAATCCGCTGACGGCGGCTCTGGTGTTTGAAGTGCCGCTCTATCAGGGCAATCGTGTGGATGCGGATACCGCCAGACAACGGGCCAAGGTTCAACAGAAGCAGGCGGAGCTGGCGGCTTATGAGTTGGCCCTTCGGCAGCAGGTTCTAGACTATTGGATGGAGCTCAATCAACTGCGTGTTGCCGGGGAGGAGATCAGTGTCACGGGGGATTACCGGGATCTCTACCTGGATCGAAGTCGCACCCTGTATGAGCTGGATCTTTCCTCCGATCTGGGTGACTCGATGACCCAAATTGCCGATATTCAATTTCAGCAGGCGAAAAATAGTTATCAGATACAGTTGGCTTTGGCCCACCTCAAGGCTTTGACCGGTGGCTTGCTGGAACAGGGTAAGCGTGCCGAGGAGCCTTAGGCTCCGATAGAAAGGTTTGCACAGGCCTTGAATTGGACAGCCATTCAGTCATACATTGATTCGCCACGGTTGAGTGGCTCTCAACCTCTCTGAGATTTCGCTATCCCAGTAGGTATCTGCTGGCTGAGGAGTGATTCGGCTGACCAAGTGGATTAATTCTAATAATTGTAAGGGGGGTAGTCATGAGGATATTGATGGTAATCTGTCTTCTGTTCAGTGGGCAGGTTGTGGCCCTGGATCTGGAGGCCGTCACCAGCTGGTATCAGCAGGTGGAGCTGAGTACTTCAGTGGATGGCATGGTGAGTCGTGTCAATACCGCCGTGGGTGAGAAGGTGAGTCGCGGAACCATACTCATCGAGCTGGACCAGCGGGCCTATACGAGCCGTTTGGCGGCAGCCGAGTCGAGACTGGAGGCGACTACGCAGCAGAACGCAGAGGCTAAAAGAGAGTTGGATCGCGCTCTGGAACTCTATGATCGAACGCTGCTGTCCGATCATGAACGCAAGCAGGCTGAGATCGAAGCGGCCGAGGCCGATGCCGCCTATCGGGAGGCGGATGCGCAACTGGCCAAGGTTCGATTGCATATCGATTACAGCCGTATCACCGCCCCGTTTGATGGTGTCGTTGAGGAGATTTACGTCCAACCCGGTCAGGCGGTAATCAACCGCCAGCAGGCGCAGCCACTGCTCAGTCTTTGTCATACCGGGCGGATGAAGGTGGTGACCGATGTCAGTGCTCAGCAGGCGGATAAACTGAAACCGGGTAGTGGCGTGCAGATCGGCCTGCGAGGTCAATGGTTGAACGGTGAGATTTCCAGAGTGGGCCTGAAGCCTGTTGCTGAAGATGCCAATGGAGCCCGATACCGGCTGGAAGCGAGTTTTCAACCACCTGAGTCGGTGGTGGTGCGGGCCGGGGAAAAGGCGGTTTTGAGGATAGCCGATGAGTGATCGAATCAGCAGCCCAGAGATCTGTATACGGTGTTTTATCGGTGGTCGGGTGCAGGGGGTTTTTTATCGGGCTTCCGCCAGACATGAAGCCCAGCGCCTGGGGATTACAGGTTTTGCCAAGAACCTGAGTGATGGGCGTGTGGAAGTTGTCGCCTGTGGGAGCGTGGAAGCTTTGGATGAACTTAAGGATTGGCTGCGTAAGGGTCCTTCGGGCGCCAGCGTCTCTGGCCTCTCCTGCGAGGCAATCGAGCAGCATAACTATGCTGACTTCACCATTGGCTAGTGAAGCCTCTCTTGAGCATACATTAGTGTTAACAGGCCATAAGGCCTGTAGACATGCTGCCCGGTAAATAAGAGTTCAAAGTCGCACCTAGATCCCTGCCAGTGATCATTCATGGCAGGGTGTGGTGCAGCGCGATCCGGCCGGTCGTTAGTTTCGTAGGGTCAGTTTTTCCGGCTGACCGGTCTCCACTATTGAGAGTAACCGGGTTGGTCCAGTGGTCTGAACTTCATGGTTGGGTCCACGGGAACCTGGGGCTGTTGCTGGTATCCCTGGGCGGCAGATGGTGCAGGGCTGGCATAGTAAGCTGATCCACCCTGAGGTTCGGCAATCTGAGGCTGCGCATAGGTGGGGCTGGCTGGTTGAGCCGAATTCTGCATCGTCGATGGTTGATCCATGGGGCGGAAATGGAACTGCTCCTGGGGTGCATTGGCGTAGGGTGTTGCTGGTTGCATCACCGGCTGGGGCTGCTGATAGACAGGTGCGGCCTGTTCCGGATAGGCAGGAGTTTGCGCGGCCGGTTCCATCGGCTGCTGGTAACCGGGGTTGGCCGGATACTGAGCTGAAGGCACCCCATAACCAGTTGGGGCCTGGGGGTAGCCTGTACCCGGATAGGCGCCATATCCCTGAGGGTAGTATGGATAGGCTTGGGGGGCGTAGTAGGGAGAATCGTAGTTGTCGTAATAACGCCCCTGGTTTCGGTCATAGCCACCGAACATATTGCGCATCGGGTTCATCATGCCGCCCATCATGTTGCCTGGATTGACATTGAACTGCCGGGTATCCCCTTCAGCAAAAAGATCCGTAGATCCCAGGATGATCAGTGTGCAAAGTGAAAGCCATTTCAAACGTCTCATGATGTGATACCTCTGATGGGGTGGTCGTTTTATCGGCATGTGGTATTTATTGTTTTTTACGATATTACTACCACATCGTATTCCTACATGATAATACATCAAGCCGATTGGCGATAAACCCGGCATCGTCCGAATAATTTACCCCGGAGATTGAAAAAATGCGGCTGCCGCCTTTGACAGATGGCCATATCATCAAACGATACAAACGATTTCTGGCCGATGTGGAGCTCTCGGCTGGTGAGGTGGTTACCGTTCACTGCCCAAATACCGGCAGCATGTCTGGATGCTGGGAACCGGGTGCGCCGGTACAGATCAGTTACAGCGACAATCCTCGCCGTAAACTCCCCTGGACCCTGGAACGGGTGGATATGGGCCAGGGCTGGATCGGTGTCCATACCGGGCGAACCAATCCGGTGATCGAAGAGGCGCTTCTGGCCGGGAAACTGGCGCCGTTCTCTGACTATTCTGAGGTCAGGCGTGAAGTCTCTCATCAGAGTCAGGGGGTTCGTTCCAGGTTTGATTTTATGCTGCCGGGGGAAGATCGGCAGGATGTCTGGATTGAAGTGAAAAACGTCACCCTGTGGGAGCAGCAGAGTCTCTGTTTTCCGGATGCGGTCACGACCCGTGGTCGTAAGCATCTGCAGCATCTGGCTCAGTTATGTGAAGCGGGGCAGCGGGGGGTGATGATCTATGCGCTGAACCGCCCGGAAGGTGACTATTTCAAACCGGCTGACCATATCGATCCGGAGTACGGTCAGGTGTTGCGGCAGGTGGTGGAAAAGTCCGGGGTGGAGCTGATGGCGCTACGCATCGGACATAGCGATAAGGCGATGCGGGTTACCGGTGAGGTGCCGATCAGACTGTAGCGAAGCTGGCTCAGTAACCGATGGAGGCCAAGTCCAGACCCGAGGGGGTCTCCGGAAGAGCACTCAGACCAGTGACAATTTCACCATCCGCCTGCAGACTTAACCAGCGATAGCCGGGGGGGGTCGGATCGATGGCAAAGTCATCTTCCCCTGCGGTGAATTGTACGCAGGTCGAGGGGCTGCCGAGAATTTTCAAGCCCTGGTAGCTGGCTTCGAAATTCTGATGGATATGTCCGCAAAGTATGCCCTTCACCTGGGGGTGCTTCTGCAGCAGATCGAAGAAGGCCTGCGGCTGCTCCAATACCATGGTGTCCATCCAGCGACTGCCGACAGGCAGTGGGTGGTGGTGCATGGCGATCAGGGTGTGTTTGTCAGGATGGGCTTCAAGCAGCTGTTTTAGCAGGGCCATCTGCCCCTCATCGATTTTACCTCCGTCACTGCCCGGAATGGTGGAATCGAGAAATACCAGTGACCAGCCTTTGGTCTGTACACTGGGGATGCAATGAACATTGTCCTGATTCAGCAACTGGGTCATCTTTCCCGGCTGGTCGTGATTGCCGGGTAGACAGTAGGTTGGGATTTCGGTCAGCTTGAATCGGCCGAGCAACCTTTTGTAGCCGCTGTCGGAGGCGTCATGCACCAGGTCGCCGGTGGCCATGATCAGGTCGGGTCTGCCCGCTTCCCGCAAGGCCTGTTCCAGGATCTGGTCGAAAGTTTCTAGGGTGTTGATGCCCAGCAGACAGCGTGAAGGGTCCGCATAGAGATGACAATCCGTGATCTGAAGTACGTTCAATCCATCAGCAGGCATTTGCCGGAATATTTCTGGCTTGTGGTCGGGATGGCTACTCATAGAGCGTTTCATCTTTCTATTTTTCAAGCTGACGAGCAATTTGATTCTCCAGGCCCCAGCAGGATGATCATTATATTGTCATAATATTAGATCAGGAATCATCAAATCTAAAACCGATATTTTGCTTCAATGTCCTAAACTTAGGAATTGTTCCACATTCTGCGTCGAATTCTGTTGATAGGTTAACATTTTTGCATCAATTAATTTTTTCTATTGCCTCGTCTACAATATAGATTATGACGCTCAATGAATTAAGGTACATTGTCGCTGTGGCTCAAAAACGACATTTTGGCCACGCCGCAGAAGCCTGTTACGTCAGCCAGCCTACACTCAGCGTAGCAGTAAAGAAACTGGAAGAGGAGTTGGGAGTCGGGCTGTTTGAACGGGGCCAAGGTGAGGTTTCCCTGACAGCCGCGGGGGAGCGCATCGTGGCTCAGGCCCAGCGGGTACTGGAAGAGGCCGGGACCATCCGGCAGCTGGCCAGCCAGAGTGTGGATCAACTGGCCGGTCCCCTACGGGTTGGTGCCATCTATACCGTTGGGCCCTATCTGTTTCCTAAACTGATTCCTGTCCTGAACGCCTGTGCAGGCGACATGAGCCTGATTATCAAGGAGAATTTTACTGCCAACCTGACTGAGCAGCTGAAGCAGGGAGAGCTGGACGTGGTGGTGATCTCACTACCCTACGAGGAGCCGGGCATCGTCACCAGACCACTCTATGAGGAGTCCTTCTCGGTGCTGATGCGGGTCAATCATCCGCTGGCGGCCCACGAAACCATCTCGGTGGCCCAGTTGGAGCAGGAGACGGTATTGATTCTGGGTGAAGGCCACTGCTTCCGGGAGCAGGTGAAAGCGATCTGTCCCGGGTGTCTGCAGCACGCCAATGGGGAAGTCAGCCTGCAGAAGAGCCTTGAAGGGGGATCTCTGGAGACCATCCGCTACATGGTGGCCAGCGGCATCGGTATCTCGATCCTGCCGGATTCCGCCATCGGTGGGGATTCGCTGCGCTGGGATCTGTTGACTACCCGCCCGTTGACTCAGGAATCTCCCAAACGCTGTATCGCCATGGCCTGGCGCAAGAGCTTTCCCCGACCCCGGGCTGTGGAGCTGTTGGGTGAATCGATCCGGGCCAGCAACCTGAACGGGGTCAGTCTGGTGGAGGCAGAGCCTGCCGTAGAGTTGGCGGTCGGCTGAATCCTATCAACCCTTCCTTGCAAGCCACGCCTTAGATCGAGGGCAGGCTGGAAATTCCGAGAGTGGACGATTGGGTTAGCGGGTTGGTAACGGGCGTCAGATGACCCGATCGTTGCCACCGTCGATGGGGATCTGAGCACCGGTGGTTTTGCTGAAACGCAGATCACAAAGTTCCGCAACCAGCTCGGCCACATCGTGGCTGGTTATCTCACATCCCAGCAGGTTGCGTTTTTTATAGGCTTCCACCGACAGGTCATAGTGCTTGGCCCTGGTTTCCAGTACCTCAGGTGTCCAGATGCCGGTGTCGAAGACCGCATCAGGGTGGAGGCTGTTGATTCTGATATTGTCCTTGGCCCACTCCATGGCGATGATTCTGGCCAACTGGTTGAGTGCCGCCTTGGATGCGGAGTAGGCCGCGGCACCCTGTCCAGGTGCCGGGACATTCTTTGAACCGATCACCACCACCCGCCCCTGCCTGGCAGCGGCTTTGAGATAGGGGTGTGATTCTCGCAACAGGGTCATATTGGCGTCGAGATTGACCTGCATCACCTGGCGCCAGCTGGTATCTTCAAGCTCGGCGACATTGCAGCCGGATGGGAATATGCCCGCATTCAACACCAGCATGTCGAGACCGCCGAATTTCAAGCAGGTGTCGGATAGGGCCTGTTTAAGTGCCAGGCTATCGGTAACGTCGCATTGAATACCGAGGAAGGCCTGGCCGGAAAAAAGCTGGGTGATCGCCGGATTTCGGTCGAGCCCTACCACCGCGGCACCCCGTTGCAACATGGATGCTGCGCAGGCTTTACCGATACCGGAAGCGGCGCCGGTGATTAGTGCCACTTCACCCTGGAAGGGTGGTGCATTGCCGGCTTTGCGCAGTTTGGCCTGTTCCAGCTCCCAGTACTCCACATCAAAGATATCCTGGCTCGACAGGGCCTGCCATCGATCCAGCATTTCCGCCCGTTGAATGATGTTCATGGTATGCCGATAGATATCCGCCACAATGCTCGCCTGGGCGCTGTTCTTACCGACGCTGAGCATGCCGAGATTGGGATCGAGTACCACCCTTGGCGCCGGATCGAGCATCTCCACCGGGGTACGGGCGAGTGGCGCATGTTGTTCGAAATATCGCTGGTAGCGGCCTACATAATCGATGACTTCGCAGCCGATCATCGGTAGTTGTTTGGTGCGCAGTACATGGTCCGGAGTGGCCGGTCCGCGGCTGGCGATCTCTTCAAGGTCCGCGCGCTGGCAGAAGCTGAGCTCCTGATCTGTACGGTGGCTCTGCATGATCACCGGTGTACCGGCGACATCGGAGATCTCCTTGCGCAGTCGGGCCAGTCGTTGCGGTTGGATCTCGGTCTGCTTTGCCTGTTGGATGATCTCCCAGGCATTCTGTTTTTGCAGGTATTGCTCCGCTTCGTCAACCAGCTGGATCATCCTTTCATAGGACTCTCTGGCATCGTCGCCAAAACTGAAAATACCATGGTTCATCAATACCATGCCCAGAGTCTGATCGTTCGCCTGCTGGGAAAACTGCTCGGCTACCGTGCGCGCCAGATCGAAGCCCGGCATCACATAGGGGATGACGACGACCCGTTGCTGATAGAGCTCTCTGATGCGTTGCTCGCCCTGCGGGGTATTGGTCAGGGTGACGATCGCATCCGCATGGGTATGATCCACATACTTAAAAGGCAGCAGGGCATGCAGAATGGCTTCAACCGAGGGAGTAGGCGCACTCGCCAGAGTCTGATGGGTCTTCAGCTGGTTGACCATCTCGCTGTCACTGAGGGACTCAAGCTGGGCGAGGCGCAACAGGTGATCCATGCGCACCGGGGTGAAGCCAGGCGCTTCGATGCTGGCCAGATCCCAGCCACTGCCTTTGACGTAGAGGACCTGCTGATCCTCGCCGAACAGGTCCGGTTCCACGATCTTGACGGAGGTGTTACCGCCGCCGTGAAGTACCAGCGAGGGATCTGAACCGAGTAAGCGGGAGGTGTAGACCCGTAGCGACAACTCATTTTCGCAGGCCGCCGCTTCAGTTGGGTTCCATTGGCTCTTCATAGTGCCTCTGATTGGTACAGTTTATACGTTACACCGCACTAGGCCTTGAGGCGTGATTGCTGTCCTGACGGATGGTTACACCTCTTGCCGTGGAATTAAAGCTGGGAAGATTCTGGCTACCACTAAAAATTGTCGGTCGAGGTAAACAATCCAACCCGCAGATCCTTGGCGGTATAGATCTCCCGACCATCGACCTTCATCACACCGTCGGCCACGCCTAGCACCAGTTTCCGGGTGATTACCCGTTTGACATCGATATGATAGGTAACTGATTTGGCCTTGGGTAATACCTGGCCGGTAAATTTAACCTCGCCCACGCCAAGCGCGCGACCATGTCCAGGATTGCCGATCCAGGCGAGAAAGAAACCGACCAGCTGCCACATGGCATCCAGGCCCAGACAGCCGGGCATCACCGGATCCCCGGGGAAGTGACAGTCAAAAAACCATAATTCGGGATTGATATCCAGTTCCGCCTGGATCTCCCCCTTACCGAATGCGCCCCCCTGATCCGCAATCTTGGTGATGCGGTCCATCATCAGCATATTCGGGGTAGGCAGTTGTGCATTGCCTGGGCCAAACATATCGCCGCTGCCGCAACTCAACAGCTCATCGCGGTTAAAAGAACTCTGTTTGGTCATTCTGCTCATGCCTCTTTAATTAGCGATCCACCCGGCCGGGGCGGAAAAACCCCGTAGTGTCCTAGCTCGGATAGGGTTGTGTCAATCGCTCTGATGTTAATTGTTGTTCAAATTATGTACTCATTAACACTGAGCTGATGTGGTTGACGATATCAGTCAGGGGAATGAATTGATTTTCCGAATCGCCGCGGGCGCGATATTCCACCTGACCCTGGTCGAGGGATTTGTCGCCAACCACAATGCGATGGGGGATGCCGATCAGTTCCATATCGGCAAACATGAAGCCGGGTCTGACGTCTCGATCATCCAGCAATACCTCGATGCCGGCAGCACTCAGCTGGTCGTAGAGTGTTTCCACCGCCTCTCTGACCCGTTCTGACTTGCCCATTTTCATCGGGCAGAGTGCCACCTGAAAAGGTGCCAGTGAGACTGGCCAGGTGATGCCCCGGTCGTCGTGGTGCTGTTCGATCGCAGCGGCCACCACCCGGGTAACACCAATACCGTAACAACCCATGGTCATCACTACCGCCTTACCGTTTTCATCCAGCACCGTGGCATTCAGTGCCTGGCTGTATTTGTCCCCCAACTGGAAGATGTGGCCGACCTCGATGCCCCGGGCAATGGTCAGCGTGCCCTGGCCATCCGGGCTCGGATCCCCCTCCTGGACATTGCGCAGATCGGCTATCCTGGTCGGTTGTTCGATGTCCCGGCCCCACTGGATATGGAACAGGTGTTTGCCATCCTGGTTGGCACCGGCGCTGAAATTCTTCATCAGCGCCACACTGCGGTCCACGATGAAGGGGATCGGCAGATTGACCGGGCCCAGTGATCCGGGGCCGGCTCCCAGGCTGTCGCGGATCTCCTCCTCGCTGGCAAAACAGAGGGGAGAGGCGACCTCCTCAAGCTTTTCCGCCTTGATCTCATTCAGCTCGTGGTCCCCTCTGACCAGCAGGGCGATCAAGGCTGACTCGCTACCCTCCGCCGCTTTCACAACCAGGGTTTTGACCGTGTGATCGATCGGCTGGTCGAACTGCTCCACCAGCTCCTGAATGCTTTTCGCATCAGGGGTATCCACCAGGGTCATCGGCTCATCACCGCCGTTGACTGCCTGCTCCACGGCGACCGCTTCCGCCAGCTCGATATTGGCCGCATAGTCACTGCCACTGGAAAAGGCGATGGCATCTTCACCGGACTCGGCCAGTACATGAAACTCATGGGAGGCGTTGCCGCCGATACTGCCGGTGTCGGCGGCCACCGGACGGAAATCGAGTCCGCAGCGGGAGAAGATGCGACTGTAGGCCTGATGCATCTGCTCGTAGGTCTGCTGCAGAGAGGGCTGGTCGAGATGAAAGGAGTAGGCGTCCTTCATGAGAAATTCCCGGGCCCGCATGATACCGAACCTGGGGCGGACCTCGTCGCGAAATTTGGTCTGGATCTGATAGAAGTTGACCGGCAGCTGCTTATAGCTGCGCAGCTCATTGCGCGCCAGATCGGTAATGATCTCTTCATGGGTAGGGCCATAGCAGAAATCGCGCTGGTGGCGATCATGCATGCGCAGCAACTCCGGACCATACTGCTCCCAACGGCCCGACTCCTGCCACAGTTCTGCGGGTTGAATCGTCGGCATCAATACTTCGAGGGCACCCGCCCGGTTCATCTCTTGACGAACGATCGTTTCGACTTTACGCAACACCCGCAGGCCCAGGGGCAGCCAGGTGTAGAGTCCGGATGCCAACTTTCTGATCAGACCGGCGCGCAACATCAATTGATGGCTGGCGGTCTCGGCATCCGCCGGGGTCTCCTTGACGGTATGGAGTGGAAACTGGGAAGTACGCATGAGTAGCATTCAGCCTTAGTGTGAAAAAAGCGTGATTCTATCCCGCATTGTCTGGCGGGTCACCATTAGACTCTGTTGCGGGTGTTGAAAGGGAGACTTTTTTGGCTTGTCGGTCAATGATCGGCGGGCAAGCTTCTGTGGTATTCCAGCATCCGGGCATAGTGGCTATCTTTTGCGGCCAACTCCAACGGTGCGCCGCGCTCAACCAGCTTGCCCTGTTGCATCAGCAGAATCTCATCCATCTGATCCAGGCCGGTCAGCCGATGGGTGATCCATAACAGGCCAGAGTCGGTGCAGTGGTGCATCAGTGTTTCGATCAGTCGCCTTTCTGTATCGCTGTCCAGACCTTCAGTGGGTTCATCCAGAATCAGTATGGGGGCTTGTTTCAGCAGTGCCCTTGCCAGGGTCAGGCGTCGCTGCTGACCGCTGGAGAGTCGTACCCCCA
>JAKSBX010000237.1 GCA_022360905.1 Chromatiales bacterium
CCAGGAACAACGCATGATGTTCCCGCGAATCGAAGGCCGGCTGATGCAGGCGCTCGACCTGCAACCCGGGGACAAAGTACTGGAGGTGGGCACCGGTAGCGGCTACCTGACAGCCTGCCTGGCAAACCTGGCGAAGCAGGTAGTCAGCATCGACATCCATCAGGCGTTTACCGAGGCCGCCGCAAGTAAACTTGAGCAGCAGGGTCTGCACAACGTAACGCTGCTGACAGGCGATGCACTGGCGGGCCCGGTAGAGGGTGGCCCCTTCGATGCGATTGCCGTCACCGGATCCCTACCCACCAGCGAGCAGGCGGAGATCTTTCGTCAGCAGTTGGCCCCGGGTGGACGGATGTTCGTCATCATCGGCCAGGCTCCGGTGATGATCTGCCAGCTGATCACTCGGCACGATGAGAAGATATTCCAGGAAGAGAGCATTTTCGAAACCGAAGTCGCTGCCTTGGAGAATGCTCCTGCACCTGTTGAGTTCAATTTCTGACCCACTGTCGCGGCACTGTTTGGTAGCGCCACGCCATGGGCTTATAAAAAAAAGACTGATTGAAGTTTGCTTTCCGGGTTAAACGTTAACCCGGCACCTTACATAAAAATAAAAAATCGTATGCAGATGGATAACTGCAGCTACAACCATGCTGGTTGGTTACCGGCCAATGATTATTATGATAAGCAGAGGGAGATCATGAGTATAAACAAAAGCACACTACCGCTGACCCATGCAGCAACCAGTCAATTACTGATCGTCAACGCCCAGGAGCGGCTGACCAAAGCGATGCCGGAACAGGACCTGCAGAAGATGGTCCCCAGTGTTATCCAGCTGAGTAAAGCCGCCAGTCTGCTGGATATCCCGATCACCCTGTCAGAGCACTACGGACAGGGACTGGGCAACACCTTGTCGGAAATCATCGAACACCTGCCCCCACACACCAAAGCCAAGGACAAACTCACATTCTCCTGTTGTACCGCGCCGGGCTTTGAAGAAGAGCTGGCGGAACACGGCTCACGAAAGCAGATCGTGATGGTGGGTCTGGAAGCCCACATCTGCATTCTGCAGACCGCCGCCGGACTCCAGCAGTGGGGATATCAGGTGTTCGTGGTGGAAGACGCCATCGCCTCCCGCAAAGCCATGCACCGTGAAAACGCCATCATGCGGATGCGTCGCGGCGGCATCAACATCACCAATATGGAGTCTGTCATCTTTGAATGGATGGGCGATGCCAGCCATCCGAAATTCAAAGAGATCTCCCAGCTGATTCGCTGACATCAGCGTTGACGCGGTCCGCTCAAGGTTGGAATTGCAGGAGCGCCAGTTCCTGCAATCAACCAAATCCACGCTAGCCGCCAAACTGTTCTGATAGCCTCGACGGCAAACAATCAAACCTTTGTCCCTGAAGACGGCACGATTCATTAACCCGGCAGCTAAATAGTTGCCGGGTTATTGACCTCGAACACACCAGGCGGTTCAGAGCGGATTGCCGCGATGCTCGAAACCTGCAAAATTCTTCGCCCGACTCGATCATTTCAGAATTTACGATATAACCCCGCAGGCAGGCTTTACCGGCAATCCAGCTACCCCACAGCGAAACAACTCACCCTTAAAATCAGAAATTAATTCTTAAAGTGTCGACATATTGCAATTTATTGTCTATAAAATAGGATCACAAAAGCAATTATTATCATAATTGTCGACACATGATCGGCAGCCAATAACCCAGAGGAACCAGAGAAATGTCCAAATATGCTGAGATCTACAACCACTCCTTGGATGACCCACAGGCCTTTTGGGGCGACGTTGCGAAAGGACTGCATTGGGACAAACCATGGGACAAGGTCTTGGATGAATCCGCCCAACCCTCGCCACGCTGGTTTGTCGGCGGGCAGATCAACACCTGCTTCAACGCTCTGGATCGACACATCGATGCCGGGCATGGGGATCGCCTGGCGCTGATCTACGACAGCCCGGTAACCGACAACAAGCGAAGCTATACCTACACCGAGCTGCGGGATGAGGTAGCCAAACTGGCCGGGGCACTGACAGCCCAGGGAGTGACCAAGGGCGACCGGGTGATCGTCTATATGCCGATGATTCCCGAAGCTGCGATCTCAATGCTCGCCTGCGCCCGAATCGGCGCGATCCACTCGGTGGTTTTCGGTGGCTTCGCCGCGAAAGAGCTGGCAACCCGAATCGATGACTCGAAGCCGAAGATGGTGCTCTCCGCCTCCTGTGGTATCGAACCCAGCCGGGTTGTCGCTTACAAACCACTGCTGGATGAGGCGATCGAGCTTTCCGCCCACAAACCCCAGGGCTGTATCATCAAACAACGCCCGCAACTGGCGGCGGAGATGATCGATGGGCGTGACCTTGACTGGGACCAGGCGATGGCCGAATCGGCCGCAGCAGAGTGTGTTCCGGTTGAGGCAACCGATCCGCTCTATATTCTTTATACTTCCGGCACCACCGGCCAACCGAAAGGGGTGGTCAGAGACAATGGCGGCCATGCAGCCGCGCTGCTCTGGTCAATGAAGAACATTTACAACGTGGAGCCTGGGGATGTCTATTGGGCTGCCTCGGACGTAGGCTGGGTGGTAGGCCACAGCTACATCGTCTACGGTCCACTGCTGGCCGGCTGTACCACCGTGATTTATGAAGGCAAGCCGGTGGGTACACCGGACCCGGGCGCTTTCTGGCGGGTAATCAGTGAGTATCAGGTGAAAGTGCTGTTCACCGCACCCACCGCCTTCCGGGCGATCAAGAAAGAGGATCCCCAGGGCGCCTACATGTCCAAGTACGACCTGAGTTGCATGGACACCCTCTATCTGGCGGGCGAACGCTGCGATCCCGACACCCTCCACTGGGCAGAGACCATGCTTGAAAAGCCGGTCATCGACCACTGGTGGCAGACCGAAACCGGCTGGGCCATCGCGGCCAATCCCATGGGCATTGAACCGCTACCGGTCAAGGCTGGCTCTCCGACAGTCGCCATGGTTGGCTACGATGTGCAAATCCTTGACGATCAGGGCAATGAGAAGCCGACCGGCGAGATGGGGGATATAGTCATCAAGCAGCCACTGCCCCCCTCCTGTCTGCCAACCCTGTGGAACAATGAAGCACGCTTTGTGGACGCTTATCTGCGGGCCTATTCCGGTTACTACCTGACCGGCGATGCCGGTTACAAAGACGAAGATGGCTACCTGTGGATCATGAGCCGTACCGATGATGTGATCAATGTTGCCGGTCACCGTCTCTCCACCGGTCAGATGGAAGAGGTACTGGCCGGTCATGAGGATGTGGCTGAGTGTGCCGTGATCGGGGTGGCCGATGCCCTCAAGGGGCAATTGCCACTGGGCTTGGTGGTCCTCAAAAGTGGCGTCGATCGCCCCGTCGAGGAGCTCAGCACGGAGCTGGTAAAATTGGTGCGCAACCAGATCGGACCGGTCGCCGCCTTCAAGCACATCTCGATCGTCAAACGTCTGCCGAAGACCCGTTCAGGCAAAATCCTGCGCGGCACCATGGTGAAGATCGCCGATGGCACCGAGTGGAAGATGCCGGCCACCATTGACGATCCGGCAATTCTCGACGAAATATCCAGCTCCCTTCAGCAAATGGGATACGGCAAGTAATCCTTATGTGGCGCTGGGAAAGGAGAATTTCCCAGCTCCCACAAAAAAGATTTTAAAGACTATTTTACACTGAAGTGTCGACACTTTAAGAAAAATAGTCTATAAAATAAGCCATACCTCACGAATAAAGAGCAAAAATGTCGACAATTCAAGATTCGGACATGCAAAATCAATCAACTGCAAGCACCCTTGAAACGACCAGCATCACCCTCACGGAGCGTCTTTTCGATGCTCTGCAACAGGCTATCGTCGAGGGTGAAATCCCCCAGGGCAGCAAAATCAGCGAACCGGAACTGGCCCGACAGCACGGAGTAAGCCGGGGCTCCCTACGGGAGGCTATGGCCCGCCTGGAAGCGAGAAAGCTGGTTGAGCGCAAGCCGAATCTGGGGGCCCGGGTAGTCACTCTCTCCTATGAGCAGCTGATCGAGATATTCCAATTACGTGAGGCACTGGAGGGCATGGCGGCCAGACTGGCAGCCCAGAACATGTCCGAAAGGGAGATTGAGGAGCTGCAAAAGCTGCTCAATCAGCATGGGGAACAGATTGCCGAACAGCATGGTCAGGCCTACTTCCAGAAGCAGGGGGATCTTGATTTCCACTATCGGATTGTCCAGGGCAGCAAGAACAAACAGTTGATCGAGCTGCTGTGTAACGACCTCTATCACCTGTTACGCATGTACCGCTATCAATTCGGCATGCGCAGCAAAAGATCCCAACAGGCCTATGAGGAGCACCAGTACCTGATCAATGCCATCGCCGCACGGGACCCTGAAATGGCGGAATTGCTGATGCGACAGCACATCCGTGCCTCCCGCCGCAATGTTGAGAAAGTGCTTTTGGAGAAGCTATGAAAGCGAGTTTTTAGTTTTGAATGCGTGTTTTTTGAGCCCCCTCTCCCTGGCCCTCTCCCGCGAGGGGAGAGGGAATGCATCGAGCAAGAGCAGGAGTGAACAGACAGTCTGTTTTGCTCCCCGACAAACAGTTATGGATGCATTCAATTAAGAACGTCCCCTCTCCCCTCGCGGGAGAGGGCCAGGGAGAGGGGGAGTAGAACGGCCTGCGCAAAGCGCACACCACAACTCAAAACTGATTTTATCTTTTAGAGGATATGAAATGACCAACAACCAAACCCCCGGCGCCCGTTTCCGGGCCGCCATTGAGCAGGAGAAACCGCTGCAGTGTGTCGGGGCCATCAATGCCTACCACGCACGCCTGGCTGAGGCCTCCGGATACCGCTCCCTTTATATTTCCGGTGGTGGTGTCGCCGCCGGCTCCTGCGGCATTCCCGACCTGGGCATCACCACCCTGGAGGATGTGCTGACTGATCTGCGTCGTATCACCGATGTCACTGAACTGCCGGTGCTGGTGGATATCGATACCGGTTGGGGCGGCGCCTTCAATATCGCCCGCACCATCCGCAACATGAACAAATCCGGCGCCGCGGCGGTGCACCTGGAGGACCAGGTACAGCAGAAGCGCTGCGGCCATCGCCCCAACAAGGCGATCGTCTCCCAGACCGAAATGGTCGACCGAATCAAAGCGGCGGTGGATGCCAAACTGGATGATGATTTCGTGGTCATGGCCCGCACCGACGCGCTGGCCGTGGAAGGTATGCAGTCCGCCATCGACCGGGCCTGTGCCTGCGTCGAAGCGGGTGCCGACATGATCTTTCCGGAAGCGATGACCGAGCTTGCCCAATACCGGGAGTTTGTCGACGCGGTGAAGGTGCCGGTACTGGCCAACATCACCGAGTTCGGTTCCACGCCCCTGTTCACCGTGGATGAACTGGCGAGTGCCGGGGTGAGTATCGCCCTCTACCCGTTGAGCGCTTTCCGCGCGGCCAACGCCGCCGCCCTGAACGTCTACCAGAGCTTACGTAAAAACGGCACTCAGCAGGGCGTGGTCGACACCATGCAGAGCCGCATGGATCTCTACGACTACCTGGGCTACCACGACTTCGAACAGAAACTGGATCAGCTGTTCGCCTCAGAGGAGAACGCATAGAGGGATTAAAAAGTCCGCAAATGAACGCTAATGAACGCAAATTTATTTAACTCGATTCTCCGACGCATCGCTCTGCAAGGCGACTCAGGAGCAGATCGACATCAGCAAAAAATATTTGCCTTTAGCATTTGCGTTTATTGGCGTTCATTTGCGGACCATTCATTAAAACCAAACTAAATTACACACATCGCATCAGAGGAGGTTTCCCCATGAGCGACCCCAATCAAATCCTGCCCAAGGCGAAGAAGTCTGTCGCCCTCTCCGGTACCGCTGCCGGCAACACCGCGATCTGCACCGTCGGCCGCACCGGTAACGACCTGCACTACCGCGGCTACGACATCCTCGACTTTGCAGAGAAAGCGGAGTTCGAAGAGATTGCCTATCTGCTGATTCACGGCACGCTGCCCACTCCGTCGGAGTTAACTGCCTACAAGACCAAGCTGAAGTCGATGCGTGGTCTGCCGCTGGCGGTGAAACAGGCCCTGGAGGCAATTCCCGCCTCGGCCCATCCGATGGATGTGATGCGTACCGCCTGCTCTGTGATGGGCAGCTGTGTGCCTGAGAAAGAGAGCCATCCCGCCGCCGAGGCCCGCCAGATCATCGATCGGCTGATGGCCAGCTTCGGCTCCGCCCTGCTCTACTGGTACCACTACGCCTTCAATGGCAAGCGCATCGACGTGGAGACCGACGACGACTCCATCGGCGGCCACTTCCTGCACTTGCTGCATGGTGAGAAACCGAAAGAGTCCTGGGTGCGGGCGATGCACACCTCCCTGGTGCTCTACGCGGAGCATGAGTTCAACGCTTCCACCTTTACCGCAAGGGTCGTGGCCGGCACCAACTCCGATATGTACTCCGCCATCACCGCCGCTATCGGTGCCCTGCGCGGCCCCAAACACGGCGGCGCCAATGAAGAGGCGTTCCGCATCCAGAGTCGCTACCACAGCGCCGATGAAGCGGAAGCGGATATCCGTGAACGGGTCGGACGCAAGGAGATCGTGATCGGCTTCGGCCATCCGGTCTATACCGTGGGCGATCCCCGTAATGAGGTGATCAAACGGGTCGCCAAAGATCTCTCGGAAGAGGCGGGCAACATGACCATGTTCAGTGTCGCGGAGCGTCTGGAAGCGGTGATGTGGGAGATCAAGAAGATGTTCCCCAACCTGGACTGGTTCTCCGCCGTCTCTTACAACCAGATGGGTGTGCCCACCGACATGTTCACTCCCCTGTTCGTCATCTCACGGGTCAGCGGCTGGGGCGCCCATGTGATCGAACAGCGTGAAGACGGCAAGATTATCCGTCCTTCGGCCAACTACACCGGACCGGAAAACCGGGCCTGGGTGCCGATCGAAGAGCGAGGGTGATTTTTGACGCTTTGAGTTATGGGGCCGGTTTGTGCCGGGCCTTCTGATCCCCCTCTCCCTGGCCCTCTCCCACGAGGGGAGAGGGGAAGCTCTTAATTGAATGCATCCATAATGGCTCGTCGGGTAGTAAAGCGGACGCTCTGTTCACTCCTGCCCTTGCTCAATGCATCCCATCTCCCCTCGCGGGAGAGGGCCAGGGAGAGGGGGGCTCAAAGCGACATGAGCGCAACCAAAGCCCCGATAAAAACTCAAAACACCTATCCATCGTGCCAACTGAACGAACGAGAATTCCATGAACACCCAATTCAGAAAACGACTGCCTGAAACCGACCTGGACTATTTCGACACCCGCGAGGCAGTCGAGGCAATCCAACCCGGTGCCTACACCAAACTCCCCTATACCTCTCGCGTGCTGGCGGAGCAGCTGGTGCGCCGCTGTGATCCTGAGCTGCTGACTGACGCTTTGAAACAGCTCATCGAGCGCAAACGGGATCTGGATTTCCCCTGGTACCCGGCACGGGTAGTCTGTCACGACATCCTGGGCCAGACCGCACTGGTGGATCTGGCAGGGCTGCGTGACGCCATTGCCAACAAAGGCGGCGATCCGGCCAAGGTCAATCCGGTGGTACCGACCCAGTTGATCGTGGACCACTCACTGGCGGTGGAGCATGCGGGTTTCGATCCGGAAGCGTTCGAAAAGAACCGGGCCATCGAAGACCGTCGCAACGAGGACCGCTTTCACTTCATCGAGTGGTGCAAGACCGCCTTCGACAATGTGGATGTGATTCCCGCCGGCAACGGCATCATGCACCAGATCAATCTGGAGAAGATGTCACCGGTGATCCAGGCTCGTGATGGTATCGCCTACCCGGATACCTGTGTCGGCACCGACAGCCATACCCCCCATGTGGATGCCCTCGGCGTGATCGCCATCGGCGTCGGTGGTCTTGAGGCGGAGAATGTGATGCTGGGCCGCGCCTCGATGATGCGACTGCCTGAGATCGTCGGCGTCAAACTCACCGGGCAAAGACAACCTGGTATCACCGCCACCGACATCGTACTGGCATTGACGGAATTTCTGCGTCAGCAGCGGGTGGTCTCCGCCTATCTGGAGTTCTTCGGTGAGGGAGCCGAAAGCCTGACCATCGGCGACCGGGCCACCATCTCCAACATGACCCCGGAGTTCGGCGCTTCGGCCGGACTCTTCTATATCGATCAACAGACCATCGACTACCTGAAACTGACCGGCCGGGAACCGCAACAGGTAGCCCTGGTTGAGAACTATGCCAAACAGACCGGCCTATGGGCCGACGATCTGGTGGCAGCGGAGTATGAACGGGTGCTCGAGTTCGACCTCTCCAGCGTCGAGCGCAACATGGCTGGTCCCTCCAACCCCCACCGCAGACTGCCCACCTCAGCCCTGGCGGAACGGGGCATCGCCGGTGCCTGGGAAGAGAAGCCGGGTGAGATGCCCGACGGGGCGGTGATCATCGCCGCCATCACCAGCTGCACCAACACCTCCAATCCGCGCAATGTGGTGGCCGCCGGCCTGCTGGCACGCAAGGCCAACCAGTTGGGACTGGTGCGCAAGCCCTGGGTCAAATCCTCCTTTGCCCCCGGTTCCAAGGTGGCCAAACTCTATCTGCAGGAGGCGGGGCTGTTGAACGAGCTCGAGCAGCTCGGCTTCGGCATCGTCGCCTATGCCTGCACCACCTGTAACGGCATGAGCGGCGCCCTGGATCCGAAAATCCAGCAGGAGATCATCGATCGGGATCTCTACTCCACCGCCGTGCTCTCCGGCAATCGAAATTTTGACGGCCGTATCCACCCCTATGCCAAGCAGGCGTTTCTCGCCTCGCCGCCGCTGGTGGTGGCCTATGCCATTGCCGGTACGGTTCGTTTCGATATCGAACAGGATCCGCTGGGCCATGACCAGGATGGCAACCCCATTACCCTTAACGATATCTGGCCCAGCGATGAGGAGATCGACGCCATCGTCAACCAGTCGGTAAAACCGGAGCAGTTTCAGCAGATCTACCAGCCCATGTTCGACCTGGGTGAGCGGGTAGCCGCAGAGAGTCCACTCTACGACTGGCGTTCACAAAGCACCTACATCCGCCGCCCCCCTTATTGGGAGGGGGCACTGGCCGGTGCGCGCAGCCTGCAGGGAATGCGACCCCTGGCGGTACTGGGTGACAATATCACCACCGACCACCTCTCTCCCTCCAACGCCATCCTCTCCAGCAGCGCCGCCGGTGAGTACCTGGCCAAGATGGGCCTGCCGGAGGAGGACTTCAACTCCTACGCCACCCACCGGGGAGACCATCTGACCGCCCAGCGGGCCACCTTTGCCAATCCCAAGCTGCTGAATGAGATGTGCCGGGATAAGAGTGGTGAGATTATTCAGGGCTCCCTGGCCAGGCTGGAGCCGGAAGGGGAGCAGATGCGCATGTGGGAGGCGATCGAAACCTATATGCAGCGCAATCAACCGTTGATCATCGTCGCCGGTGCCGACTACGGCCAGGGCTCCTCCAGAGACTGGGCCGCCAAGGGCGTGCGCCTGGCCGGCGTGGAGGCGATCCTGGCCGAGGGCTTCGAACGCATCCACCGCACTAATCTAGTGGGTATGGGAGTCCTACCCCTGGAGTTCATGCCCGGCGAGAACAGGCAAAGCTACAACATCGACGGCACCGAGACCTTCGATGTGATTGGACAACCCACACCCAGAGCGGAACTCACGGTGGTCATGCATCGCCGTAACGGGGAATCGGTGGAGATCCCGGTCACCTGCCGGCTCGATACCGCAGAAGAGGTCTCCGTGTATGGCGCCGGCGGCGTACTGCAGCGCTTTGCCAATGACTTTTTAGAGGCGGAAGCCGGTTGATCTCCTGCTCTACCTCTCTAGCGGGATTCCCCCCCTCTCCCCCGGCCCCTCTCCCACGGGGGGAGAGGGGAGTTTTTGCATCAAGGAGGATGCTTATGGAAAGACGACTTTTCGCGAAGCGACTGCGACAGAACATGACCGACGCCGAGAGAGTGTTATGGAGACAGCTGCGAGCCCATCGGCTGTCGGGCCAGAAGTTTCGCCGCCAACAGCCCATAGGGCCTTACATTGTGGATTTCATCCACTTTGGCGCAAAGCTGATTATCGAGTGCGATGGCGGTCAGCACAATGAAAACACAGCGGATCACAAACGGGATGCCTGGTTCAATCAGCAAGGCTTCCACGTCCTGCGCTTCTGGAACCACGACATCCTGAACAAAACCGAATCTGTCCTGACTGAAATCCTAACCTTCTTACCCCCCTCTCCCCTCGCGGGAGAGGGGCCGGGGGAGAGGGGGGAAACCAGCAGGAAAAGGAGCGAATAACCCCATGCCCCAGACACCCCAAATCAAAATCCCCGCCACCTACATACGTGGCGGCACCAGCAAAGGCGTCTTTTTCAACCTGACCGATCTGCCTAATGCAGCCCAGCAACCGGGTGAAGCCCGTGATCAGCTGCTACTCAGGGTGATCGGCAGTCC
>JAKSBX010000278.1 GCA_022360905.1 Chromatiales bacterium
GTGGTCACCCTGGCCCATCCGGATATGTTCTATTCCGGGGGAACCTTGATCATCGATCATGGTCTGCAACTGTCGTCCTCGTTCCTGCATCTGAGTAAGATCCTGGTGCAGGAGGGGCAAGTGGTAAAGCAGGGTGAGCCGATCGCCGAGATCGGTGCCACCGGTCGGGTGACCGGTCCCCATCTCGATTGGCGTATGAATCTCAGAGCCGCTCGTATCGATCCACAACTGCTGGTTCCACCAATGCCTGAATAGGACCAATCGGCACTTACTATTCGGGCCATCCGCATTATTACTGATGGCCTGATGAGTAATATGATAAAGTGCCCGTCATTCCGAAATCGGTTAATTTCACGTAATCAATGGAAAAACAATGAGACCCACGAAGCAATTGGCGATACTTTTCCTGTTTCTATGGATGCCCCTTTCTCAGGCGGATGACTTGATGTCAGTCTATCGGCTTGCCCTGGAAAATGACCCTCAGCTTCAGGCCGCTAAAGAGCAGTTGAATTCGGCCCGTGAGTCGAAGAGCCTGGCCCGTTCCCAGTTGCTGCCGACGATCGGTTTGGGCGCCACCTATGATGCGGTACGCAGTGATGTGAAAACCCTGCAAGGCGCCTCGGTGGATGATACCAGCACCTATCGGGAGAGTGGTCTGGGGTTGAATCTGACCCAGCCGATCTATCGACGGGATCGGCTGGTGCAGCTGGAACAGTCAGACAGCACCATCGCCCAGGCGGAGGCGGACTTTGCCTCTGCAGAGATCGACCTGATGGTTCGCAGCACCACCGCCTACTTCGATATCCTCTCTGCTGAGGATGACCTGCGGGTGGCCAATGCGGAGCGCGAGGCGACCGGCCGACAGCTCGAACAGGCCCAGCAGCGTTTCGACGTGGGCTTGATCGCAATCACCGATGTGCATGAAGCCAAGGCGGCCTACGACGCCGCCCGCGCATCGGAAATTGCTGCTGAAAACAGTCTCGACAATGCCTGGGAGGCCCTGTTCGAAATCATCGGCCCCAAGGCGAAGAGCGAGCTCGCCAAGCTGGGGGATGGATTGTTACTCAATCCACCGGTCCCCAACAGTCTCACGGAGTGGTCGGATACCGCTCAGCAGCAGAACTACAGCATCATCGCTGCCCGTTCCAACCTCAAGGTGCTGGAGCAGGAGATCGATGTGAGCAAATCGGGACACTACCCGACCCTCGATCTGGTGGGCGGCTATTCCATGAACCGCAGTGACAGCGATCGGGCAACCGAGGCGGATACCGCCAAGATCGGGCTCTCTCTCGAAGTACCGATCTATACCGGTGGGGCGGTGAGTGCCTCAACCCGCCAGTCCCAGGCTAACTATCGTGCCGCTCAGCAGAGTCTGGATCAGACCCGGCGGGGGGTTAACCGGCAGGTTCGGGATGCTTTTCGCGGAGTGCTCTCCACCATCAGTCAGGTGGAAGCGCTGAAAGCGGCCACGGTTTCGGCTCAGAGTGCGCTAGAGTCGACTCAGGCCGGCTATGAAGTGGGTACCCGTACCATCGTGGATGTGTTGAATGTGCAGCGCAACCTTTTCTCATCCCAGCGCGACTATCTCAACTCCCGTTATGGCTATATCCTCAACGGTCTGGCCTTGAAATCCGCGGCCGGAACGCTCAGTGAGGGTGATCTGGAGACGGTCAACGGCTGGTTGGAAAAGTGATTCCCAAGGGGTAGGTTTCTGTGTCAGGCAATAGTATCGGCAAACTCTTTACGGTGACCTCATTTGGAGAGTCCCATGGTCCCGCCATCGGCTGTATCGTGGATGGGTGTCCTCCAGGAATGGCCCTTAGCGAGGCGGACCTTCAGCAGGACCTGGATCGCCGCAAGCCTGGTACTTCCCGTCATACCACCCAGCGTCGTGAAGCGGATCAGGTGGAGATTCTGTCTGGAGTATTCGAAGGCAAGACTACCGGTACTCCGATCGGCCTGTTAATCCGCAATACGGATCAGCGCTCCAAAGACTACTCCGAAATCATGGACCGTTTCCGGCCTGGTCATGCGGACTATACCTATAACCAGAAGTATGGTTTCCGTGACTATCGGGGGGGCGGTCGCTCATCCGCACGGGAGACCGCGATGCGGGTGGCCGCCGGCGGTATCGCCAAGAAATATCTGCAGCAGCGTTACGGCATCCAGGTTCGTGGTTATCTCTCCCAAATCGGGCCGATCCGCTCGGAGCAGTTCGACTGGGACCAGGTCGAGCAGAATCCTTTCTTCTGCCCGGATGCTGCCAAAGTGCCCGAGATGGAAGCCTACATGGATGAGCTGCGCAAAGAGGGCAACTCCATCGGTGCCCGTATCAATGTGGTTGCCAGCGGCATGATTGCCGGACTCGGCGAGCCGATCTTCGACCGGCTCGATGCGGATCTGGCCCACGCCCTGATGAGCATCAATGCGGTCAAGGGGGTGGAGATCGGTGACGGTTTTCTCTCGGTGGAGCAGAAGGGCACAGAGCATCGCGACGAGATGACCCCGGAAGGCTTTCTCACCAATCACGCCGGCGGCGTATTGGGAGGGATCTCCAGCGGTCAGGATCTGGTGGCCTCAATCGCTCTCAAACCAACTTCCAGCCTGCGTCTGCCCGGTCAGACGGTAAACCGCTCAGGTGAGTCTGTGGAGGTGGTTACCAAAGGGCGTCACGACCCTTGCGTAGGCATTCGAGCAACCCCGATCGCTGAGGCGATGATGGCGATTGTGATCATGGATCATCTGTTGCGTCATCGTGGACAGAACATGGATGTGGAGTCGGGCCTTGCAGATCTGGGTGGTTAGGGCCTGTTAGGGCCTGGTCAATCAAGGATGCCATACTGGCGCCTCTCCGGTTTCTACTTTTTCTACTTCGCCTCTCTCGGAGCGCTGTTGCCATTTTGGGGGCTCTATCTGCAGGATCGGGGTTACTCTCCGGTAGAGATTGGTGAATTGATGGCGGTGATCATGGTCACCAAGTTGATTGCACCGAATATCTGGGGGTGGATTGCGGATCATACCGGTCAACGCATGCCCATCGTGCGTCTCGCTTCCCTGTTCTCAGTCATCTGTTTCGTCGGGGTCTTCTTTGTTGAAGGCTACTGGGCACTGGCCCTGGTGATGATGCTGTTCAGCTTCTTCTGGAACGCCTCCTTGCCCCAGTTCGAGGCGGTCACCATGAGCTATCTGCACGAACGGATTCAGCACTACAGCCGGATTCGTCTGTGGGGTTCGGTCGGTTTTATTCTGGCGGTATTGGCACTGGGCTTCATGCTAGAGCAGTGGGGAGTAGGGCTGGTACCGAAAGTGGTATTGGTGTTCTATCTGGGAATCTTTCTGTATAGCCTGCTGGTGCCGGAAAAAGGTGCCGGAGTGGTCCAGCATACTCAAGGTTCGATTCTCGATGTGTTGAAACGTAGAGAGATCATCGCCTTTCTGCTGGTCTGCTTTCTGATGCAGGCGAGCCACAGTGCCTACTACGCCTTCTATTCCATCTATATGGAGGAGATCGGTTACAGCAGCAGCCTGATTGGACAGCTGTGGGCTTTGGGTGTGGTTGTTGAGGTGTTGGTGTTCCTGGTGATGCACCACATGCTGCATCGTTGGGGTGCCCGGACGGTGCTGATTGCCAGTCTGGCGATCGCGGTGATCCGCTGGGTGCTGGTGGCGACCACCTCGGATCAGTTGCCCATGGTGCTGTTGGCGCAGGTGATGCACGCAGCGACTTTCGGCACCTTCCATGCTGCAGCGATCCATATGGTGCATCACTATTTCGTTGGCAAACACCAGGGGCGGGGCCAGGCACTCTACAGCAGCATCAGTTTCGGGGCAGGCGGTGCCTTCGGCAGTCTACTGAGTGGCTATCTGTGGAGCGGCATGGGACCCGAGGCACCTTATTGGGTGGCCGCGGGCTATGCGTTGATCGCGGTGATCATCGCCATGCGCTGGCTTGATCATCGTGACGCCTCGTCAGGTCAGGCCGCTAAACAAGTTCAGTGAGTCGAACCGCAAATGGCGCAAATCACCGCAAAGCGTCGCCAATAAGTTGTTTTAATTTTCTGCTTCTATTGCGCTTCAATTATTACTTAAAATCGCGGTTAATCAGTTTTTGCATCGACTAGCGGTGATTCGCGCCTCTTCGCGGCTAACTCAAGCTTGACACCAACCGGACAGATGAGTATTTTGCGCACCTGCTGCGCTGCAGCATGGATTTCCAGCGTGCAGCCGCTTTTTCTCAACCCAGATTCTCTCCGGAGCCCTAAACAATGGCCATTGAACGCACTTTTTCCATCGTCAAACCCGATGCGGTAGCCAAAAACCTGATCGGTAAAATCTATGCACGTTTCGAAGACGCGGGTCTGAAGATCGTTGCATCAAAGATGCTGCATCTCAGCCGTGAGCAGGCCGGGGAGTTCTATGCGGTGCATAAAGAGCGTCCCTTCTATAACGATCTGCTCGATTTCATGACCTCCGGCCCAGTCATGGTTCAGGTGCTGGAAGGTGAGAATGCGATCAGCCGCAACCGTGAGATCATGGGTGCCACCAACCCTCAGGAGGCCGCATCAGGCACCATCCGGGCCGATTTCGCCGAGACGGTTGATGAGAATGCCGTGCATGGTTCCGATGGTCCCGATACCGCCAAGGTGGAGATTGAGTTCTTCTTTCCGGAAGGGATCTGCGAGCGTACCCGCTAAGAGACCTGACGATCGCTCTGCGCCAGCAGCTGCTGGCGCATGGCATTAGCCACATTGGAGAGTGTCCGCTTGCGGTGAGTCACGATACCCAGTGAGCGACTCAGCTGCAGCTCCGGCACCTCCAATTTCAGAATCTGACCCTCCTCAAGCAGTATTTCCGGCAGCAGGCTCCAGCCCAGGCCGATACTGGTCATCATTTTCAATGTCTCCAGATAGTCGGTTGCCAAGGTGCAGTTCACCGTCAGCTGTCGGTCGTTGATCGACTGTTCCAACAGCGTTCGGGTGTAGGTTCCCTTGGTGGGTAGTACTGCCGGGTGGTTTACCAGTTGTTTCAAGCTGGTTGATGGCTGTCGGGCCAGTTGATGATCAGGGCCAACCGCAAAACAGAGTGGGTCATGCCAGATCTTCAATGCATCAAGCGCCTCGATGGGGTTGAGGGGCAGGGTGACCACGGCCATCTCCAACTCACCGTGTTCCACTGCCTGACAGGCTTTTTCCGACTCCATAAAGCGTATATCCAATTCGGCGTTTGGAAAGGCATCTGAAAAATTTCTCAGCACCGATGGCAGGCGATGCAGGCCGATATGGTGGCTGGTCCCCATCACCAGTCGACCGGAGATCTCCCCGGAGAGATTGGAGAGGCCCCTTCGGATATCGGCCATCTCCTGCAGTATCTGCTCGGCCCGGGGTAGCAGTTGCCGACCCGCCTCGGTGAGGAAAACCTGTCTTCCCACCCGGTCGAAGAGGCGTACTGACAACTCCTGTTCAAGTGCTGCGACCCGCTTGCTGACGGCGGGTTGTGTCAGGTAGAGGCCCTGGGCTGCATTGGAGAATGATCCTTCCCTGGCAACCTGGACAAATGCGCGTAGTGATGCGAACTCCATATCTATTCCTAAAAAGAATGGAAAAAATGAAAAATATGAATTTGTATTATGTAGCACACTCCCCTATGTTTTGACTACCCGCCGCAGCAGATACTGTTAGGCAGACCAGTAACAGGAGCAACAATGAGTGCCAAGACGCTTTACGACAAACTTTGGGAATCCCATCTGGTGCGTACCGATGAGGATGGTACGGCGCTGATCTATATCGATCGCCACCTGGTGCATGAAGTGACCTCGCCCCAGGCTTTTGAAGGTCTGCGTCTGGCCGGGCGTAAACCCTGGCGCACCGACGCCAATCTGGCCACGCCGGATCACAATGTACCTACCACTGAGCGTTCGGGCGGGGTGTCGACCATTGTCGATCCGGTCTCCCGGCTGCAGGTGGAGACCCTGGATCAGAACTGCCGGGATTTCGCCATCACCGAGTTCGAGATGCTCGATCCCAGACAGGGCATCGTGCATGTGATCGGTCCGGAGCAGGGGGCCACCCTGCCGGGAATGACCGTGGTGTGCGGTGACTCCCACACTTCAACCCATGGCGCTATGGGTGCCCTGGCTTTCGGTATCGGTACCTCTGAGGTTGAACACGTACTGGCGACCCAGTGCCTGATTCAGAAAAAGTCCAAGTCGATGCAGGTACGGGTGGACGGTCAGGTTGCCCCCGGGGTCACCGCAAAGGACATCGTGTTGGCGATCATCGGCAAAATCGGAACCGCGGGTGGCACCGGATACGCGATCGAGTTCGCCGGAGATGCCATTCAAGCACTCTCCATAGAAGGTCGTCTGACACTCTGTAATATGGCCATCGAGGCGGGCGCCAGGGCAGGCTTCGTAGCGGTGGACCAGAAGACTATCGACTATGTCAAAGGCCGACCCTATGCCCCGCAAGGTGATGATTGGGACAAGGCAGTGGCCTACTGGCAGACTCTGCACACCGATCCCGGTGCCGAATTCGACAAAGTTGTGACCCTCGATGGGGCCAGCATCAAACCTCAGGTTACCTGGGGCACCTCACCGGAGATGGTGGTTGGTGTCGATCAGGCGGTGCCCGACCCGGCGGCTGAAGCGGATAAGGTGAAGGCGGACGGTATGCGCCGGGCGCTTGAGTATATGGGCTTGGAGGCGGGTACCCCGATTCGGGATATTGCAGTGGACAAAGTCTTCATCGGTTCCTGCACCAACTCACGTATCGAAGACCTGCGTGCGGCGGCCGAGGTGGCGAAAGGTCAACAGGTGGCGTCGAACGTCAAGCTGGCCCTGATCGTACCGGGTTCCGGTCTGGTCAAGGCGCAGGCCGAGAAGGAGGGTCTGGACCGGATCTTTGTCGAGGCGGGATTCGAATGGCGTGAGCCCGGCTGTTCCATGTGTCTGGCCATGAACGCAGACCGCCTGGAGCCGGGTGAGCGTTGCGCATCCACCTCAAACCGCAATTTTGAGGGGCGCCAGGGACAGGGTGGCCGTACCCATTTGGTCAGTCCCGCAATGGCTGCTGCTGCGGCCATTCATGGCCACTTCGTTGAGATCTAATTAAAGAATTAACATTAGGTATTAGTTGTAATATACGGAAATAAATAAACTAATACTGAAATTGAGGAATAGAAGATGGAAAAATTCGAGACCTTTACCGGCACCGTCTGCCCCTTGGATCGATCCAATGTGGATACCGATGCCATTATTCCGAAGCAGTTTTTGAAATCGATCAAACGATCCGGTTTCGGGCCCAACCTGTTCGATGAGTGGCGCTATCTGGATCATGGTGAGCCGGGCATGGATAACAGCAAACGCCCATTGAATCCGGATTTCGTGCTCAACGATCCCCGTTATCAGGGGGCTCAGGTGTTGTTGGCTCGGGAGAACTTCGGTTGCGGTTCATCCCGGGAACACGCCCCCTGGGCACTGGACGACTACGGGTTTCGCGTCATTATTGCCCCGAGTTATGCCGACATTTTCTTTAATAACTGTTTCAAGAATGGCATATTACCTATTGTTCTTGATGAAAAAATAGTGGATGAACTCTTTGCTCAGGCAACCCTTGAGCAAGCACTCTCCCTGACTGTGGATCTGCAGCAACAGCAACTGGTGGTCGGCGATGCCGAGCCTATCCCATTTGAAGTGGATCCGTTTCGTAAACACTGTTTGCTCAACGGGCTGGATGACATCGGCCTGACTCTGCAACATGTGGATCTGATCAAAGCCTATGAAGCGCGTCGTGCCGATGAAGCGCCCTGGCTCTTTTCTTGAGGTAATTAATCGATGAGCAAACAAATTTTGATTCTGCCTGGTGACGGCATCGGGCCTGAGATTGTAACTGAAGCGGTTAAGGTGCTGGCGGCACTGCGCGATCGATTTGGCTTCGATGTTGAGATGGATGAAGCGTTGGTCGGTGGTGCTGCCATCGACGCCACCGGTGGCCCGCTGCCTGAGGCGACCCTGGATCTCGCCAAAGAGGCGGATGCCATACTGCTCGGAGCGGTCGGTGGTCCCAAATGGGAGCAGCTCGACATCTCCATCCGTCCGGAGAAGGGCTTGCTGGGCCTGCGTTCCGCACTCAATCTGTTCGCCAATCTGCGTCCGGCGATTCTCTATCCCCAGCTGGCGGATGCTTCCAGTCTGAAAGCCGAGATTGTGGCCGGCCTCGATATCATGATCGTGCGTGAACTGACCGGCGGCATCTATTTCGGTCAGCCCAGAGGTGTCAGGGAGCTGGAAGGGGGAGAAAAGCAGGGCTTCAATACCCTGGTCTACCAGGAATCTGAAGTGGACCGCATCGCCCGGGTGGCCTTTGATATCGCCAGAAAACGGGATAGTCGCGTCTGTTCCGTGGACAAGGCCAATGTGCTCGAGTGTACCGAACTCTGGCGGGAAGTGGTGACCCGGGTCGGTGAAGAGTATGCAGACGTCGACCTGAGTCACATGTATGTGGACAATGCGGCCATGCAGTTGGTGAAATGGCCGAAACAGTTCGATGTGATGGTCACCACCAACATGTTTGGCGATATCCTTTCCGATTGCGCCGCCATGCTGACCGGTTCCATCGGGATGCTGCCATCCGCCTCACTGGATGAGCAGGGCAAGGGCATGTACGAGCCGATCCATGGCTCAGCCCCCGATATCGCAGGACAGGGGGTAGCCAATCCATTGGCGACCATTCTCTCGGTGGCGATGATGTTGCGCTATAGCCTGGATGAGCCGGCGATGGCTGATCGGGTGGAAGCGGCTGTGAATAGAGTATTGGATCAGGGTCTGCGCACCCCCGACATCTTTGCTGAGGGGATGACTGAGGTAAACTGTGAAACCATGGGTGATGCAGTTGTTGCCGCATTGGATTGAGTATGGTGGTATTGATAGCTTGAGCCTGGAATCAGAAGATCGTCGGCAGCTGATGAGTCGAAAATGATTCCAGGCTGCACCTATATTGATATAAGGTATCAAGTCGTCAGGAGTCGTCCTGATCAACATGTTTTTAAACGGGTTAATTGAAGATGAAAAGAGTCGGTTTCGTAGGTTGGCGTGGCATGGTGGGTTCGGTACTGATGGGCCGGATGCGTGATGAGGGAGATTTCTCCCTGATCGATGAGCCGGTCTTTTTTACCACCTCCCAGGTCGGGCAGGCGGGCCCGGATATCGGTAAACCGATTCCGGCGCTGAAGGATGCAACGGATATCGATGAACTGATGGCGATGGAAGCCATCGTTACCTGTCAGGGCGGTAGCTACACCAATCAGGTCTATGATCAGTTGCGTGCCGCCGGCTGGCAGGGTTACTGGATCGATGCGGCATCCAGCCTGCGTATGAAGGATCACACCCTGATCGTACTCGACCCGGTAAATGAGTCGGTGATCCGTAACGGTCTGGCAGATGGTCGGCGTGATTTTATCGGTGGCAACTGTACCGTCAGTCTGATGCTGATGGCGCTCGGCGGTCTGTTTCGTGAGGACCTGGTCGAGTGGACCACCTCAATGACCTATCAGGCGGCATCCGGTGCGGGAGCACGTAACATGCGTGAACTGATCAGCCAGATGGGCGCTCTGGAGACAGCGGTCCACGATCAATTGGTCGATCCCGCTTCTGCGATTCTGGATATCGATCGTAAAGTGGCCGATACCATGCGCGATGACGGATTCCCAACAGATAACTTCGGGGCTGCCCTTGCCGGAAGCCTGATTCCCTGGATCGATGTGCCACTGGAAAACGGCCAGAGTAAAGAGGAGTGGAAGGGATTTGTCGAGACCAACAAGATTTTGGGACGAAGTGAGAACCCGGTACCAATCGATGGAACTTGTGTGCGAATTGGTGCAATGCGCTGCCACAGTCAGGCGTTGACCATAAAGTTACGTAAGGATGTGCCGATAGACGAGGTGGAGTCAATACTGGATGGCGCCAACAGTTGGGTAAAAGTTGTTCCCAACGAGCGTGAACTGACAGTCGATGAGCTGAATCCTGCCAAGGTAACCGGCACGCTGACTGTACCTGTTGGGCGTTTACGTAAAATGAATCTGGGTGAAGAGTATCTGAATGCCTTCACTGTGGGTGATCAGTTGTTATGGGGAGCTGCAGAGCCATTGCGGCGTATGTTGAGGATTTTGCTGGAAGGGTGACGAGAAAAGCCAGTAACTGCCCCGACTGGGTCAATATGGCCGCTCTGAGTCGGCCAGAGGGAGGTTGACCCTTCCCTCTGAGACCGGTCGGGCCGATTGTGAAAAGTAAGACCGATTTCTCACTTTTAGCGGTTATCGCCATCAACGAGTACAGTATTGCAATATTTGGTGTGATGATCCTTTTACTTTTGGTAAAAAGATCATTCATAAGCTATAGTTAGCGACTGATTGTTAAGTTTATTCTAAAACCGATCGGGGCTGTACGGCGGGCCTCTGACCCACCGTGTCAAGGTGACTTTTTGACCGGTGGATATGTTTTCTGGCAAGGAGGAAGCATGATTCGTAAGCTGTCTCTGGCAGTGGCTGTTGCAACAGCCTTATCACCATTGGGCGCATTAGCCCTCGGGCTGGGTGAAATCCACCCACAATCGGCACTCAATCAAACCTTCAAGGCCGATATCGATCTGCTTTCCGTTACCCAGGAAGAGTTGCAAGATGTGCGTGTCTCGCTGGCTTCACATGAGGCTTTTAAAAAGGCGGGCATGGATAGGCCTTTCCATCTGACCGGATTGAAGTTCACCCCTCAATTGACCGCTTCGGGTAAACCGGTAATTGCGGTCACCAGTCGGGATGCAATCCGCGAACCTTTCCTCAATTTTCTGGTGGAAGTCAATTGGCCCAAAGGCCGGTTGGTACGCGAATTTACCGTACTGCTCGATCCGCCAGTCACCTTGAGTCGTAAGCCAACTCCGGTTGCAGCGCCGGCAGTCAAAGGCAAACCGGTGGTGAGCAAAGTCATGCCCAGCCGCAGAGCGCCTGCGCCAGCAGTCTCCATGCAAGAGCCCCCGATGAGTTCAGCAGGTGGCAGGGAGTACGGACCGGTACAACCTAACGATAATCTGTGGAACATTGCCAAGCAGATGCAGGAAGGCGACGAGTCCATCGAGCAGGTGATGATGTCGTTGTTGGATCATAATCCATCCGCCTTTATCAACAACAACGTGAATAACCTGAAGGTAGGCAAAATATTGCGTCTACCTGAGGACGCTGATGTCACTGGATTGTCAAAGCGGGCCGCCCGTGAAGAGTTTCTTGCCCAGACCAGAGAGTGGAAATCCGGCTCAAGGGCTGCGGCACCTTCAATAAGCCGCCAGGACAAAGCCGCTGAGGCACCTGCACCCTCAGCTCCTGAGGATCGTCTGAAACTGGTCTCGCCCAAGCCTGGTGAAGGGGAATCGGCCGAGCGTGAGGGTCAGGCTGAATCTGCTGAGATTGAGAAGTTGCAGCAAGAGATCATGCTTGTTAGGGAGTCCAACGAAGGGGCACTGCAGGAGAACAGTGCGCTGAAATCCCGTGTTCAGGAGCTTGAAAAACAGATCCAGGATATTCAACGGTTACTGACACTCAAGAGTGATCAGCTAGCCGAAGTGCAGGCCGCACAAAGTATGGCGGCTGACAAAATGCAGCAGATGGAACCGGCGCCTGAGGCGGCCGCTCCGGAAGCGGAAGCGCCAGAAGAGGCCGTGCCTGCAGAACCACCTATGGCAGAAGCTGAACCAACGATGGCGGAAGCTGAGCCAGCAGCCCCGATGGAGGAAGCGGCAGAGCCCGTTGTGCCTATTCCTGAAGGCACGGTCATCGAGGAAGTCGATATCGAGTCGAAAATCGCTGAACAGCAGGCCAAGGAACAGATGGCACCAGCAGAGGTTGAGCCACCGGCCGTGTCTGAACCTCCGCCTGTTGCGAAAGCGCCGGAGAGCAAACCGGCAATGGCAGAGCCAGAGCTGGCCAAGCCGCCCGTTGCGAAACTGCCTGAAAAGAAAGTCAGCTATTTCGATGGTCTGAAAGAGAACAGCACAATGCTCGCCATCGTCGGTGGCGCCGGTGTGCTGCTGCTTGGTCTGTTGGCGATGATCATGCGTCGCCGCAAAGAGGCCGAAGCGGAGTTTGCCGAGAGTATTCTGGTTTCACCGGATAGCGATATCGCCCCGACCGGTGTGGACGATAGCAGCTCACTGACTTCACCCACGGACGAAACGTCCTTCATGAGCGATTTTTCACCCAGTGATATTGATGCATTGCAGGATGAGACCGGTGAAGTGGATCCCCTCTCCGAGGCTGATGTGTATATTGCCTATGGTCGCTATCAGCAGGCTGAGGAGTTAATCAATCAGGCGATTGAGAAGTACCCTGAGCGTGAAGAGCTGAAGCACAAGCTGTTGGAGATCTACTTCTCGGCCAAAAAATCGGATGCCTATACCAACCTTGCACAGCAGTTGCATGACAATGGTCTGGAAGAGCAGCAGCCCGATGCCTGGACTAAGATCGCTACCATGGGTAAAGAGCTCAACCCGGGCCATGCTCTGTTTGCGGGTGCTGCAGGTCTGGCCGCAGCGGATATGGCCGATGAGATGGACGATCTGGGCTTGGATCTCGGTCAGCTGTCAGAAGCGGAGGTGTCAAAACCGGTTGCTGAGGAAGCTGTTGCTGCAGAACCACCGGCAGAGGATGTATCCGATGAGTTGGATTCCATGGATCTGAGTGGACTGGAGAACCTGGACGAGATGGACTCAGAGACCCTCGAGGCGGATCTCTCACTGGATTCAGAATTCCTCAATAAGATGGATGGATCCGAGTCTACGCCGGCGATGGAGGATTCTGATGCGCTGGATATCGACCTGAGCGATTTGGAAGTTGAGTCGGTACCTGCCGGAATTGATTCCGCTCCCGCCGCCGAGGAGACTAATGAGGAGCCTTTGCCGTTTGATCTCTCTGACGTCGAGGATAGTGAGATGGCGGATGGTGTGATTGACCAGGTCGAGATGGAAGATTCGGAGGTGCTGGATGATCTGGATTTGGAGAGCATCGAGCGTGAGTTGGAGGGTATCTCCACCGATCTGGATGGCGATGAATCCAACGATGTCGACGAGCTGAGCCTGTTGCAGAGCCATAGCGAAAACCTCGATCTGGATTCCACGGATGAGATCACGACCAAGCTGGATCTGGCCCGAGCCTATATCGATATGGGCGACAATGAAGGGGCCAAGAGCATCCTCGAAGAGGTTGTCGGTGAGGGTAGTGAGAATCAGCAGAAAGAGGCGCAGGATCTGTTAAGCAGTCTCACCAGCTGATCGTAGTCGACTTCGGGCAGTCTCTGTCCGGATGATAGAAGGGCGCACAGGGTGCGCCCTTTGTTTTTAAGGAACTTTCAACTCGAAAATGATTCCACTCAGTTATTGTTCTCTTTTCCCGACTGTCAAACTGTTCGTTAGGTCGGATCGCTCATCGGACAGCCTGTACGGATTTGATCAGGTGCCAACCGGAAACGCTATCGATCGGTGGGTTATTCGATGAGGGTGGCGCTGGGAATAGAGTATGACGGCACGGCCTTTCATGGTTGGCAGTTCCAGGGTGATGTACGCAGTGTCCAGGAATCACTGCAGATCGCGCTCTCCAAAGTTGCCGATCATGAAGTCACTGTACACTGTGCAGGACGAACCGATACCGGTGTTCATGCAACAGGGCAGGTCGTACACTTCGATACCCCATCTGTCAGAAGCGAACGCTCCTGGGTTTTAGGCAGCAATGTCAATCTGCCTGCCGATGTCAGTGTCTGCTGGGCAAAGTTGATGCCGGAAGATTTCCATGCCCGTTTCAGTGCGGTAGGGCGACACTACCGCTATCTCATACTCAATCGGGCCTATCGGTCCGCTCTATGGCGAGACCGGGCTGTATGGATTCACAAACCACTGGATGAACAGGTCATGCATCGGGCCGCTCAGAGACTGGTTGGTAGACATGATTTTTCATCCTATCGGGCACTCGGTTGCCAGGCAAAACACCCGGTCAGGACAGTACACAGCCTGTCGGTAAGCCGCCAGGGAGAGATGCTGAGCATCGATGTCCACGCCAATGCATTTCTCCATCACATGGTGAGAAATATCGCCGGCGTGCTGATTGCCATTGGCAAGGGGGAGCAGTCGGAGAGCTGGGCAGAAGAGATATTGGCGCTTCGCGATCGCACAATGGGTGGGGTGACGGCACCGCCTCAGGGACTCTGTCTGACACAGGTGGATTATCCCGATGAGTTTGTGTTGGGCTGAGTGGAATGGTCCATTTACGACGCTCTGGATCTGCAAGAACATCTGTCTAACAGAGCGGCGCTTGTGATGGCTAAAGTGTGGAAAACCACGTCTGACCATAGCGTCTGCGATAAGCTTGCTGTATCTTTCTGCAACCTATGAGAACCAGAATCAAAATTTGTGGAATCACTCGGACTGAAGATGCTCAGGCGGCAACCCGTCTGGGTGCTGATGCCATCGGTCTGGTGTTCTATCCACCCAGCCCCCGCTCGGTCAGCCTGGAGCAGGCACAGCGGATTATGAAAAGCCTGCCGCCTTTTGTTACAGTTGTCGGTCTGTTCGTCAACGAGGACAGGGCCGTCATCGAACAGATTCTAAACCGGTTACCTCTCGATCTGCTGCAGTTTCATGGCGATGAATCCGCGTTGGATTGCGCTGGTTTCGGTCGGCCATGGATCAAGGCAATCCGAATGCGTGAAGAGACGGACCTGGTATCCCTGGAGCAGCAATACGCAGACGCATCGGGACTCCTGCTGGATACCTATCAGGCCGGTGTGCCTGGTGGCACAGGCAGGACATTTGATTGGGATCTGGTACCTCGGTCCCTGGCTGAGAGGATCATTCTCGCCGGGGGATTGAATAGCGAAAATGTGACGCGGGCCGTACAGCAACTGCATCCCTATGCAGTCGATGTCAGCGGTGGCGTGGAAGCGGCGAAGGGAATCAAAGATGCGGCAAAGATAGAGGCCTTCATTGCGGGAGTGATGCGTGGTGACAACGACTGAAAAGATGATTGGGAACTATCCTGACGAACGGGGGCATTTCGGTCCCTACGGTGGACTATTTGTCTCCGAAACTCTGATGGAACCCCTGGATGAGCTGCGTGAGGCCTACCAGCGCTTCATGCAGGATGAAGCCTTTCTCAAGGAGCTGGATGAGGATCTGAAACACTATGTGGGGCGACCCTCGCCAATCTACCACGCCAAGCGATGGAGCGAGGAATTGAATGGAGCTCAGATCTATCTCAAGCGCGAAGATCTGAATCACACCGGTGCACATAAAGTAAACAACACGGTGGGTCAGGCACTGCTGGCCCGACATATGGGCAAGACCCGGATTATCGCCGAGACCGGTGCGGGACAACATGGTGTCGCTTCGGCCACGGTAGCGGCTCGCCTCGGATTGGAGTGTGTCGTCTATATGGGGGCGGTGGATATCGCGAGACAGGAGGCGAATGTCTATCGGATGCGCCTGCTGGGCGCGGAAGTCAGGTCGGTGGAATCCGGCTCCAAAACCCTCAAGGATGCCCTCAACGAAGCGATGCGGGATTGGGTGACCAATGTGGACAATACCTTCTATATCATCGGTACGGTGGCGGGTCCCCATCCCTATCCCGCGATGGTGAGAGATTTTCAATCGGTGATCGGGCGGGAAGCGCGTCGGCAAATGCCGGAGCAGGCGGGACGACAGCCGGATGCCCTGGTTGCCTGCGTTGGCGGTGGATCGAATGCGATCGGTCTGTTCTATCCCTATCTGGATGACCGGGAGGTCGCCATCTACGGTGTCGAGGCAGCGGGCAGTGGCCTGGATAGTGGCGAGCATGCAGCACCTTTGTGTGCCGGCAAACCTGGTGTACTGCACGGTAATCGTACCTATCTGATGGAGGATAAGGATGGCCAGATCGTTGAGACCCACTCGATCTCAGCCGGTCTGGACTACCCGGGCGTCGGTCCCGAACACGCCTGGCTGAAGGATACCGGTCGAGCCAACTATGTGGCGGTAACCGATCAGGAGGCGTTGGCCGCCTTTCACGATCTGACACGTATCGAAGGGATCATTCCGGCTCTCGAATCAAGTCATGCGCTGGCCTACGCCGCCAAGCTGGCCCCGACAATGCGTCGTGACCAGATCGTACTGGTGAATCTCTCCGGACGTGGGGACAAAGACATGCACACCGTAGCCGCACAAGAGGGATTGAAGATATGAGCATGCTGAAGGATAAGTTTGCCCAGCTTCGGCAGCAGCAGAAAACCGCTCTGATCCCCTTCATCACAGCGGGTGATCCACTGCCCGAGATCACCGTCGATTTGATGCAGGATCTGGTTGCCGCCGGTGCCGACATTATTGAGTTGGGTATCCCTTTTTCCGATCCGATGGCTGATGGTCCGGTAATTCAGCGGGCAAGTGAGCGGGCACTGGAGTATCATGTCAGCCTCAGGGATGTGCTGGAAATGGTCAGTCGTTTCAGGCAGATGGACGCAGAGACACCGGTGGTTTTGATGGGTTATCTGAATCCGATTGAGATCATGGGCTACCAGAACTTTGCCGAACAGGCGGCCGAAGCGGGTGTGGACGGTGTGTTGGTGGTCGACCTGCCACCTGAAGAGGGGCAGGAGTTTCAACAGATTCTGCAACAAAATGGTCTGGATCAGATCTATCTGGTGGCACCCACCAGCACAGCAGACCGTATACAGCGGATTTGTGAACTCTCCGGTGGCTTCGTCTACTATGTCTCTGTGAAAGGCGTCACCGGGGCCAGCCATCTCGATTTAAAGAGTTTGGATGAAAAACTGAAGCAGATTCGGGAAAATACCGATCTGCCGGTGGGCGTGGGTTTCGGAATCAAGGATGCTGAGACGGCCGCGGCGGTCTCCCAGATGGCTGACGCCGTGGTGGTGGGCAGCGCTCTGGTATCCCGGGTTGAGGCACTGGCTGATCAACCGGAAAAGATTGGTGCCGCGTTGAGGGAACTGCTCTCGAACATGAGGCAGGCAATGGACAACGCCGTACTTAAATAACGATAAAGGTTAACTACATCTATGAGTTGGTTCGAAAAACTGATGCCTAGCCGGATCCGCACGGATGCCGGTCATAAACGAGCAGTCCCCGAGGGATTGTGGGCCAAGTGCCCCGGTTGCAGCGCAATACTCTATCGGGCGGAGATGGAAAGAAATCTGGATGTTTGTCCGAAATGCCACTACCACAATCGCATCGGTGCCAGACGGCGGATTGAGACCTTTCTCGACCCTGAACCGCAGGAGGAGATCGGTGCCAATCTCGAGTCTGTGGATCCGCTGAAATTCAAAGACAGCAAGAAATATAAGGAACGCCTGGCCCAGGCCCAGAAAGGGTCGGGCGAGAAGGATGCCCTGGTCGCGATGCGGGGTCAGCTGAAAGGCATGGATATCATCGTCGCGTCATTCGAATTCAGTTTCATGGGCGGCTCGATGGGATCAGTGGTCGGCGAACGCTTTGTCCGGGCCGTCAATATGGCGCTGGAACGTCATACCCCACTGGTCTGCTTCTCCGCCTCCGGGGGAGCACGCATGCAGGAGTCCCTGTTCTCTCTGATGCAGATGGCCAAGACCAGTGCTGCACTGGAACGACTACAGAAACGTGGTCTGCCCTTCATCTCTGTTATGACCGATCCGACCATGGGTGGGGTCTCGGCCAGTCTGGCCATGCTGGGTGATATCAATGTGGCCGAGCCCAATGCCCTGATCGGTTTCGCCGGGCCCAGGGTAATCGAGCAGACTGTGCGTGAGAAGTTGCCGGAAGGCTTTCAGCGCAGTGAGTTCTTACTCGAACACGGGGCCATCGATATGATCATCGATCGCCGCGATATGCGTGATCGTATCTCTGACCTGATCAGTATTCTGATGAGTAAACCCAGGGCCTGACCGGGTGGTTTGCCACTTTTCAGCCGTGGCGGACTGCCAGCTCTAGCCACCTCTTTGATCCGCTTGCGATAACCAGTGATGCGCTTCAACTCTCTCGACCAGTGGCTCGACTGGCAAACAACCCTGCACCCCAAGGAGATCGAGCTCGGTTTGGAGCGGGTGGCCAGTGTCTGGCGACGACTCAAACCCGCAGGCCTGCAGTCACTGGTTGTGACCATTGCAGGTACCAACGGCAAGGGCTCCAGTGTGGCCATGCTGGAGAGTATCTACCGTCAGGGGGGCTACCGGGTTGGCGCCTACACCTCACCCCATCTGGTACGATACAACGAACGTATCCGGATTGATGGCCAGGAGGTGAGCGATGAAGCGCTCTGTCTGGCTTTTGAGCAGGTCGATCGGGCCCGTGGCGAGACGGTTTTGACCTACTTCGAGTTTGCCACCCTGGCTGCGCTGATTATCTTTTCTGAACAAGCACTTGATTTGGTAATTCTGGAGGTTGGCCTGGGCGGCAGGCTGGATGCGGTCAACATAATCGATGCCGATCTGGCGCTGATTACCACAGTGGATCTGGATCATACCGATTGGCTGGGCGACAGCCGCGAGGCGATCGGGCTGGAGAAGGCCGGTATCATGCGTGCAAAGCAACCGGTTGTCATCGGGGATAGTGAGATCCCGGAGAGTGTGCTGGGATACGCAAAGCAGCTTGGTGCCGAGCTCTACCTTGCCGGTCGCGACTTCAATGCCAGCCTGACCGGAGATCACATCCAATGGCAGAGAACAGGGGAGGAGTCGCTGATATTGCCGCTGGCTCACCTGTCGGGTCAGGGACAGTTACACAATACCAGTGCTGTGGTGATGATCAGCAGCCTGCTGCAATCCAGTCTGCCGCTGGATCAGAGTCTGCTCTCGCAAGGTCTCAGGCAAGTCTCACTACAAGGGCGTACTCAGTTGATCGAGGGAGAGCCTAGCCTGCTGTTGGATGTGGCACATAACGCCCAGGCTGTGGCCTCACTGAGGGAGTATCTTGATCGTCTGGAGTGGCCGGGTCAGGTGTATGCTCTGTTCGGTTTGTTGAAGGACAAGGATAGCGAGGCCATCGTTGAGAGCCTGTATTCCGCCATATCCGGGTGGTATTTGGTTGATCTGCCTGGGGCGAGGGGACAATCTGCCGAGCAGTTGGCCAGGGTGGTCCAGCAATATGGGGAGGCGATACCTGTGCACTGTTATTCGGACTTTTCCAGTGCATTCGAATCAGTTCGAGGTCTGGCCAAAGCAGAAGATCTGATTGTGATATTCGGCTCATTCCTGGTTGTCGGTGATGCCTTGGATTTACTGGATTCAACTGCAGAATAGATTGTTTTAAACCCCTGACAAAAAGCTTAATAACCCGGCATGAGGTCCCATAAGGGAACTGATATACTTGCAAAACGAAGGATGTTGAAGCATATATCAACTGGCGACCGAAGAGTTGTCTAACCGGTCACCAGTTCATCTATTGAACCCACAGTTGTTAGACGGATACAAATGTTATGGCCCTGGAGGAGAGACTGAAACAGCGGATGCTGGGTGGCGCAGTGCTGGTGGCACTGGTGGTCATTTTTGTGCCGATGTTGATCGAGGAACCGGTTGAGCCGAGGGATCAATCCACCCACGCCATACCGATCAAGCCTCAATCTCAGCAGCATCAGTCCGCTGTCAGCCCAAAAGCGGAAAAACCACAGCAGAAAACGGAAGTGAAGGCAGCAGCGCCGAAAGTTGCGGCTAAACCTGCCCCAAAACCCAAGCTAGAGCCGAAACCGAAGCCAAAACCGGCTGTCAACAGTAAACCTGTCGAGAAGCGTAAACCAAAGCAGACCGGGAAGGCCGATAAACCGCGCCCATCTCCCAGCGCCTGGATGATACAGGTGGCCAGTCTGACGAATGAAAAAAATGCCAAAAAACTGGTACAACGATTACGCAAAGCGGAGCTGCCAGCGCAAATGGCACCGGTCACATTGAACGGAAAGCCACACTATCGTGTCAGAGTAGGTCCTGAGGTGGATCACAGACTTGCGGAAAAGATGCTTGCTAAGATTAAGAGAGATTTTAAACTGAATCCGAAACTGATGCGCTACCCTGAATAAGGGAGGCAGGCCAGATAAACTATGCTGATTGGATTAGCGGTAACAGGCTCGAGTGGATAATTGAGATGAATTTTGCAACACGTGCACAATCCTATCTGGATGGATGGGTCGGTGAGAAGAGTGCCCCCAAATGGTTGGAGGGCTTCGTCAGCAATCAACTGCCCATGCTTGTTGCCATTCTATTGATCCTACTGATCAGTTGGCGTGCGGCTGAGCTGACCTGGGGATTGATTCCAGTACCGGATGTACCCTATCACCGCCCCCCGACCGCTACTCAGCAAGCTTCCTCTTCAGAGTCAGCCCCAAGCGACGATGCGCGACTCTCCAAGGTCTCGGATCTGCATCTGTTCGGTAAAGCCGGAGCCGTGGTAAAGCCGAAGAAAGTCGACAAAAAGGCACCGGAAACCCGTCTGAATCTGACTTTGCACGGGGTATTCGTTGCAGATCTGCCGGAAAATGGTGCGGCAATCATCGCTAAGGGTTCAACCCAGAAATACCACAAAGTGGGCAGTGCGGTGATGTCCGGTGTCACTTTGCAGGCGGTCTATACAGACCGGGTGGTACTGCTGAGAAAGGGGCAATCCGAGGTATTGCGTTTTCCCAAGGTGAAAAACGATAGTGCCCCGCCAAAACGAAGAGCCGGAAAATCCGCGAAACGAACTGTCAGTGCCAAAGATAATTTTGGTCCTGGCCCAAGAGGTGTATCCCGTAATCCCAATCTCAGTAAATATCGGGATATGTTGAAACAGGAGCCCTTGAAGGTTTTCGAGTATGTCAGATTTGTGCCGGTCAAATCCCGTGACGGTATGAAAGGCTATCGAATCCTGCCGCAGAAGAACCGGGAACTCTACAACCAACTCGGGGTGAGACCCTCAGACCTGGTTACCGCGGTCAATGGCGTGCCGCTGACCAATGACAAGGAGGCGATGAAACTGATGGATCAGCTGAAAGATGCCTCAAACCTTCAAGTGGATATCATCCGTAACGGTCAGAGCCGTACCTTGAGTTTCGATCTCAATTAGTTTTTTAATCATCTAGCCGCGAATGGACGCAAAGCACCGCCAATAGACGCTAATGATTCATTGCGTGTGCTCGCGGCTCGAATTAAAGGTTACACCGCGGCAGTAGTGGTCAGATATCGGGTGTTGCCGGAGGCGTTGGCTGGTTAGGCACCAGCGCCACTTCGTCACCATCATCCAGGCGGGTGAACATCTCGGCAAACTGCTTGTTTACAGTGGGGCGCAGCAATGCCTCGTCGAATACAGGCGCCAGCTCGGGCCGCCGCATTCTCAACAGCTTAAGCAATTCGGCAATAGTCGTAACTGACTGTGGCAGTTGTATCTCCTCCGACTCTTTACCGGTTTTATTGGCCAACCAGGCGAAGTAGAAGAGTTTTACGGTTCGATCCTGCTGATCATTTTCTTGACGTTGATAGCCCAAGGTTTCGAGCTTCGCTAAGTAGTTCTGCCAGTTTTCCTGATATTTACTGCCGAGCTTATAGAGGGTCTCCCAGGAGTAGATCCCGGTGTCATGGCCGTCATCGAACACCAGACGGACGGCATATTGCCCCTGAGGCTCGATTTTTTCGATGTTGACAGACTCCTTGCCGGTAACCGGGGTGTCGCTTGCCTTGACCTCTGCCGCTGTGGAAAAAACTCGCAGATACTCACAAGGGAGTTCGAAATTGCTGCCATCTGAGAATCGCAGCGCCAGCAGTCGCGTCTTGCGGTGCAAATTGATTTCGACAGGGATCGGGCTCTCAGTTGTCATTTTGTCTGCCAGGGATTGATCAAGGGTCAGGGATCATGTCACAGAATGGCTTGCTGCTTCAACTTGGTCGATATCGGAACCATGGGTTTTTCCGCCTGAGACCGCTTCTCTCAGCGCTTACCCCCGCCGGATACCTTGAGCAGCACCCGGTCCATGCCCCGATTGGTCAATACGCGACGCAACATACCAAACAGGTAGGTAGGGAAGGTGACCGGATAGCGGATCTTGGGTCTTGGGCTTTCAAGGGCATGAATCACTTTTTTCAAAACCGCCTCTGCTGGCAGTGTGAATGGGGTCGCCGGTCCCTCTTTACGAAGCCGCTCAAGCATCGACTGGTAGTAGGCTCTGTGTGCCGATTTCTCCGGATCGATATTTTTTTGCCACATCGCCAGGGCATTGTCGCGAAACCGGCTCTCAATGGGACCTGGTTCAATGAGTGAGACCTTGATGCCGGATTCTGCCAACTCCATACGCAGTGTGTCCGTCAGCCCCTCCAGAGCGTATTTGCTGGCCACATAGGCACCCCGATAGGGTAGGGTCATGAAGCCGAGGATCGAACTGTTCTGAATGATTCTCCCTGTTTGCTGAGCTCGCATGACCGGTATCACCCGGCAGGTCAGGTCGTGCCAACCAAAGAAATTGGTCTCGAATTGTTCACGTAATACCTCAACGCTCAAGTCCTCCACCGCACCAACCTGGCCGTAGGCGCCATTGTTGAACAGGGCGTAGAGTGTTCCGCCCGTATCCTCCAGCACCTGTTCAAGCGTGTTTGCGATACTCTCACTATCGGTCAGGTCAAGTCTGAATGACTTGAACCCCTGTTGCTGAAGCATGCTGACGTCATCCGCCTTTCGTGCACTGGTATATACCGCATAGCCACGCTCCTTCAAGCCTTTGGCGACACACAGACCGATGCCGCTGGAGCAGCCGGTGATCAGTATGCTTTTGTAATCTGTCATGGTTATGACCAACTCCATTTTATGGTTATTTAACCGGGTAAAAACCAGCTTATCAGACTCAATCAGGAATTAAAGTTTGTCTCGATCTGAACGCTAAACCAAACAGATTAAATGTTCAGAGACAAATCTCAACAACCCAGATTGAAATTTGTTCTCAACTAGAAATAACAGCAACGAGGTTTCGGAGAAAACTAGGTGGACATTGCGACATTGGTTGGTCTATTAGGCGGTTTTGGCATTATCATCGGCGCAATTGCTTCTGGTGGCGACGTAATGCTGTTTGTTAATGTTCCCTCGCTGCTGATTGTTGTGGGTGGTACCTTCATGGTGACACTCATGCAGGTCTCCTTAGGCGATTTTTTAGGCTCGTTCAGCATCGGTATGAAGGCCTTCTTCTATAAGACCGACGACCCCAAAAAACTTATAGAAGAAGCCGTCGAGCTGGCTGATATTGCCAGAAAAAACGGCCTGTTGGCTCTGGAGGGCCAGGAAATATCCAACACTTTTCTCAAGCAGGGGATCGGGCTTTGTGTGGATGGACACGATCCGGTGCTGGTCAACAAATTGCTCACCAAGGATATCAATTTGACCATTCAGCGTCATGAGGTGGGCCAGACCATGTTCAAGAATATGGCTGTCATGGCGCCGGCTATGGGCATGATCGGTACACTGGTTGGATTGGTACAAATGTTGGCGAACATGTCTGATCCCGCCAGTATCGGTCCTGCGATGGCGGTCGCTCTGTTGACTACTCTTTATGGTGCTGTTATCGCGAATGCCTTCGCAACACCGATGTCGGAAAAACTGGCTCGAGCCAGTTCGATGGAGAAGACCAACAAGTCGTTGATTATTGAAACCATCTCCGGTATTCAGGAGGGTATGAATCCACGGGTACTGGAGCAGCTTCTGAGTACCTATCTGCCCACCGGTAAGCGTCCTGTACAGGAAGTTTGAGGATGGCGGACGAGTGCCCCAAATGTCCTCAGGGGTTACCCCCATGGCTGGCGACATTTGCCGATCTGATGTCACTGCTGATGTGCTTCTTCGTTCTGCTGCTCTCATTTGCCGAGGTGGACGCACAACGCTTCAAGAAGATGGCCGAATCGATGAAGGATGCCTTTGGTGTGCAGCGGGAGGTTCCTGCGGTGGAGATCGTCAAGGGAACCAGCGTGATCATGCAGGAGTTCAGTCCCGGTAAACCGGAGCCTTCGCCCATCGAGGACATTCGACAGATCACCAGTGATCTGGAGCAGGAGCATCTTGACCGGGAAGACCATGATGCCACTAAAGATGTGGATGAAGCCAAGGCAGCGATGCAGGCCGAGCTGGAGCGGGAGGTGCAAGCTCAGGCTGAAGAGCTTCAGGAGATGCTCGAGACCCAGATCAGCGAAGGCCTGATCGATGTGGTGACAGAGTCGACCAACATCATCATTCGTATCCAGGAGAAAGGGTCATTCCCCTCCGGCAGAGCCAATCTGAATCCGGATTTCTTTGAAGTCATCTCAAAAATCACTGAAGTGATCGCCACAACACCGGGCAAGATCATTGTTGCCGGGCATACGGACAACATCCCGATTTCCACCAAACGTTTCCGCTCCAACTGGGAGCTCTCATCAGCCCGGGCCGTGACGGTTGTACATGCCATGTTGAGCAATGCATCAATCGAGGAAGAGCGGTTTCTTGTCCAGGGTTTTGCAGATTCCCAACCCCTGGTGGACAATGACACCGCTGAGAATCGGGCTCATAACAGACGGGTTGAGCTGGTGATCAGGCGTGGTGAAGATGTTGAACTCGAAGCTGAACTTGAAGCTGAACTCGAAGCCGAACCGACTGCAACCCTTGAGGAATAAATAGGAGCCAGACCGATGTCTATCGATGATCAGGAAAAAATTCAGGATGAGCGCAGGGAGTTTTTCCGAATAGACGATTCGATCCGGGTGAGTTACCGGGTGATCCCGGCGGCGGAGATCCCCACCAGCGTTGACGAGCAGTTAAGGGCCGGGGAGCGGTTTACCGTTATGACCCGTCTGCAGGAGATCAGCCAGCACCTGTCTGCCTCAATGCACCGTATTGAGCAGCGGGATACCGATGTCGCCGACTATCTGAAGGCGCTGGATGAAAAGATCAACCTGCTGGGCCGCAGTTTCCTGACGGAAGCCCGGGAACTGCTCGATCGGCCCTCCCAGCAGGTCAATCTGAGTGCCGGCGGCTTGGCGATGGATATCACCGAAACGGTGGAAATAGGCTCCAAGGTAGAAGTTAAGATGCTGTTACTGCCCTCATTTTCCGGTCTGCTGGCGTATGGCGAGGTAGTTGGTATCGAGCCATCTGACGGAGAGCATGAGGGTTACCCTTACCATGTGCGGATCAATTTCACCATGATTCGGGGTTCGGATCAGGATGCGCTGATCAGACACATTACCCGTCGGCAGGGAGAGATGCTGAGACACCGTCGAGAAATGAAGGAGCTGGAAGAGGACGGTTCCTGAAGGTGATTTTTCCGCAAATGAACGCGAATTACCGCAAAATCGCGCATATTGGATTAGTGTCATCAGACCCTAATACTATTTCCAGTTTTTAGCGCTGAAAAACGCTCAAATACCCACAAACCCGATTCTGATTCTTCTGATTCGCGCCAATTCGCGGTGCTTGGCGTCCGTTTGTGGCTAAAAGCCCTTATTCATTTCCATGGTCAAGCTTAGGATTTAAACGGCCTTGATTATTAGTCTGTCGTTCCCAATATGGTAGGATTCAGCAGTTCCGGGCGGCTGGGCCAGACTCAGCCGTCTAATCCGAATATTGAGGAAGCACGAAAATGCCGATTTACGAGTATCGTTGCCAGGCCTGTGACCATGAGTTGGAGGCGATGCAGAAGATGAGCGATGACCCCCTGACCGAATGTCCCGAATGCAAACAGGAGAGTCTTAAAAAGCTGATCTCAGCCGCCGGATTTCGCCTCAAGGGAAGTGGCTGGTATGAGACGGATTTCAAGGGCGGCAACAAGAAGAATGTCCACGATAGCGGAAAATCAGAAAGTAAATCAAAGAGTTGTGGCGGCGGTTCTTGCGGCTGCTGACACCACTTGTGGATCTTTGAATGACATACTTACGTCGTTACCTGGTAGCCGGTCTGCTGGTCTGGTTGCCGCTTGGGGCGAGCTATTTGGTGGTCAGTCTGCTGGTGGATTGGATGGATCGCAGTCTGCTGCTGTTGCCACAAGCCTACCGCCCGGAAAATCTGCTGGGATTTCACGTCCCGGGTTTGGGCGTGGTGCTCTCCCTGGTGATTCTGTTCATCACCGGTTTGGTGGCGGCCAATCTGTTTGGCCGTCGCCTGGTGAAACTGTGGGAGGCGCTGGTCTCCCGCATACCGCTGGTCAGGTCTGTCTATTCCGCGGTCAAACAGCTGGTGGAGACGATGTTTGCCGACAATGGCAGGTCGTTCCGTAAAGTTGTGCTGGTCGAGTTTCCCCGACGGGGTCTCTGGACCCTGGCCTTTCTCACCAATGAGGAGAGTGGTCCGATCCAGGAGGCGCTTGGGCGCGAACTGGTGAGTGTCTACATTCCCACCACACCCAACCCCACGGGGGGCTATTTCGTGCTTCTGCCCAAGGAGGAAGTACGGGAGTTGGAGATGAGTGTGGATGACGGATTGAAGATGTTGCTCTCGATGGGAGCGGTAAACTCGACCTCCGGGCTTGCAGAGGTGCAAGCCAAGCCGTAACATTCCCGCTTTTTAGCCGTTGCAGCGAAATCTCACAGGATAATACCCATGCGCAGTCATTATTGTGGACAAATCAATAGCTCCCATATCGACCAGGAGGTTGAAATTTGTGGATGGGTGCATCGCCGTCGTGATCATGGCGGGGTGATTTTTATCGACCTGCGTGACCGTGAAGGCCTGGTGCAGGTAGTTTACGATCCGGATCTGCCGGAGATTTTCTCCATTGCAGAGCAGGTACGTAACGAGTTTGTGCTGCGTGTCAGGGGGCGAGTCAGGGCCAGGCCTGAAGGTACTGTCAACAAAGACCTGCCCACCGGCGAGATCGAAATCCTCGGGCTTGAGCTGGAAGTGCTGAACCGTTCAGATACACCACCGTTTCAGCTCGATGAGCATGAGAAGGCCTCTGAAGAGATCCGCCTGCGCTATCGCTATATCGATCTGCGTCGTCCTGAGATGCTGGAGAAGATCCGTGTGCGTGCCCAGGTGACCAAATCCCTGCGTCGTTTTCTCGAAGATCAGGGTTTCATGGATATCGAGACACCGATGTTGACCAAAGCAACCCCGGAAGGGGCCCGGGACTACCTGGTGCCGAGCCGCACCCATCCGGGTGAGTTTTTTGCACTGCCTCAGTCACCCCAGCTGTTCAAGCAGCTGTTGATGATGTCCGGTATGGACCGCTACTACCAGATTGTACGCTGTTTCCGTGATGAGGATCTGCGTGCCGACCGTCAGCCGGAATTCACCCAACTCGATATCGAGACCTCGTTCATGAGTGAGGATGAGATTCTGCAACTCAATGAAGAGATGATTCGTCAGCTCTACAAAGAGGTCCTGGATGTCGACCTGCCGAATCCATTTCCACGCATGAGCTACGATGAGGCCATCTCCCGCTTCGGTTCTGACCGTCCCGATCTGCGGGTTCCCCTGGAGCTTGTCGATCTGGGTGATCTGATGCAATCGGTGGAGTTCAAAGTCTTTTCCGGCCCCGCCAAGGATGCCAAAGGCCGGGTGGCGGCCATGATGGTGCCCGGCGGTAGTGCCTTGAGCCGTAAACAGATCGATGAATATACCAAGTACGTGGCGATCTACGGTGCCAAAGGGCTGGCCTATATCAAAGTCAATGAACTGGCCAAGGGCATTGAGGGTCTGCAGTCGCCGATTCTCAAATTCCTGCCGGATGAGGTGGTGAATGCGATCCTGGAACGCACCGCGGCCAAGGATGGGGATCTGATCTTCTTCGGTGCGGACAAGGCCCATGTGGTCAACGAAGCTCTCGGTGCGTTGCGCGTCAAGGTGGGTCAGGATATGGAGCTGATGCAGGGCGAGTGGCGACCCTTGTGGGTTGTCGATTTCCCAATGTTCGAGTGGGATGACAACCACGATCGTTGGACTCCGCTACACCATCCTTTCACCTCGCCCAAGCTGGATCAGCTGGAACTGCTTGAGAGTGACCCTGGCGCCTGTAAATCCCGTGCCTATGACATGGTGATGAATGGTGTTGAGCTGGGTGGTGGTTCGATTCGTATTCACCAGCAGGACGTGCAGCATAAGATCTTCCAACTGCTGGAGATCAGTGATGAAGAGGCGGAGGAGAAGTTCGGTTTTCTGCTCAATGCTCTGAAATTCGGTTGTCCTCCCCATGGGGGATTGGCATTCGGTCTCGATCGTCTGGTCATGCTGCTGACCGGTTCCTCCTCGATTCGTGAGGTGATGGCTTTTCCGAAGACCCAGACCGCGGCCTGCATGCTCACCTCAGCGCCATCGGAAGTGGCGCCGGATCAATTACGGGAGCTCTCCATTCGAGTGCGTAAACCGGCGGCAGAAGAGGGGGCTTAGCACGCACTGCCGGTCTAAGTGCTCGCGGATCAAGCAGAGAAATGCCGGGCGGATCCTACAAGCGGCCAGAGTCGGTACTGGTTGTGGTCTACACCCTCGCTGATGAGGTGCTGATGATGCGCCGGGTTCGGCCGAAACACTTCTGGCAATCGGTCACCGGCAGTCTGGAGTGGGGAGAGTCAGCCAGGCAGGCGGCCCGCCGGGAACTCTATGAGGAGACCGGTATCATGGCCGGCAATCGATTGATCGATCTACACCAGCAGGTCAATTTTCCAATTCTGCCTGCCTGGCGTAGCCGTTACGCCGCGACAGCCCATACCAACAAAGAGCACTGGTTTGGTCTGCAGCTGCCAAGTCGTCGAATCCCAAGACTGCAGGCGGATGAGCACAGTGAATACCGTTGGGTCTCATCTGACCAGGCCCTGCGGTTGGCCAGTTCATGGACCAATCGCAAGGCCATTCGCTATCTGCTGACTGGCCGTTCTCCCAATTATTAACCTATTTAAGGTGCCGGGTTACCAGGGCCAGTTAACACTTTACCCGTTCAGTTTTTCGACTACCCGCAGCAATTTTGCCTTGGCTTCCGCCGCCACCCGTTTGGGCTCTTCGGTTGTACACAATCCGAGAATCGCTTCAGGGTCCATAAAGCTGACCACCACTTTGCCGTTCTGCTGTTCCCGGATGATGAAATTGCAGGGCAGCAGTGTGCCTGCGTTGGGCTCATCCTGCAGTACCCGTTCTGCCAGGGCAGGGTTACAGGCACCGAAGATGTGATAGGGCGGAATATCCTTGTCCATTTTATTTTTAAAGATCGCCTGCACATCCACATCACTGACCACCCCAAGGTGCTCTTCCATCAAAATATCACGAACTCGGGCGACAGCCTGATTGAAGGGGAGATCGATCTCCGTATTGAACTCGTACATAAAGCCTCCTGTTTAAAAAAGAGGCGCCATTCCAGCAGAGTGAATTTGCCAGGGCATTGAATATTATCAAAACCACAATTTGTCAGTGCACCAGGGCACATTGGATTCGTGTTATCAGGCCCTGGCGCTGCTTAACCGCCAACAGCTGTGATGGTCAACTCAGTATTTTCTGCAGTTGTGGAATGAATTCGTCAGGTTCGATATGGAAGTGGTTGAACACCACTTTGCCTGATGGATCGATGATCACCACCCATGGTGTTCCCCCGGTGCGGTAGTCACGCATCGTGCGGGGATAGGTGTTTGTCTGCGGATCACCCGCATCATGACCCATCATGATCGGCAATTCGTAGCGAAGCTGCAGCTCCCGCAGATGTGCTTTGGTGTTACTGCTATAGCCTTCGAAAACGGTTTGAATGGCGAGCACCTCGACCCTTTGATCCTCACGGAAAGTATCTGCTACCCGCTTCAGGGCAGGAAAACCGTACTCATGACAGCCAGGGCACCAGTTCTGAAAGCATTTTAGATAGACCCACTTGCCGTTTAACTGCTGTTGCTTGAAGTCACTGGGCCGGCCTTCGGCATCTATCCAGTAGTCCACCTGCAGTGGGGGTGCCTGTCTGCCTTTGATGCCATATCTGTTTTTGTCGTCATTGCCCAATACCTGGGGGGTGTAGCCCAGCGGCAGCAACGCCAGTGGAGCGAGAGTCGTGTTGGTAATGAAATCTCTACGTGACAGATTTTGTTTGCCCATGAAGTCTCTCCCGAACTGAAATTCAATGGTTTGAAGGTCTGTGCCTGGCTGTTTGCTCAAACAATCCCGCACAGCCTCGGCTACTGCAGTTGAGTATCTATCTATATCACTCTACTCCTGAGATTCGGTTTTGGATTCGCCTGGGGCCTGTTAACACGAATCCCATTACCAGGCATCCGGCGAAAAACAGACTAGACTAATTTAACAGTCAACCATTAGGGTCCGTTCACGGGCCCTAATGTGACAATTCTGTATGTTGGTTGTTTAACAGCAGCCGGAGTCGATCAAATGAGGCTGGAGCATGAAAAAGAAAGAGAAAAAGCTGAAAAAGGCAGGCAAGGAGAAGCTCAGTAAGAAGAACAAAACCATAGGCACACAGGTCAAGCAGAAGAGCGCAAAATTCTCTGAACTGAAGAGCAGAATCAAGATGCTTGAGGCGATTGTTGAAAAACGTGAGCGAACCATCGCCAAACTGAAAAACAAACTGAATGAATCTGAAAACCGCAAAGCGAAAAAGCCTGCCAAGCAGAAGTCTCCCGGTGGGGCTGCAAAGCTGCTCAGATCGCAACGTTCAACCCGGGTTGGTTTGAATCAACGGGATGCCTGGAGGCGGCACGGTTATCTGCGTAGCCGCTATGAGCACTATCTGGAGCAGAATGAGGAGAAGACGATGGCGAGACAGCATGCGGGCCAGGATCTTGTCGAGAAATTTGGTGAAGAGGCGGGCTATACCGAGCTGCAGTTGGAACAGATACTCTCCTGATACTCATGCCGTTTATCCACATCAAATCGCTGCCTTTTGAGCAGCCAAGGGATATCAGTAGGATCCTGCAACTGATCACCGAGGATTTTTCTGCTGCAAGTGGCATCGACAAGCAGCATATTACCGTTACCTGGGATCTATTATCGGCAGGCTACTACACTGTGGCTGGAGAGGTGAGCGACTATCAGCCTGATAGCGGTCATCCTCTACTGGTTGAGATGCTGCTGCCGGACTTCAACAGCCGTGAAAAGATTGCAGATTACATCAAAGCCGTGGCTGACAGCCTGTCCAGGCATGCTCAGGTTCCGGTCAACAATCTATTCATCAACTGTCGCCTTGCCAGGTCGGGCCAGGTATTTGATGCGGGCGATCTGGTCCATTGGTAATCACTATTTGGAAATTGTTTAACACGCTTTCAGGCTTTATGATGAGAGAAGGCACTATTGGACGTGTGTAGCAGCACCAGTCTATGACAATGGAGGTTAGTGATGATGGGAATAGCCGGGCTCAGACAGAGGAAAAACAGAAAAAAACGACGCTTTCAATCATTCGGCAGAGCCGTGTTGGTGGTATCCATTCTGAGCGTATCAATTGGCTGCTCGACCGTAAAAGTCCATCTCGACGATCATGATATCCTACACCCCTACCTGGGAACGAAGACAGCGGTAAATGTCTTCATCAGAAGTTTTTCCGATTACTACCTGTACGGTCAGCAGGTTGTGATGGCGATGGATGTGCCACTCTGTTTTGTGGCTGATACACTGCTGTTACCCTATGACCTGATGGTCAAAACCAAGCGGCATCAGCGACAACAAAACCAGTTGCCGCCTAGGTGAATATGACCTAATCGACTTGATCTGTGTGGTTTTTCCTTGTTTAATTAACCGTCTGATTCGATTCAAATATTTACACGATGGACCCCACTTGCGGTACAAGGACTGGCGAACATGATATTCACTAACATACGTCGTCTTTTAATAGCAGTTACCGTTTTATCACTCCTAGGGGCCGTCGCCACACACTGGTATCTACAAAGCAAGGTTGAAAACCTTGTGACGGCAATCATTGAGCAGCTCTATCCTGTCGCGGTGGTAAGTTACGAAGATACCTACAGTTCTCTTTGGAACAGTAGCATCGGTGTCGAGCAATTGACCATAAACCCACGGGCGGTGAGGGGAGAGATCAAGATTGAACGTATTGTTTTTCAAGCACCCAATCTTGAATTTCTGATGGATGCCGAAAAGGCGCTTGAAAACGGAGATATCCCGCAAAAGATGCGAATCACTTTCGATAATGTCAACTTGAGTACTGAAGGCAGCATCGCAAGGGCGATATACAAGAATTCATCTTCACCCAAACTTGGCGCCCGCGATAATGCCTATGCCTGTGCCGATGTGAATCAATTTGGATTTTCAGAATTGGCGGATATGGGCTACGAACGGTTAAACGTTGATCTGAGCATAAGCTACGAATACTTCACCTCGGATGGTGACCTGAATGTATCGGCATTGTGGTCAAATCGCCAAATGTTTGAAATGGAGATCGCGAGTATCTTTGATGTGGCAAGCAATCGGTTCAAATTTGATCAGATTAAACGTCTTTTTAACCAGATGTCGAGTATAAAAATAACCTATCGCGATCTGGGTTTTAACCAGAAAACCATCGATTATTGCAATGAACAGAGGGGTGATCAGGAGTATGTCTCAGCGCATATCGAAGCCTTCAAACAGGATCTGAGGAAACAACTCAATATTGTTCCAAGCGATGCCCTGGTTGAAGCCTATCGAAGCTTCATGCTTAAATCGGGAGAAATTGAAATTTCCAGCGATATGCAACGCACTATAAATCCTGACTATTTGGGACTCTATAGCCCGGAAGACGTGATCCTGCTTGTACGACCGGATATTACCGTAAACGGTCAGTCTGTCGATATCCCCTTTGACGCTCTCCTCAAAGACGCTCCAGGTAATACGGATAGGGAAGAAAACCTAAGTGTAAAAAAACAGATCGATCCTACACCAGTTAAAATGCACGAATACGTAAAGGTAACGATACCGCAGTTGGCGGATCATATCGGAGATATGGTGCGAGTAAAGACAAAGCAAGGATCTACACGCACTGGTATTCTGATCGGTACCACTCAGTCCAGAATAAAAGTTGAGGTGGCTTATCGGGGTGGGACTGCAATCTACCCGATTTTTATCAATAATATTGCTGACACCGAAGTAAAGGAATTACCGCCAACCGGCACTCAATAGCAAACACATTACCATGCTTTTTTTCCCATACCGAGCCGATCATGAGATCAGCTATATACCACTGCTCACGATACTAATCAGCATAGTCTGCATCGTTGTCTATATTCAGCAAGAGAAAAATGCAAAGGAATTAGAGCTGGCCATTGACGGGTTCTGTGGAGTACAGCAGCCACAGATATACCGATTGGCATTAAACGCTTTGTATGGCAGTTCCACGCCTGGTGAGTGTGTCGATTTCATTCTGGGTATGCACACAGCAGAAAATCGAGATGAGTTTCTGAGTGATGTCGTCAAAGAAGCCGACCTTCTTGCAGGGTTTAACCGGGCAGACAGTAACCACTACATTGATAAAGTTTTGAGGGATAACTACGATCTCTTCGCAAGAGCTGCACCAAAATATCTCACTAATGAGCTCTCTTACCATCCGGAAAGCTGGAATCCGGTGAATATGTTGACGGCCGCTTTTGCCCACGCCAGTTGGGATCATGTTATTTTAAATTTGATATTTTTTTTCGCCTTTGCGGCAACCGTTGAAGCAATTCTCGGTTATCTCTATTTTCCGATCGCGATTGTAGCTATCGCCGTTTTAAGCCACGTTTTCTATTCAGTTGCCATGTTAGGAGTAGTCGATCCTCCTCCAACCGTCGGCATATCCGGGGTGGTATCGGGGGTTATGGCGCTGTTTGTCTATTTTCTTCCGCGCACAAAAATTCGCTGTTTCTTCTGGTTTATTGTCTTTTTCAAGCGTTTCAGTATCTCCGCTTGGTTCTTCGTTGCCTTCTTTGTCGGCTGGGATATCTTCTATCTGTTTAATGACGAGGGTTCCTCCAATATTAATTTCGCTGCCCATGTCGGTGGAGCCATGGTTGGCTATCTACTCGGCTTGATACTGTTTCGCAGGCAGAAGCGAGAGGTAAACCAGATAGACTAGCGGGCCTCTCTTTCAAGGAATCAAAATGTTGGAGGCTTCAAACCTACCCTTGCTTTGTGTTGTGGCTCACAACAAAAAAACAACCCGTCTCTGCGAGCCAAGCTTTGCCCTAGGGCGGGTTCGAGGTCTTGAACTCATCTGTTTGGGTGCCGGGTTAATTTGAGCGTAGTACTCAGTCCTGGCCTGCCGTTTCTGCAGGATAGAACTGCTGCAACTGTTGATAGACCTGATCGCTGAAGTCTGCGCTGTTCGCATCGAGCTTAGCGAGGATCTCCGACAGATATTCATTATCCTCTCGACCCTCCCAGATCTTGATGTAGTTGCCTTCTTTATATCCATGATCCTGACGGAAAAAGTTGAGTACGTTTTTACCGATATAGGTTTTATAAAGATCGTCGAAACTGAGTTCAGCCGCCTGCATCATGGTGGCAAAGTGGCCAATGTCTGCCGATTCCGTTTTAATGCTGAACATCGCCAGCTGTTCAATGGAAGTTCGAAGGTCGATCCCATCGGTGGCCTGATTCAATCCCTCAAGCGCCTGTTCGGCGGCGCCTTCCAAGGTGGCATTGTGCAGAATCAGATCGCTCAGGGCGAAGTGCCAGATGTCGATGATCTCCAGGTGAACTTGTTCCATGTCGGGTTTCTGATGCTTCCACCATTTCCAGCCGTAGTGATCGAGCATTTCTGCGCACTCGGTCCAGATGGCCCGGTACCAGGGGTAGCCCGCATCCCGCCAGTCGTTGTTGACTTTGCAGTTCATCGCATCCTGCAGCTCAAGCATGTTGAGGATCTTATCTTTCATTCTTTCGTTCACTTTCTTCAAGTATATCGTTGAGCAGAGTGACCACCGTCTCGACATAGTTCGGACATTGGGTTTTGAATAATCCGAGCGATTTAGCCTCTTGATATTCAGTGGGGATGCTCAAATCTTTTTGCAGCAACTCCTTGCAGCGATTGCTGCCGTGGCGCGCCATGAATCGTTCCTGGAGCAGCCGGGTTGCGTTATAGGTCGCCTCTTTGGCGTTTAGATCCTCAGAGGTTTTCGGTCCCATTTGTAGGCCCAGAACCAACGCAGCGCCGGAGAGGGTACCACAAATATCTCCCATTCGGCCCACACCGCCGCCAAGACCGGAGCTGATCCGCATCGCCAGCTCAGTGTCTATCCCATAACGGTCAGCAAAACTGGTGATCACGGCTTGAGCACAGTTGCAGCCATCGCAGAAACGTTTCACGGCGAGTTGAGGGTTTTGGTCGGTTCTGTTGACCTCGTCTTCTGATGATTGGTTATCGTCCATTGCGCTTTAATGTTAGGGCCTGTTAACACGAATCCGATCAGCCCTGCCGGGGCTATTTTTTCGCCCGGCAAGGCAGAATGAGCGTCGTGTAGTGATTCTACATGAGCGAATGATAACGCCACTGGGTGGAAAAATAACCCGGCCCCCACATTTTTTCCGTAGTAGGGGTCTGAATAAGCCGCTCTCCGTGTTGCTCGTCGTTCATTTGCGACAATCAAACGCTTCTTGTCGTGCCTTGATTGGCACTTTTTCAGGGGAACAGGACTGGTTGGGATCGCCTTTCACCCCTTGAAAAAGATTCGTTTCATCCCCATCAATGGATACTTGGCAACACCACACACTGAATCCAGCGTAAGACCAGAAGCAGAGCTGAAAACTAAGATGAAATTAGAAGGATATCAACGTCATATAGACAGATTGAACGAATGGGATCGGGATAATTTCAAAGCCTTGTACTTCGGTTCTCATCTTGTGGGGCATCTTAAGGAGCCGGTCTGGTCCTATTTAAGCAGCAGACCCGACCTTTTTACCTTAGGTAAGAGGGGGGTTAGTTTAAATCCACAAATCAACAGCTTTGAGCAGAGGACTGAGATTCTTGATGAGGTAGTGAATGGATTAGTGGAATCCTCTGTCATGACCCATCGGCACGGTGAACGGTATCCGGTCACCCATGACGACAGGGATACGGCCCTGGCAACCATCGACCGTGCGGCCGCTGCCTATTTCGGACTGCGCGCCTATGGACAGCATCTGAATGGCTATGTCCGTAAAGGATCTGAGCTATGGCTCTGGATTGCCAGGCGGTCTGCCGACCGACGGGTGTTTCCTGACCATCTGGATAATATGGTGGCCGGAGGGCTGCCCCATGACATCTCACTGGCGGAGAATCTGCATAAAGAGTGTCAGGAAGAGGCGAGTGTGCCATCACAGATCGTGGCTCAGGCCGTACCGATCGGTGCGATTACCTACTGCACGGAGACGCCGGTTGGTCTAAAGCCCGATACTCTCTATTGTTATGATCTTGAACTTCCCACAGATTTTGTCCCCTATAATTCAGATGGTGAAGTGGCAGAATTCATGCTGTTGCCGATCGAGGAGGTGGCCGAGCGGGTCGCCAACAGTGACGATTTCAAGCCAAACTGCAATCTGGTGGTGATTGACTTTCTGGTGCGTCATGGGATTATAAATCCTGAAACGCCGGGATATCTCAAATTAATCAACGGGCTGCACGAGAAATTATGAATAAAGGTGGTAGATTCAAGGGGTCCGGTTCGCTTTTCTAAAGCATACGGAACCCGGTGACTGGTAATTCAGTCCAAAGCATACTCAAATTGTAGCTAGGGCCTGTCAGTTCGAATTCCAGGGCCTGGTAAACCTGAAAAAACCCCAATCAGGGCCGATTGGGTTCGTGTTAACAGTCCTTCGGGGCTATCAGGGAGCTTTCCCAGTTTCCCGCAAAGACCAGGTAGGATGAATGAAAGATCTTAATGTGAAACGGTTTTGGTGGTTGATTCTCATTGTAGTCTCAGCACCAGTTTGGGCCAATCGACAAACTGTCCCCATGCAGGATTTGCGGCCGACCGCAGAACAACAGCAGACTGCCAGTGTCATCGTCAAGGTTATTGCCAAGTACCACTATAAAGACGTTGCATTGGATGATTCGATGTCTGAAATGATCCTGCAGCGCTACTACGACACCCTGGATCCTAACCGGTCGTTTTTCCTGGCCGGGGATGTGGTTCACTTCTCAGGCTATCGGGACAAGCTGGATGACTATTTGAAGAATGCTCGGATCGAACCGGCATTCGAGATCTATCGCCTCTATCGCCAGCGAGTCAGCGAGGCGGTGGGCCACGCCTTGACGCTGGTGGATGGGGAGTTCGACTTCACCATCGATGAGGTCTATATCTATGATCGTGAGGATCAGCCCTGGGCACAGACCCGAACAGCACTGAACGATATCTGGCGCAAGCGGGTGAAAAATGACTTTCTGAACCAGCGCCTGATGGACAAACAGGATGCTGAGATCAGAAAAACCCTGAGAGAGCGCTATGAGCGGCTGCTATCGAGAGTCGAGCAATTCGACAGCAACGATGTTTTTCAGACTTTCATCAATGCCTACACGCTGAGCCTGGAGCCCCATACCAGCTACATGTCGCCCAGCACATCCGAGAATTTTGATATTAGCATGAGGCTCTCACTGGAGGGCATCGGTGCGGTGCTGAAAGACGAGGATGGCTACACCGTGGTGCAGAAAACCATCATCGGCGGTCCGGCGGAGCAGAGTGACCTGTTGCATGCCGGCGACAAGATTGTCGGTGTGGGCCAGGGCCTGGAAGGGGAGATGATCGATATTGTCGGTTGGCGGCTGCAGGATGTCGTGGAACAGATTCGAGGTCCTAAAGGCTCGGTGGTACAGCTGGAGGTTCTGGCGAAAGGAGAAGGTTCGAACCGTAAAACCATCACCTTGGTACGCAACAAAATCAAGTTGGAAGAGCAGGCGGCAAAGAGCCATATCATCGAAAAACTGGATGGTATGGGTAAATATCGCATTGGTGTCGTCGAAGTCCCTACTTTTTATAGGGATTTTGCAGCTGAGGCCCGGGGTGATGAAGATTTCAGGAGTACCACTCGGGATGTGCGTGATCTGCTGGTTGATCTGAAAAAGCAGCATGTTGACGGTATCGTCATCGACCTGCGGGAGAATGGTGGCGGCTCGCTCTCCGAAGCCACGGAGCTGACTGGCCTGTTCATCGACTCCGGTCCGGTGGTACAGATCAAGGATGCCTTTGGCAAGATCGAGGTTGAGCAGGATCCTGACCAGTCGATCGCCTATGAGGGGCCCCTGGCCGTGCTGGTTGATCGAAACAGCGCTTCCGCGTCAGAAATTTTTGCCGGCGCGATCCAGGATTACAAAAGGGGTATCGTGATTGGTGAACCCACTTTCGGCAAAGGCACGGTGCAAACCCTGGTTGATCTGGGACGCTTCGTGCCTGGACGGAAAAAGGACTTGGGTCGATTGCGTTTGACCATGGCGCAATTCTTCAGGATCAACGGCGGCAGTACCCAGCATCGCGGTGTGGTGCCTGATATCCAGTTCCCGACGGCCAGATACTCAGAAGAGTATGGCGAGCGATCTCTGGAAAATGCCCTGCCATGGGCTCAAATTAGACCAGCCAATTTTATCACCAAGGGGCAGTTTACCGTACCTGAGCTGATGGACAATCATCTGTTACGCATCAAAGCCGATGCGGGTTTTGAGATGCTGGTCGATCAGGAGAAGCGCTTTCTGGAGCTGGATAAGCGTTCTGAAGTCAGTCTGTTGGAGAAACAGCGACGCACAGAGTGGCAGGAGAGGGAGCATGAACGGCTGCTGCACAAAAACCGCTTCCGCGCATCCCAGGGTCTGAAGGTGGTTAACTCCACGGATGAGAAAGATCTTGATGACGAGCCGGATGAGAAGGAAAACGAAGCGACCAGTCGTATCGAGCTGAATGAGGCTGCACGGATTCTGATGGACTCGATCAAAGTTGCACAACCTATGGCAGTCATGCGCTAAACAGTTCGTGAAGGCAATATGGCCAATCCCCCTTGATGTCCGGTTAAGTCACCTGGGGATTGGTCTCTATCTGAACAGATTTTCTCGCTCTAAGCCGCTGATCTACCCACTCTCCGCTGAGCTACTCTAGCGCTTGATGGCAGGGTATAATCCCCGACTTTTACGCCAGTTACCCAATAGTATCCACACTCCTGTAGGGATTGATCCGGTTTGTATACAACACTCGAAAATCGTTTGAAACGCTTACATCAGGCCGGTCAGCTCGAGCTGTTGCGCGGGGGCTTGATCGGACTGGAAAAAGAGGCCTTGAGAGTCTCTCCGCAAGGTTGTATTTCGAGTCAGCCCCATCCAGAAGCTTTGGGTTCCCCCCTGACCAATCGCTATATCACCACGGACTACTCCGAGGCGTTGACTGAGATTATCACGCCGCCCTCCACGGATCGTCATGAACCGCTGAAATTTCTGTTTGAAGCCCATCGCTTCGTGTATGAGCATTTGGGGGATGAGATTCTCTGGTCGACCAGTATGCCCTGTGTGGTCGAGGATGATGAACGGATCCCGATTGCCAACTATGGGAACTCAAATGCCGGCATGATGAAGACGGTCTACAGACGGGGCCTGGGACATCGCTATGGCCGGGTGATGCAGGTGATTGCCGGGGTGCATTTCAACTATTCGCTGCCCCAGGATTTCTGGTGGGTCTACCAGCAGCTCGAGGGGGATAAATCGGATACTCAGGGATTCATTTCAGACTCCTATTTCGGCATGCTGAGAAATTTACAACGGCTGGGTTGGCTGGTGCCCTATCTGTTCGGCGCCTCCCCCGCAGTCTGTAAATCATTTCTCGGAGGACGTCCCACATCCCTGGAGTCATTTGACGACTATACCTATTTCTCACCCTTTGCCACCTCCCTGAGAATGGGCGATATCGGTTATCAGAACAGTAAGGAGCAAGGGACCGGCATCAAAGCCTGTTACGATTGTCTGGATGCCTACGTCGAAACTCTGTCACGCGCCATTGAGACGCCTTGTCCGATCTATCAGGCTATGGGGGTTAAAATCGACGGTCGATATGAACAGCTCAATGCCAACATTCTGCAGATAGAGAACGAATATTACAGTACCGTCCGGCCCAAGCAGATCCCGGAGATGATGGAGAAACCGATCCATGCTTTGCAGAGACGAGGCGTACGCTATGTGGAGTTGAGATCGCTGGATGTTAATGCCTTTCACCCCTTGGGTATTGCCGATGAGCAGGTCTACTTTATCGAAGCGTTGATGCTGTTTTGTCTGCTGCACGAGAGCCCGTCAATCAATGTCGCCGAACAGAAGAGCATCGATTGGAATGAGCTGGCGGCCGCCCATCAGGGTAGAAAACCCGGACTTGAGCTGCAGCGAAAAGAGTCGGTGATCGGCCTGCGGGAGTGGGGGCTTGAGATCTGTGAGGCACTGCTGCCAATCTGCGAGATCCTGGAGACCGGTCTGCCCGGTCAACCCTACACCAAGAGTCTGCAACTGCAGAAGAGTCGATTGCAGGATCCTGAATTGACTCCGTCTGCCCGCATGTTGAGGGAGATGAGAGAGAAGGGAGAGGGTTTTTTCCATTTTGCACAGCGAATGTCGAAACAGCATCGGCACGATTTCATGCAGCAGCAGGGCTCGACAGAAGATCAGAAACTGCTCAACCAGGAGGCGGTGGATTCCTGGCGAAGACAGCGTGAGATCGAGGCCTCTGATACACTGAGTTTCGATCAGTTCCTGGAAGACTATTTTGCCCAGCAATTGAACGGCGAGACCGAGGATATGAGCGGCAGCAAGAGTGTCTCTGCAAAATGAGAATCTGAATAAGAATACCAGGGAGAGTGCATCCCGGCCCGGATAACCGGGCGATTAAAGATGAGGAAAAAAGATGGAGGATCAGCATGAATCAGGCCTGGGGTTTTCGACCCTAGCCATTCGCAGCGGACATCATCGCACGCCTGAAGGCGAGCATGGTGAGCCGATTTTCCCCACATCCAGTTTTGTCTTCAGCAGTGCCGCTGAAGCCGCAGCCCGTTTCAGCGGTGATGAGCCGGGTAATATCTATTCCAGATTTACCAACCCGACGGTGAGGAATTTTGAGCAGCGATTGGCCGCCCTGGAGGGTGGGGAGTGCTGCGTGGCTACCGCTTCGGGCATGTCCGCCGTATTGGCCACCTGCATGGGTTTACTTGAGGCGGGCGACCATATCGTCTCATCCCGCAGTCTGTTCGGCACCACCGCGATCCTGTTTGAGAAGTACCTGAAAAAGTTCGGGATTGAAACAACTTTCGTACCGTTGGACGATCTGGCCGCCTGGCAATCCGCCATCCGTCCGCAGACCAAACTGCTGTTTCTCGAGACCCCCTCCAATCCGCTCACCGAGGTGGCCGATATCCCGAGACTGAGTGCACTTGCCCAATCAGAGGGTGCGTTGCTGGTGGTCGACAACTGTTTCTGTACCCCGGCTCTGCAGCGTCCGCTAAGCCTTGGGGCGGATATCGTGATTCACTCCGCGACCAAATACCTGGATGGCCAGGGGCGATGTGTCGGTGGTGCCGTGGTCGGCAGCCATGAAGTGGTGGGTGAAGCTGTATTTGGTGTGCTGAGAACCGCAGGCCCCACCCTCAGCCCCTTCAACGCCTGGGTGTTTCTGAAAGGACTGGAGACCCTCGATATTCGTATGCAGGCCCACTGTAAAAATGCCCAACAGCTGGCGGAGTGGCTGAGTAGTCATCCGAAGGTCGAGCGGGTCTATTTCCCGGGACTGACCAGTCATCCGCAACACGATCTGGCGATGGCACAACAGAGTGGCCCAGGCAGTATTGTCGCTTTCGATGTCAAAGGGGGACAGACCGCCGCCTGGACCCTGATCGATGCCACCAGGCTGCTCTCAATCACCGCCAACCTGGGGGATACCAAGACAACCATAACCCATCCTGCCACTACGACACACGGACGCCTCAGCCCGGAAGAGCGCAGCCGGGTGGGTATCGGTAACGGTCTGGTGCGGGTTGCTGTCGGTCTGGAGAACATTGAGGACATTCAGCGGGATCTCTCCCGGGGGTTGGAGAGTCTTTGAGCCAGCAAGAGCATGATCCGACACAACAGCTGCGTACCAAGTGGGACCAACGCTATGCAGATGAAGAGAAAGTCGCCCGACCGGCTGAGGTACTGCTGAACAATGCACATCTGTTGCCGGAGCAGGGCTGTGCACTGGACCTGGCCTGTGGTCTGGGTGGTAATGCGCTGTTTCTGGCAGACCGGGGGTTTATGGTCGAAGCCTGGGATCTTTCCGCGGTCGCCATACAGCGATTGGAGCGAAGTGCCGGGCAACGGAATCTGAACAATCTTCATGCCCGTGTGCGTGATGTGGAAAGCCAGCCACCCCATGCAGAGCAGTTTGATGTGATTGTGATCAGTTACTTCCTGGAGCGGGCTTTGATCCCCACGTTGATTCAGGCCCTGAGACCGGGTGGGTTGATCTTCTACCAGACCTTTACGCGTCAGGCAGTCTCCTCGGAAGGACCACAGAATCCCGCTTTTCGCCTGGCGGACCAGGAACTGCTGCAACTGTTCAGGGATTTGAAAGTGCGTGTCTACCGGGAGGAGGGGCGATTGGGCGATCTCTCCCTCGGCAGTCGGGATGTGGCGATGTTAGTGGCGCAAAAGTAACGGCCAGCAGATCGTTATCATGGCTCAATGCGCCACGTGGCTGAAGTCGGTACCCGGAGTCAGGCCAAAGGCCTCTTCCAGGGCAAGCTCCCTGATCAGCTGGTCAGTGGCCTGCTGACCGTGCTCCCGTTGGATTTCACCTAACAGCAGGCGCACCGCATTGCGGTTGTAACCGCTGCCGAAAGTGATCTGTTGTTTGATGATTTCCCGTGCCTTATCGAGCGTCATAGGATCTCCAGTCGACTATTTTCATTTAGCTTGTTAACAATTCTTACTTGTGGACGGGATCCAATATCCATGTATTGTCTCCGGTTGTATGGCGGGATCCTGACCCACATCTGATAGTATCAGGTTAGGCTTCGGTTTAACCCGGATATTTCAACCGGTCGCTGAGAAGTAAAACTCACTGAGTATTTTTGAAATATTAGCCATGTACAAAGTGTCACCGGACAACGCTGAACGCGCCCTCGCAGCGTTCTCGGGCGAAACCTCCGGGTTAATGGTCACGATCCGATTCTGCCAGCCTACACAATGAGGTCACACTATGGACCAGGTCAATCTGGAAAAGATGTTGGAGCAGGGTACAGACAACGCGCTGTTGCGCTATACCCTGGGTACCCTGTTTCTCAAACAGAAAGCCTATGCTCAGGCTGTTGAACATCTCTCTAAAGCGGTGTCACTCGATCCCCAACATTCAGCCAGTTGGAAACATCTGGGCAAAGCGTTGACGGGGATGGAGCGTGTTGCAGAGGCCGTGGAGAGTTATCAGCAAGGAATAGAGGTTGCTGAGGCAAAGGGGGATATACAGGCAGCCAAGGAGATGCGTGTATTTCTCAAACGACTTATGTAACCTTTGGATAGATTCCGCACCGGCAGCTTGCCAATCCTGGGCTGATAGGTGAGGCTGTAACTTGGATTATTAAAACAACAAGAGATGTGACGACCTTGAGTGAAGAACCCAACAAATCACAGGTGAAGGCCTACCTGCTGAAACTGCAACAGACGATCTGTGGCGCCCTTGAACAGGAGGATGGTCGTGCCCTCTTTCTGCACGATAGCTGGCAGCGGGAAGCCGGAGAGAGACTGGGCGGCGGCGGGATCAGCGCGGTACTCCAGGCTGGTAAAGTATTTGAGCAGGCCGGGGTTAACTTTTCCCATGTCAGTGGCAGCCAGTTACCCGGTTCGGCGACAGCGCATCGACCGGAGTTGGCAGGTCGGGCTTTCGAAGCCATGGGGCTCTCCCTGGTGATACATCCAAACAATCCCTATGTACCGACCTCCCACGCCAATGTGCGTTTCTTCATTGCTGAAAAAGCGGGGGAAGCCCCAGTATGGTGGTTTGGCGGCGGTTTCGATCTGACCCCGTACTATGGATTCGATGAAGATTGCCGAGCCTGGCACCAGGTTGCGAAAAAGGCCTGTCAGCCGTTCGGCGAGGATGTCTACAGCCGATACAAGAAGTGGTGTGACGACTATTTCTATCTCAAGCACAGACAGGAACCACGAGGTATCGGTGGTCTCTTTTTTGACGATCTGAACGAGTGGGGGTTCAGCAGATCCTTTGATTTCATGCAGAGTGTTGGCGACCATTATCTGGCCGCCTATCTGCCGATTGTGCAACGGCGACGGGATACGGCCTATGGTGAGCGGGAGCGGGAGTTTCAGCTCTATCGTCGGGGGCGCTATGTGGAGTTCAATCTGGTCTATGACCGGGGTACTCTGTTTGGTCTGCAGTCAGGTGGGCGGACGGAGTCGATTCTGATGTCACTGCCGCCACTGGTACGTTGGCAGTATGACTGGAACCCAGAGGAGGGCTCAGAAGAGGCCCGGCTTTATGAGCATTATCTAAAACCCAAAGATTGGGCTGACTAGCACTCGTTTGTTTAAGAGAAAATCACGCCGCACGCAGCATGGCCCACTAGTAACTGACGGCTAATAACAAATCAGAAGTCGCCGGTTCATTGCAAACCGGAGGCATCAAACATACGCCGTTTGATTCAGCACTCTATGGTTGCAGATTAAACTGCCTGGAAAAGCTGACAATTGTTCCTAATCCCGCTGGATTGAGTTAATCTTACGTATGGATTCCCTCCTGCTGTCAATAGACCCACGTGAACCGTTGTGGATTGGATTTGCATTTGCCTGTGGATTACTGGTAAGTCGCATTGGTTTACCACCATTGGTTGGCTTTTTACTGGCCGGTTTTCTGCTCAATGCTGCAGGCGCCGAAGGTGGGGAATTCCTTCGTATCACCGCTGATCTGGGTGTTACGCTTTTGCTGTTTTCCATTGGTTTGAAGCTACGTCTGAAAGCATTGCTGCCGCCTCACATCTGGGGTGTGGCCATCTTGCATATGGCTATGGTGGTCGGTTTGATGACGTTGTTTGTGCTTTTTCTCTCTTCATTTGGATTGCCACTGGTTTCAGGGGTTGAATTACAAACAGCGTTGATCATTGCTTTTGCCCTGACATTTTCCAGCACAGTGTTTGCGGTAAAGATTCTTGACCAGGTCGGTGCAAGCGGTTCGTTTTATGGCTTAATCGCCATCGGCGTGTTGATCATGCAGGATATCGCTGCTGTGGCGTTTCTTGCCGTATCTGCTGGTAAACTGCCATCACTATGGGCATTTGGGTTATTGGCGCTCATTCCGTTGCGTTACTTGCTGTTTGCAATTCTATCGCGCACCGGTCACGGCGAATTATTGGTGCTCTACGGTTTCGTATTGGCACTTGGTGGTGCCGACCTGTTCGAACTGGTTAATCTCAAGGGAGACCTGGGGGCGCTGGTGGTCGGGATGCTGCTGGCTGGTCATCCCAAGGCTAATGAAATGGCCAAAAACCTTCTTGGTTTCAAAGAGTTATTCTTAGTGGGGTTTTTTCTCAGTGTGGGTATGGCCGTGCCGCCAAGTTGGAATGCGATTTTGTTGGCCTGCCTTTTCCTTCTTGTACTGCCGATCAAGACCGCGTTGTATTTCGGCCTGTTTGCGGCATTTAAATTGCGAGCCAGCACATCCTGGCGTTCGTCCCTGGTACTGGCCAACTACAGCGAGTTTGGCTTGATTGTCGGATCGGTATCGGTCGCAGCCGGTTGGCTTCCAGCTGAATGGATGGCGGTTTTTGCCATCCTGTTGTCTCTCTCTTTTATCGGCGCTGCGCCGATCATTGATAACGGCGAGCGTCTGTATACACTGTGGCGACCGCGATTCAAACGCATGGAGCGGAAAAAGCGTCTTTCTGAAGAGGAAGATATGCAGATTGGTGATGTCCAGGTGCTGGTGTTTGGCATGGGGCGCGTTGGTAGTTCGGTTTACGATTCGCTTGCCGTAGACTTTCCTGGCAAAGTGCTTGGTGTTGACATGGACGGTTACCAGGTCGAGAGACACCTGGCCCAGGGTCAGCGGGTTGTCAAGGGGGATGCCACCAGCCCCGACTTCTGGGCCCGTGTGCCCGGACTGGCCGCCGAGTTGAAATGGGTAGTTCTAGCACTACCCCGACACCCGGCTAACCTGGCCGCTGCTGAACGCTTGCGTGAGATTGGATTTGAAGGACATATCGCTTCAACATCCAAATTTCATGATGAAGTTTCCTCGTTAAAGAAGCTTGGCGTAAATTTCGTTTTCAATATCTATACAGAGGCCGGTAAAGGTTTCGCTGAGGATTTGAAACAGCATTTCAATTCACTCGATAAAGCCTGAAACTCATTCATCGCGCAATCAATTTCACGCAACGCCAGGGTTAATTGGTGAGTGGTTTTAAGGCCATAACGCTGTCATTTCGTACAGCACTGTTTACCAAGACTGACCTGGGTGCATCGCCTGAATTGTTGCCTGTTGTACGGGCATAGACAAATTTTGACCGGTTTGCATAAGCTCGGGATTCACTCATGAATCTGCACAGTAAATTAGGACTTAAGAATGCTGTTGTTTGGGTAGGTAGGTGCTGCCGGTAGATTTCCGTCCTGAGTGTTTAGTCTGGATAGGCAGAAGTTTGCGGTTATTTACCGATATTTCATCCGAAAATCCAGCTTAAGTACCGAGTGTTTTACTGAGTTTTTCCAGTCAAAACGAACAAAAAAACGAGGTGCTAAACTTTGCTATAGTTCAAGAACACACGATATCAAATAATCGGATGAGGAGGAGATATGATTGTAAGTGATTATATGAGCGCATCCCCAATAACAGTGCGCAGTGAGGATAACTATGATCTTGCTTTTGAAATCATGGAACAGAAAAACATGCATCACCTCCCCGTGGTGAATCAGGACAACCATGTGGTGGGGATTGTCACACGACGTGATCTGCAATTGGCAGCACGCTATTTTAGAGAGGCGCCCGCTGAAATATCCGAAGTCATGCATACACCAGTGCTCACAACCTCTGGTGCTGCTTCGCTCTCTTCGGCTGTAAAACAGATGACAGACCATCGTATCGGTTGTCTGCCTGTGATTGGCAACGATAGTAGTGTGGAAGGCATGCTTACGGAAAGCGACCTTTTTCGTGCATTATCCGATTTGCTTGAGAGCTGATAAGAACCACCACGTGAAACGGGTGGTAATTAGCTCAACGCGCAGGATTGGGACACCACCCGGTGTCAATCTCATTGGTCGGTAATAGGCCTCTTTCTGAGTCGATCGATTAGCAAGTTACCCTGACGTCAGGAGCAGTCAACACAAACATCGTCCATTTGGTGGGTGCCAGGAATCAGAGAAATCAGGCTGATAGATTCGGGCCTTCGCCGGAATGGCGGGCGTTGTTTTAGTCCGCAAATGAACGCGAATAAACGCAAATGATTAGTGTATGTGTAGAGTGGTGAGGTCGCGCTACACTATACTGACTAATCAATCAGGTTATTTCTAGGTTGAGTATCATTGGCGCGGCGGCGGATAACACAAGTAGATGCATAAATGCAGCGGGTCTCGGCACTGCCAGTAACAAAAAACCTGGGTCGTTCCTAAGGTTCTTCATTAAATTTGGCATACAAATATTCGGACAGCGCTGTTTTAGGGATTGTAGAATTGGCTTGATTCTGGTTTTGAAGAGTGCACCGACTATGGCCAGGATTTGTACCTCAAGCAGCATAATAAAGACTTCCAGGCCTACCGCGTCGATGAATAGGGCAAGTTCAATCCATTCCGGATTGAGTATCAGCAGTGCAGCCACGAAGAGTGTTGCGTATCGCCATACCGTGTTGCGCGATTTCAATTTGTTGTGCCTTCAACTGGTTTTATTTTTGAAGCAGACAACACCTATGGCTCAGCAGCTTTTACCGGCATCATCTGAGCTTTTGTTCCGGGTAGATGCTTTTCACCCCACTGAACCATCGCCATCAAAACAGGGCCCAAATCCTTGCCCTTTGCTGTGAGTTCATATTCATAGCGCACAGGATGATGTTGGTAGGGCCTTTTAACAACGATTTCATACTCAGTCAGCCGTTTTAGCCTTTCTGCCAGAATATTGGTCGGAACCTTCTCGGGTGACCCCTGAAACTCACTATAGGTTCGCTTGCCGGCAAACAGATCCCTGACGACGAGCAGGGTCCATTTGTCACCGATTATATCGAGCGTAGAAGCCACCGGGCATGACGACCTTTTGAACTTTTCGCTGCTTTCACTTGGCTTGGACATGATTTCAAGTTAACACGCCATTGACTAACTTGCAATTAGCAAGTTAGTTGGCTGAACTCAAGTAACTTTAAAAATGAAAGTGGCTGAGTGAGACAAAGAAAATGGAATTGCGGGTCTTCAATCTATTGATTATTGGCAATATTATATTACTTATGCTGCTGTTGAATGGCTGTGCAACAGTAGATCATAGCGGCTATTTTCATGCTTACGAAGAACGCTACCGGGCCGAAATCGATTATCGACTCCACTGACTGCCCAGAGATGGCTTTAAGATCCATGCCCGTGAATATGGACGCCCAAACACGAAACCGACCCTGGTCCTGATGCACGGTTTTCCGGACAGCATGCATCTCTATGACAGACTGGTGCCGCTGCTTGTTGAGAGCCGTCATATTATCACTTTCGATTTTTTAGGCTGGGGTGATTCGGACAAACCTGAGCAACATCGCTATGACGTTGCCAGCCTGCGACGGGACCTGGAGGCGGTGATTGACCATTTCAGCCTGAACCGGGTTTTGAATGAAGAGATAGAGAGGCGCCAGGATAGGCTGCCTGAGCTAAAGAGACTGCAAACCCCGGTGCGGATCATATTCGGTAATGACGATACGGATCTGAATGCCGGTGTGGCGAAAGATTTCCATCAGCTGCTGCCCAACTCTGAGATCTATTTAGTCGAAAATGCGGGGCATTTTGTACAGATCGATAAACCGTCGGTCGTGGCTTCACTGATTCGTGATTTTCCACTATTCGATGGTGAAGAGAATTAATCATACGACTGTAAAAAGATACCTTGGCGTTGGCAACCTAAGCGTCAAAAGGCATTCATCTGTACATATAAGAATCCTCTGAAAAAGTTAATTTCTCTACGGCAAGGAGAACCGCATGCTACATGCATGTTACACACCCTAAATTACCGGGAAGAGGATGACCGTAGGGCGCAGGTGGCAGAAAATTCAGAGTTGTCTTACTCGCTTAAGCCGGTGTTGCCGGTAGATTCCTGCCATGAGTGACTTGCTTTCTATCACGCAAAAGAAGTGTCGTGCGAATTCCTTCTAAAGGTTTTTGAAGAGCTGTCGTTACCTGGATTACACCCTTGAAGGACCCAGCCCTCGTCCTTCAACAGGCACTCCGCCTATTTCTTATCGCCCAATACCAGCGATAAACAATCTTCCTGAGTTGTAAATACCATAATTATACCGAGGTATATATGCCATGGGTTTAATGAATAGATTAACAATCAAGACGCGTCTGATAGTTCTTGTCAGTTTTGCCGCTACTCTCTTGCTTATGATAAGTACATTAGGTCTCCATGCCATGGATCGTGCCGAAGCATCATTAAAAACTGTCTACGAAGACAGGTTGATACCGACTGGGCAGATAAGCCGTATCATTGAGCTGATGCGTGAGAATAGGACTCAGCTTTTGTTTTCACTTCAGCATGATCCAGAATCAAAAACGGTCAATATGCATCAGCATAGCACTACTCTCCATCTTGACAGAGTCAGTGACAATATTGAGGTAATTACCGAGGTCTGGAAAGAGTATATGGAGACATACTTGACGCCGGACGAAAAAAAACTCGCCGAAGAGTTTACCGAAAAGCGGGCGATCTATGTTAATGAAGGTCTCAGACCGGTAATGAGCTATGTAACTGATGGCGACTACCTAAATGCGGCCCTCCATCTGGCGAATAAAACAAATCCTACATTTAACTCGGCATACGAAGTTGCTGAAGATCTATGGCAACTTCAGCTCGACGTAGCCAATGCCGCCTATCATGATTCTATGGAACGTAATAGCTTTGTAAGTATGTTAGCTATGGGGTTGATGCTGGCAGGGGTAGGGTTTTTGGTTCTCATTTCTGTTCTTACCATCCGTGGCATTACTACTATTGTGGACGATCTGAATAGTGCGGCAAGCAGCATGGCCGATGGCGATCTGACTGTCCAGTGTGAATTGATGTCGCAGGATGAGCTGGGCCAGATAATCAAGGCGTTTAACCAGATGGGTTTGAAATTCAGAAATGTTATTACAGAACTAAAAGAGTCAACTATCCAATTGGCATCCGCTGCGGAAGAAACTTCGGTCATCACAGGGGAAACAAGCGAGCGTATCCAGCAACAACAACTCGAAACTGAGCAGGTTGTGACGGCCATGAATGAAATGACTATGACCGTTCAAGATGTGGCTCAAAATGCAGGGGTCGCTGATGCGGCAGCACAGGATGCAGACGAAAAGGCGAATGAAGGCATTACCGTAGCGGCAACGGCGTTAATGGCAACAAAGGATTTGGCGGATGAGGTTCAGCAGGCAGCTGATGTAATTCAGAAGCTGGAGACTGAAAGCGAGAATATAGGTACGGTGCTGGATGTTATTCGGGGAATTGCCGAGCAGACGAACTTGCTTGCACTTAATGCGGCGATTGAAGCGGCGAGAGCCGGAGAGCAAGGCAGAGGATTTGCAGTTGTAGCCGATGAGGTGCGTACATTGGCTGGGCGTACCCAACAGTCTACTCAGGAGATCCAAGGTATGATCGAGCGCTTGCAACAAGGCGCGAAAGAGGCTGCGTCTGCTATGAACCAAGGACAAGATAAGGCTAAGCATAGTCTCACACAGGTTAAAAGCGCAGATTCCGCTTTAAATCAAATTAATCAGGCGGTTGTTCGTATCAAGGAAATGAATGCACAGATTGCAACAGCAGCGGAAGAACAGGGAACGGTTGCCGAAGAGATCAATCGCAATATAGTCGCGATCAATAATCTTTCAACTGAATCCGCACAGGGAGCGGAACAGACAGCACATGCCAGTACTGAACAGGCACAACTCGCCGTAAGGCTGGACAAGTTGGCCAGTAAGTTCAAGGTCTAATGGAGGTGTCAATATGTCAAAACTGATGCAGTCTGTTGATGCCCGTACCCAGTTGGCCGGCAACAATCGCCTGGAAGTTCTTCTGTTCAGTTTGGGAACGGACAGGCTAAGTGGACGCGAGGAAGTGTTCGGTATCAATGTGTTCAAAGTCAGAGAGGTGATGCACATACCGGAAATTACCCACGCGCCGGATATGCCTGATGCCGTAGAGGGTATGGTGAGCCTTAGAGGTAACATGGTTCCGGTGATAAATCTGTCCAATTTCTGTAGCGTCCAGTCATCGGAGAAGGCTGAGATTTTGATGATTACCGAGTACAACAAGCATGTACAGGGATTTCTTGTCCACTCTGTAGACACCATCGAGCGTTTGAATTGGGATGATGTTAAAGCACCGCCGCCGATGATCACCAGTCATTTAGGCGGTTTGGTAACCGCTGTTGCTGAATTGCAGGACGAGCGTCTTGTGATGATTATGGATGTGGAAAGAGTGCTTTCGGAGACGGCTGGCTTCTACGACGCCGAGGATATTTACAGCGGTATAGAAGTACAAGAAACAGGTGACGCGATAACCGTACTTTTTGCAGATGATTCCAGTGTCGCCAGAGACCAGATCGTGCGCACGCTCGACCATATGGGGATTCGGCACTTGGGGGTGACGAATGGCGCTGAGGCCTGGAATCTGTTGAATGAAATGGCGGAGATGTCTGATTCACAGGGTGAGAAAATAACGGACAAAGTCCAGTTCATACTGACTGACGTCGAGATGCCGGAGATGGATGGTTATGTGCTGACCCGCAAGATCAAAAGCGACGATCGTTTCAAGAGTATCCCAGTGGTCATGCATTCGTCTCTGACCGCTGAGGCCAATCAGGCGTTGGGCAAAGGTGTGGGGGCAGATGCATACATACCGAAATTCGATCCCCAGGAGTTGGCTGTTACCTTGGAGAAGCTGCTCTCCTGATCTTTTCGGGAGAGGCTGGTCGCAACACTGGGTGTGGCAAGGCCCAGGCCGTAGGCCCAGATGGCCTGCGGCCTACAGCCATATTGATTTTAGCTGTTGATCGGCTGAAGTCGCCCTGACTACCTTATAGAAGGGGAGGGTATGGCGTGCCTGGGTCGTGTTTTTGACCGAACTTGAGGGGGTCTCAACAGATTAGATTGAGGAAAACCGCAACTGGTTCGAAATTTTCAGGTCGCAGGTTGATTTGTACCGTTTCAAGCAGTTATAGTTATGGTGATTTCGCAACTGCTTGCGATGTGTGCCATCTTGAGACCTAGCCCCTGTCTCATATAACCACAAATAACAATTCTAAGCTGCTTCAGCAGGATGCTGTCTGGTTACGCGATATGGCCGGATTAAACTACGTGGTTGTAATAAAAGTGTGTATATTTCAATGGTATGTATAGTGATATTTTCGTTTGACCGCATCTCGTCGGTATCGGTTGCTTGTCGTTTCTTGTTGCGCAGCGAATAAATACAGAACCAACAATGCGTAAGCGGTGTTGAGACTGGATTTATTAGTATGAATATGGGTAAAACGACTCTGGCCGATATACTCAGTCGGGATGTTTTGGCTGTGGCAGGGAAGAGCTCGCTGGGGAATGCCTTGAGTCTCATGAGTGAGGCCGGCTCGAGTTCAGTATTGGTCAATACTGGAAAAAGAATGGTCGGGATCTTTACCTTGCGGGATGCCCTCGTGTGTGCTTCTTTTGGCCAAGATTTGAGAGCAGAGGCAATTGACTCTTACATGAGTGCGCCTTTGTTGTTCTCCCCTGATGCTGATGTGAGTTTGGGTCGCGCCTTGCGGTTCATGACCAGCCAAGGTATCCGCCATCTGCCGGCTAAAAACGATGCTGGTGAACTTACCGGGATCGCTAGTGAAAAGGAGCTCTTCATTCATCAGGAGTTCCAGAGGGTAAGCGGGGATAGTTGCCCGGTCTCTTCGATGAGCAGCAATGTTATCTGTGCGCAAATCGATGAAAGTACCGATACTGTTGTCGATAGGATGGTGAAGCGGCGTATCAGTCATCTTTTAGTAGGCGACAAAGAAAAGCCGGCAGGTATTTTGACCGAGAGAGATGTTGCCCATGCTCTGGCATCCGGTAGCTGTCTCAGACAAATCCAGGTTGGAGACATCATTCGTTTGCCAAGGCATTCGATCAGTCAACAGGATTCCCTGATTCGTGCCAGAGAGCAAATGATCGCTCTGGATGTAGACTACCTCATGGTAACTGATGAACAAGGCGATTGGGTGGGAGCACTGTCAAGGAGTGATTGTCTCAAAGGGCTGAATAGTGCTGTTCAATCAAGCAGTGACAATGAAGCTTGTTTCCAAAGCCTTTACGAAGGTGCACCGCTAGCCTACCAGTCCTTGGATAAAAACGGCCTGCTGCTGGAAGTCAATGGGGCCTGGGAAGATCTACTCGGCTATGAGCGGGGTGATGTGATCGGGCGGCATGTCAGTGAGTTTCTGATAGCGGGGCAGAGTGAAAAACTATCCAAAGTACTTGATGGTTTTAATCAGCATGACGCCATTGCCGGCAGTGAATTCAACTATCGCTGTCTCGACGGGAGCCGGAAAATCACGCTCACTTATGGGCATGTAGAACATGATATAGAAAATGGTTTTATCCGGATACACTGTATTCTTAACGATATCACCAAACAGAGAGAAGCCGAAAAAAAACTACAGAGAAGCGAAGATCGTTACCGAACCCTGGTGGAGCAGATACCCGCACTGGTCTATTCCGCCCAGATAGACGAGTATTCGACAACCCATTACATGTCGCCCCAGGCCGCCGGAATTATTGGCTATACCCAAAAAGACGTGGAGTCCAACCCACGGATTTGGGATATGGCATTGCATCCTGAAGATAGAAGTCGTGTCCTTAAAGCGGTAAACGAGTGCCATCGTAACGAATCCCAATTGTCAGTTGAGTACCGTATGATTGCCAAGGATGGCAGGACTGTCTGGATATGGGACAAAGCAAAAGTTGTAACCACGGATGAGGGGCGTTTTTTTCAGGGCGTTATGCTTGATATAACGTTGCAGAAGCTGGCTGAAAACGCACTGCGTGCCAGCAAGTTGCGCTTTCGTTCGATTTTTGATCATGCGGCTGCGGGTATGGTAGTGGGTACGCCGAATGCACGTATCAGTGAAGTCAACAGAGCCTTTGCTGAAATGCTGGGATACGCTCCCGATGAACTGATCGATATGTCGATTCAAGATGTAACCCACCCGGACGATTGGGAATTAAACCGTTTGAAGTTAGAGGCGGTCAAGTGTGGTGAAATTTCAACCTATCATTTAGAGAAACGGTACATTAGAAGTGATGGCGAACCCGTTTGGGGCTTGGTTTCTGCAGCTTGGGTTAGAGACGAAAAAGGAGAGCCGCTCTATGTTGTAGCACTGGTGCAGAATATTGACGAACAGAAAAACGCCGAAGCGCAATTGAAGAACCGCCTTACGGAATGGACTTCCCTCATCAATACCGCACCTGTAGGTATCGGTGTCGTCAAAAACAGAATATTTCAGTGGGTAAGTCCAAGATTCCTGTCCATGTTAGGTTATACCGGTGAGGAGCTGATAGGGAAAAGCAGTAGCTGTGTCTATCCTGACGAAGAAGAGTATGCACGAGTCGGAAGAGATAAATATAACCAGATAGCGAAAACCAACAGTGGTGAAATCGAAACCCGGCTAAAACGCAAAGACGGCAGGGTGATCGATGTGCTGCTAAGGTCTACCGCGCTGGACCCTGACGACTTGGGTAACGGCGTTATCTTTACGGCATTGGACATTAGTGAAAGAAAGCAGACAGAAAATGCCTTGCGTCTCTATCGCACATTGAGTGATCAGGCTCAAGACTCACTGTTTCTGGTTAATGTGGAGACAGCCGGTTTCATCGACTTCAATCAAGAGGCGTGTCGTAGTCTCGGATATGAAAGAGATGAGCTTCGTCGTCTTCATGTTCAGGATATCACAGACTATTTTGATCGAAAGGGATTGAGTTGGGCCGATTTTTTGGCGCTGTTTTCCGCCGAAGGCGAATTAACCATTGAGGGTATGCATCGTCGAAAAGATGGAACAAAATTTCCGGTGGAAGTCAGCATTACTCACTTTACTCACGACGAACAGAGCTATCTGGTCGGAGTCGCGAGAGATATTTCAGAATGCAAGCGTACTGAACGGGAACTTCGACGTAAAACCATGGAGTTGGAGGTGCTGCTGAACACCATCCCTTGCCCTGTATATCTCAAGGATGGTGAATCTCGCTACAAGGCTGTAAATAGGGCGTTTCTAGATTTTGTGGGCACTGATGAAGATAACGTGTTAAGTAATAGTGATCTTAGTATATTTCCAGATGATACTGCGAGGCGATGCATCGAGAGTGATCGTAAAGTCTTGGATAACACACAGGTAGTATACAATTTAGAAGAAAAAATCGTAAATTCCAGTGGCAATACCTATTGGTTTTCCACAACAAAACAACCGCTTTTCGATGCCGACGGAAAGATTGAAGGGCTGGTGGGGATCAGCCTCGATATTACCGAAAACAAACTTGCGGTTGAACGTAGATTCGCCGAAGAGCAGACCCTGCGTGAAACACTCGTTCTGGAGATACATCACAGAATAAAAAACCATCTGCAAGGCGTTATAGGTCTTCTGAGACATTCATCCGGAAAGAGCGGAAACACCAAAGCGGCTCTGGATATGGCAATTGCCCAAATAAGGACAATTGCGATTGTGTATGGCTTACAAAGCCGTAAAAGCGGCCAACAGATACAGATACATGAATTGGTTCAGGCGTGTATCGATGTTCATCAGTTCGGTTTACCTAACCAATTGAATTTTGACAGCCACTCATCTTTGTCGAGTCAGATACGAAAAGAGGAATCCGTGCCCATAGCATTGATTATCAATGAGCTCATTACCAACGCACTTAAACATACGCCCACTGAAAGTGAGGGGGAGTCGGTTGAGGTAACTTTTGTCTGCGATGACACCTCTGCACGACTGCATATTCGAAATAGAAGCGCGGGCTTACCTGATGACTTTGATTTTAAGGCCGGCACCGGTTTCGGTACTGGCTTGGAGATAATGCAAACACTTCTGCCGAAACGAGGCGCTCGTGTCGATTTGTATGAGGAAAGTGGTTATGTCAACGCGGACCTGACACTTGAGAGGCCGGTATTGCTGGCGGGTGGAGAGAATGCATCTCAATAACATTACCAATTGGTAAATAAGTGGAAAGATGGGAGAGATTAGACTATTAATATATTGTGATTCGTCAATTCAAGCTGTATCGAATCACTTTTTGTCGCACTGAAGTCTTATGAGTAACGCAAAAGTTTTATTGGTTGATGACGACCGGCTCGTTTTGTCAGTATTGGTTACAAACCTGAAGGAAGTGGGATACCAAGTTGAGGCTACTGCCAGCGGAGAAGCGGCTATCGAGTTGTGTCAGCGGGTTGCACCGGATTTGGCGGTGCTGGATATGCGTATGCCCGGTATGGATGGTATGGCGGTGGCGAAGTGGATGCGTGCCAATACAGATATCCCTTTTATTTTTCTCTCGGCCTATGGTGAGGAAGAGGTTGTCTCAAAGGCAGTAACCGAAGGGGCAATGGGTTATCTGATCAAGCCAGTGGATCCACCCCAGTTACATGCCATGGTGCACGCGGCGTTGGAGCGTAGTAAGGAGTATCGACTACTACGCGAGAAGGAGGCACAACTGACGCAAGCCCTGTCCGGTGACCGGGCAATCAGTACCGCAGTCGGGATATTGATCAGTCGAGAAAGTCTGAGTGAACAGGAGGCGTTTGAACGGCTTCGTCGTGCTGCTCGGGATAGCCACAGAAAATTGGGGGAGGTGGCTAAGGAGTTAGTCGAGACCTCAGAAAAACTGAATAAGATCTGTTTGCCTTTAACAAATCAGATGTAATAAGGGGAGCAGAGTCGCGATCGGGGCAGGAAATTAAACCAGCATCACCGCAGATGTTTATCAGGGTTTGTTAAATTTGTAACAAACCCTAAAGAAGAAGTAACTATGGCCGATTAAACTAGGGCCTGTTAACACTAATCCAATGCGCCCTGCTGGGCGCAAAAACAGAGCCGGCAGGGCGCATTGGATTAGTGTTAACAGGCCCTAGAACAGAAATATTATAAAGGGCTCGCGGAGGCCTCGCCCTGTCTCTGCAACAATTAATGAATAGGTGCAAAGCAGCCCTGTTTGGCCACAACCCCGCCATGCTTTTCCCAGATATGAAACGGTGCTTAGGCATGTTTGGAGGCTTGTGGCATGACTCATTTACAGACTCAACCGGCTCTGCCGGAATCTGAACGATCAGTTGCAACCGATCGTTTGTCACGGCGGATATTGTCACAAGCCTTGGAGCAGACAGCTGATCTCGTCATGATTACCGATGTCAACGGAAAAATCGAATACGTTAATCATGCATTCGAGAGCTGTACTGGGTTTGGTTTGAATGAAGTTCTCGGTCAACAACCCAGTGTTCTGCGTTCAGGAAAGCACAATAAGTCCTTCTATTGTAATTTGTGGGATACGATAAGAAGAGGAGAAGTGTTCCGGGGGGTTATCGAAAACAGGCGTAAGGATAATTCTATCTATTATGAAGAAAAAACGATTACTCCCTTAATTAATGATGAGGGCGTAATCACCAATTATGTTTCAACCGGCAGGGATGTCAGTGAGAATATGCTGGTACAAAAGCGCCTGAGACATCTAGCCTATTGCGATATCTTGACGGGGCTCCCCAATAGAGTGCAGGTGAGGCGTGAACTGAGTCAGGCTATCAGTCATTCCGAACGCCATAATCAGTCTCTAGCCGTACTTTTCCTTGACTTGGATCGCTTTAAGAACATCAATGACTCGCTTGGACACGATCTGGGCGATCGCTTGCTCAGGGAGGTTGCCCGTAGACTGCGCAGGACACTCAGAAATGATGACACGATCGCTCGTAATGGCGGGGATGAATTTGTCGTACTTCTGCGGGGGCCGCTGAATGAGAACGACGTGGTTAAGGTGGCGAATAAACTACTTGGCAGTTTTACAAAGCCCTTCACGCTTGAAGGACATAAGCATCTGATGTGCGTCAGTATCGGTATTAGTCTCTATCCGGATGATCATGCGACAATGCGAGGACTGCTCAAGGGGGCAGATATTGCAATGTATCAGGCAAAGGCTCAAGGCGGATCCTGTTACTGCTTTTATAGTCGTGACATGGAAAAAAGAGTGCTTGAAAGGATGGAGCTCGAGAAATACTTGCATAGAGGAATCACGGAAAACGAGTTATTTAATGTTTATCAGCCGCAGTATCAGATATCGGATCAACAGTTGATGGGCGCCGAGGCGTTGTTACGTTGGCGGCATCCTAATATGGGATTGATTAGTCCAGATCGTTTTATACCGGTAGCTGAGGATACCGGGGATATTATGTCAATAGGGGCAAATGTGCTGTTGGAAGCCTGTCAGCAACTGGCTGCATGGAGAGGGGTTGGCATTGATTTGCCTCACATATCGGTCAATTTGTCACCGCGGCAGCTCTCCCATCCTGGATTACCAAGACAAGTTAGAGAAACGCTCAGTAATACAGGGGTAGAACCGAATGCGTTGGTACTGGAGTTGACTGAATCCGCGCTAATGCAAAATCCAGAGCAGGCAGCTAGCACATTGACTGAACTGAAATCATTAGGCGTTATGTTATCGGTAGATGATTTCGGAACCGGGCACTCAAGTCTTAGTTATCTTCGTCGTTTTCCTCTCGATTGTATAAAAGTGGACCGTAGTTTCGTTCAGGACCTGCCAAACAACAAAGAGGCATCCGCACTGGTTGAAGCTATCGTTCAGATGGCGCACAGTCTCAATATGTCGGTTGTTGCAGAAGGTGTGGAAACGGATGCTCAATTGGATTTTTTAAACCAGGTTGGTTGTGAAGGTGCACAAGGGTATTTAATGGGAAAACCTATGCACCCAAATGATTTTGTGCGTCACAACCAATAAGAGATTTCTTCCGATATGAGCACACAATATAACCAGTAGAAATGTGCGGCTCTCTTTACCAATATTGAATTTAACTTACCTTAAAGATCAGTTTTCCCCCAGCACCCTCCGGCGTAACAGCCGCATGTCGACCGGTAACAAAATAACGATCATCAAGACGAATAAAAATACCGCCATTACCAGATGATAACTCCATACACCCGACAGCAGTAACAGGCGTACACCCTCAGCCAGATGGTGTAGAGGATTGATCATCAGCCAAGCCTGGGCCAGCAAGGCATCACTCTCCAGGGGGAAGTAGGTGTTGCTGGCGAATCCCAGAGGCATGATCACCAGATAGAACGGGATATTCATATGATCGATAGTCGGTACGATCGCGGTGAACAGCAGACCCAGGGCAGCAAAGGCGACCCCCGCAAGAAACAGCAGCGGCAGGGTCGCGATCACTCCGCCCCAGTGAAGATCGAGCCATCCCCCCAGGGTAAAACCGAGCAATACGAAGATGACGATGACCGCATAGGCCAAACCCAGACTGGCCGACCAGAGCGCCTCTCCCCAGACCACGTGTTCCAATCTCACCTGTGTGGTCAGCTGACCGTCCCAGGTCTTCTGGTAGTGCATACGGATGTAGGCGGCAAACAACGCCTGAAAAAATGCGGTCATAAAGACGGTATAGGCAAGAATGCCTGGCGCCAGATAGGCGAGGTATGAGACATTCTGCGCCTTCCAGTCGAAGTCGGGGATATTACTGCCCAGACCGACCCCGAACACCAACAACAGAATGATCGGTTCTAAAATCGGTGGCAGCGCAGCGGTATGCCAGTTGCGCAGATAGACGGTTAAATGACGCCGCAATACGGCCCAGCTCTGCCAGGCTGTCATAGCAAGATAGAGCCTCATGAGTCATCATCCGTCAATTGCAGAAACAGATCGTCGAGATTTGGCGGCCGAACCTCAAACCGTATGTGTCCGAAAGCAGCGGAGAAGCGGGCCAGACCTGTCCCGTCGAGGGCAATCTGCCAGGTATTCAGAATCCGTGTCGGTTCACCAAACCCCTCCTTGTCAAGCCAGGACTCCACCACCTCGGCTTCCGGGATCTTAGCGTCCAGAACCAAAACGTGCTCTCCCACCAGATCTCCCAAAACCGTACGCGGTGCTCCCACCGAGACCACCTGTCCCTCCTTCAGGACCACCAGGTTATCCGATAAACGCTCCGCTTCATCCATGTAGTGGGTAGTCAGCACGATTCCCAGCCCTTCATTGCGTAAGCCGTCGACAAGCTCCCATACCGCCATCCGCGCCTGAGGGTCGAGTCCTGTTGTCGGTTCATCGAGGAAAAGCACCTTAGGCTGGTGTACCAAAGCTCTGGCAATCATCAGCCGGCGTCGATAGCCGCCGGACAGGGTGTCCGGCTTGGCTGTGGCGTAACGGGCGAGATCGAAGCGATCCAGCAACTCGGCAACCCGAGGTTCAAGGTCAGTCGGTCTCGGGCGAAAATAGTGTCCGAACCAGAGCAGGTTGTCTCTTACCGTAAAATCCGTATCAAAGGTGTCATCCTGTGTGCAGACACCGATCAGACGATTGACCCCGTCCGGGTCTTTCTCCCGCTCGATCCCATCGATAAACACGCTGCCTTCGTCGGGTTGCAAAAAACCGTAGCAGAGACGCAGCGTGGTTGTTTTACCCGCACCATTGGCCCCCAGCATTCCGAGGATTTCACCAGATCTGCACTGTAGATCGACCCTGTCCACGACCCGTGCGGAGCCAAAGTGTTTCACCAGCCCACGTGCAGCCAGCAAGGTTTTTGGATTGTTATTAATTTCTGTACTCATGCCAGATAAATTGTCTGATACGCCTGTTTCGCCTGCAATATGAATCATATCAGTTTAACCAGGCATTTATCGATTTTGACCGGCCTCTGTTCAATTAAACTGTGATGCTAAAGTAGTGCAAAGAAGGGTCTCTGTCTGTTACTTCGGCCATAGGTAGCTCAGGTTATTTATGGTGAATTCAGGCTGACTAAAACCACTGATTTGATCCGCTTTATTCGGCTTTCCAATTCAGAAAAACAGAGCTGTATACTCGCAGTGATCAAACTCTACTAGGATTAGCTTAGACTCGAATAACAGCCTAACTCAAGGAAAATGGAGTGAAGAGATGCATCTATATAAGCAGGGGGCGTTTCGCATAGCAATTAGGAGACTGATCGGAATATTTGTGCTATCGAGCATCCTCTCCTGTTCATCAAACACTACCCCTGACAGGCAACAGGCGGTAAACAGCCATCCTGCCCAAACAACCAATGGCGACTCATTCACGACTGAAACGACACTCAGATTGAATGAGGGCATCGATGTTTCCAAGTTTAGCGGTAGGGTCGACTGGCCCTCACTGGTCAAGCAGGGTTATAGCTTCGCTTTCACTAAAGCGACAGAGGGTGTCGATCTTAAGGACTCGGCTTTTGAGGATAACTGGAAGGCCATGAAGCAGGCCGGCATCGTTCGCGGTGCTTACCATTTCTATGTTACCGAGGACGATCCTCGGCAGCAGGCCCAGTTCTTCATCGATACCGTCAAACTCGAAGTCGGAGATCTGGCTCCCGTGGTAGATGTGGAGTTGGTTGGTCACCATACGCAACCTGGCTTGGCGGATCGTCTCAAGGTATGGCTCGATCTCATTGAACAGCACTATCGGATTCGGCCAATCATCTATACCAACGCCAAGTTCTGGAATAAACATTTCAACAAAGACTTTGGTGACTACCCTTTATGGATTGCAGAGTATGATGTAAACAGTCCTACTTTACCTAAAGGTTGGACAAACTGGCATTTCTGGCAATGGCGTAGCGACGCCGATCTAGCCGGAGTGGAGAAAGGGGCCGACCTGAATCGAATAAATCCTCTGAGTTTACAGAAAACAGAGTTGATCCTAGCTAATTGAAACGAGCGAGCCGAGCACATCCTAATGCGGGTATAAACACGCCACACGCATGCCTTGATCGGTTTGCCGATCTTGCGACTTGTCACAGATCAAGCCGGGCCGGCCGGTATTGAAATAGAGTATCGGCCCTATATGAATCAGCATTTGACACGATTGGTTATCTCTTTTCTGCTGCTGGGGTCTGCGTTCTCTATGTGCCAGGCTTCAGCTTGGCCCACTGTGCAGAGTCGCATCCAGTTCGGCGCTATTGCGAACGATTCTCCGTCGGAGAATGTATTCCCATCGGGGTTTCTGAATTTCGACGAAGGGATCAACCTCAATCGGGCGGAGTTGATCGTCGAAAAGTCACCGAAGTCCAATATCAAACCTCGGATCGGTCCCTTTCCCGGTCCAGCGCCTGCGGAGTCCGACTGGGGTTTCGAAGTCGACTTGCGCTACGGTGAGGATGCCGCCATTACCTTCGGGCTGGATGACGAACTCTCCATCAACGAGGATAAGGAGCGGCTCTTTCTCATGCCTCAGTGGTTCCTAAACGGTTACCTGCCGCTGGCGGACGGTTTTTCCTGGATTGCAGGCAGCTGGTTCACCTCTCTGGGGTATGAGATCGGTGCCCCCGTCGATCCGCCAACCAGCTTCTATACCCACTCCTACGCCTTTGTCTATCAACCGGTCAAGCATGTGGGGGTGATGGGGGCGTTGAAGTTGCCGGTGGCCGATGAGCACGGTCTCTGGTCCCTTGGTCTGGGATTGGTGCAGGGTTGGAACAACCTGCAGGATAACAACGACGACAAGACCGTGCTGTTCGATCTGCGTTGGCGCAGTGCTGACTTCAGGACCTGGTTGGATATCGAGAACATCATCGGCTACGAACAGTCGGAAGATGGCCTGACTGAGCAGACACGGCCCTTCAACGCGGTCAGCCGTGAAGGCGAAAAGCTTTTGCGCCGCATGCATTCGGTGCTGTTGAGTCACCGTTTCGAGCGCATCCACCGGGTGGCGCTGAACCTGGTTTACGGTTTTCAGGAAGGTGGCGATCTGGTGGCGGACAGCAACAATCCACCCGGTTTTCTGATCACCCGGGACAGCCGCTGGTACGGTGCCAATCTGAACTGGTACCTGCAGTGGCGGGAAGACAGGCAGATCGGATTGAGAATGGAGTGGTTCAAGGACGCGGATGGGGCCCACGCACTCTTACCAGCCGGTATCTACCGGAGTCTGACCGCCAATCTCTCCTGGTGGGCGAAAGATGGTCTGAGGATTCGTCCTGAACTGCGCTATGATCACTATTCCGGTTCCGGCGCGCCTTTCGGGGGCCGGGTACCGACAGCTTTCTTTGGAGAGGAGACGCACCAGTGGGTGGTCTCTCTGGATGTCACCTGGTCATATCGTCTATGAGTGGTAAATACAGTTTTTTAGGTGCCATGCGACCCTTTTCCCTGGTCGTGGCCATCGCCACCTGTGGTTTGGGAGTCAGTCTGGCGCTGATCGACCAGGCTGTGGATGGCTGGTTGGCCTGGCTGGTGCTGCTGACCGGGCTGTTACTTCAGATTGCGGTCAATCTGATCAATGACACGCCCGATTTACAAACCCCCGGACTGGAACCGGCACAGAGGCAGGCAATCCGGCGCAATGCCGTCATAGGCTGGGGGGTGATGCTGCTGGCCATCGCCCTGGGGCTCTACATGGTGAGTGTCAGGGGTTGGCCTCTGTTGCTGCTCGGGCTGGTCGGGGTTGCCGGCGCCTGGGGATACACCGGCGGCAAGGTCAACTACAAACAACGGGGACTGGGTATTCTGCTGGTATTCCTGTTGATGGGCGTGTTGTTGATCGGCGGTTCGTACTACGTACTCACCGGGCTCTACACCCTCGAGGTGTTCTGGCTGTCCCTGCCGTTCAGCCTGTTGTCCTCCTTGTTGCTGCTCAGTAATGAGCTACGGGATTACGAAACGGATCGTGAAGCCGGTATCCGTACTTTGATTGTGCGTATCGGCTACCGTTCCGGCGTCAAGCTCTACTACTTGCTGGTGAGCCTGGTCTACCTTGTCAGCGCTTTGCTCTATTGGACGCAGATGTTGCCGGGCATTGTCATGTTACTGGTGACCTCTATCGCGCTGATCGGTCCGATCAACCTGCTCACGGCGAATGCGTCTCAACGGCGCAGGCTGACACCGCTGACCGGTCGTTTCTATCTGCTTTTTGGTGCCACCTATCTGGCGACACTCTGGATGCAACTGCCATGAATCACGACATCGTACTGAAACTGGCACTTCCGGTAACCCTGTTCTGTATTATGTTCAGTATGGGCAGCAGTCTGGTTGCTGCCGATTTCAAGCGGGTACTGGAAACCCCGGCAGCCGTCATCACCGGTGTGGTCAGTCAGATGGTAGTCCTACCGGTGGCGGCATTCATCATGCTCTCTCTCCTGCAACTGCCACCTGAGCTCTTCATCGGTTTCATGATTCTGGCCTTCAGTCCTGGTGGTACCACATCGAATATGTTCTCCTACCTGGCGCAAGGCGATGTGGCCCTCTCCATCACCCTGACCGCGATCGTCAGCCTGGTGACGCCGCTGACTATCCCATTATTGGGGGGGCTCGTGCTTGAGTGGCAGTTGGGTGATCAGAGTGAGATTGTTCTTCCTTTTCTGCCGACCTTCGCCAAGCTGGTGGTGATCACTCTGATTCCCGTATTGCTTGGCATGCTGTTGCGTCACTATCGGGCGGCCTTTTGTCTGAGATATGAGGGGGTGATAACCCGCATCCCCCTGATCATGCTGTTGTTGGTGATCGGCGGAATTATCTGGCAGAACCGGGCCTCAATGGCCTTGTTCCTCGATCAGACCGGGGTGCCGGCATTGATGTTGTCGAGCATCGCTCTGGGTCTGGGTTACGCGGTGGCGAAACTGGCCCGCTTGCAGGTCCGTACGGCCCGGACCATTGCCATAGAGACCGGCATACAGAACGGCGGTACGGCGATTCTCGTCACCGGCACGATTCTCAACAACCCCAATATGACCGTAGCGCCGGTGATGTACGGCATACTGATGCTGATACCGACCTTCGCCTACATCCTCTGGCTCAGCCGCAGGCGTACCGCAATCGCATGATAGCTGGGGTGGTTGTCTGCAATTGATACTCAGCCGTCGAATTGAGAACAAGCGTAATCTTTATACTCGACGGGTGTCCAACATGTTGCCATTGGCATAACCCGGAATTGGGGGCTCTGTGGGCTTCACCACGGGCAAGGCGCTATAATCGCCCACTATTGTGGGATACGACAATTGGAGTTTAGCTTGAGCCAGGCAAACAAACCCTACGCCGAAGCCTGTGATGAGAACAAGCGACCTATCCTGGAGCAGCTGCAGCGGTTGTTCAGTGATACCCGCTCGGTCCTGGAGATCGGCAGCGGTACCGGTCAGCACGGGGTTTTTTTCGCAGCAGCACTGCCGGATCTGATCTGGCAAACCAGTGACCGGGAGGAGAACCTAGAGGGAATCAGAGCCTGGTTGTCTGAAGCCGGACTGGACAATCTGTTATCTCCTTTCTCTCTCGATGTTACCTCTGTCTGGCCGGATACCAGTTATGAGGCTGTATTCAGTGCCAACACCACCCATATCATGTCTTGGCCGGCAGTTGTCTGCTTGTTTCAAGGGGTTGGCCGTGTGCTGCAGGCAGAAGGACGGTTTGTCCTGTATGGGCCATTCAACTACCAGGGGGCCTTTACCAGTGAAAGCAACAGCCGCTTCGATCAATGGCTGAAATCCAGGGATCCGCTGAGCGGAATCAGGGACTTTGACGATCTAAACAGATTGGCTGTCGATCAGGGGCTGATCTTTGAGGAGGATATCGAGATGCCGGTCAACAACCGCATCCTGGTCTGGCGTAAACAGAAATAGCTGAGTGTCGAGGAGATTCAGTTAACGTTCAGTTTGACTCTCTTAAGCTGTAGATAAGATCCGGTGAGCCACTCACCCGAATTATCTGAATCAGCCAGGAGAGCATCATGAAAAAAACGTCACTGATTACCGGGATCCTAGCGCTGGCCCTGTCGATGAGCGCCACAGCCGGGCAGCGAGATCGTTACCAGGATACCGCCAAGGTAATTGATGTAGAGCCTGTCTATCGCACGGTGGAGATCTCCGAACCGGAGCGCCACTGCTGGGATGAAGAGGTCACCCATTACCGACCCAGAGAACATGGTTACACCGGTACGGTACTGGGCGGTATCATCGGCGGTGTGGTCGCCAACTCCGTCAGCCGCGGACGCGGCAGAGGCAAGGATGCGGCAACTCTGGCTGGAACCCTGCTGGGTGGCGCCATCGGCCATGACCTGAGCCATAAGAAGCGCGGTGGCCACTATACGACCTCTTATGAGCGCCGCTGTGAAACCACCCATCAGACCCACTATGAAGAGCAGCTGACCGGCTATGATGTGACCTATCGCTATCGGGGCCGGGTCTTCACAACTTTCACCAAAGAGCATCCGGGAGATCGGATCCCTGTGCGGGTCAGCGTCAGGCCGATTCGTGACCGCTGACCTGAATTCGATTAGGTTGAGATTGTCTGGCAGGAAAATCGCATTAAACTGACGAAAGAGGTATAACAGATAGACCGCCTGCGGTGAGCCGGGTAGTGCCCTGGCTCGCTGTGGGGGGGAACTGAACAGATTTCAATGTACCGTCGGGTTTTCATCCTATGAGGAATTACAGATCACATCTTTGGCGTACCTTGCTGCTCAGCTTGTTGTTGCTGACGCTCAGTCCGGCGCTGGCCGAGGTGAGTCTCAACAAGGCTGTTGAGCAGGCTAAAAAGCGTACCGGTGGCCAGGTGATTTCGGCGGAAACCCGCAATCAGGACGGTCAGAGAGTGCACAACATCCGCATACTGACGGAAGACGGCAAGGTGCGCCGGTTGCGTATCAAGGCGAATAACCGGGGTGGAGGCAATGGTGGCAGGCGCTAATCGGTCGATGGTTTTGCAAAAGCCGTCATTTTTCATTTCGCTGAGCTGACTGTCGGGGACATACAGATGCGCGTGTTGTTGGTTGAAGATGAGGCGGAGATTCGGCAACCCCTTGCCGCCCGACTTGCTGAAACAGGTTATACCGTTGACAGTGCGGAAGATGGTGCAGAAGGTCTGTTCCTCGGGCGCGAGTATGCGATCGATGTGGGCATCGTCGACATCGGTTTACCGAAAATGTCCGGTATCGAACTGATCCGGGAACTGCGAAAACTGGATAAGCATTTCCCGATTCTGATCCTTACCGCCCGGGGCAACTGGCAGGATAAGGTGGAAGGGCTGGAGGCCGGGGCGGATGACTATCTGGTGAAACCCTTTCATGTGGAAGAGCTGCTGGCCAGATTGAACGCCCTCTTGAGGCGGTCCGGGGGCTGGTCTCAACCGGTGCTGTCAGGCGGTCCGGTCTCCCTGGATACCCGCACCCAGGAGGTCTCGATCAATGATCAACCTGTGGAGCTGACCGCCTACGAATACAAGGTGCTTGAATATATGATGTTGCATGCGGGGGAGGTGGTCTCGAAGACCGATCTCACCGAGCATATCTATGAACAGGACTGGGACCGGGACAGCAATACCATCGAGGTATTTGTCAGACGCCTGCGTAAGAAACTCGATCCGGATGATCGATATAAACCGATTGAGACGCTACGTGGAAGAGGTTACCGGTTTGCCCTTGAGCGGAATCTCTAGTCTCTCAATTCGGCAGCGCCTACTGTTGGCGGCAACCCTGGTGCTGGGTGCTTTTCTTGGCCTGACCGGTCTTTCTCTGGATAAGGCGTTTCGTTCAGCCACTGAAGAGGCTCTCAAGGCACGGTTGTTAAGCAATGTCTATGCACTGCTTGCCGCAGCGGAAGAGGGTAACGAGGGGCAACTGACCATGCCCAGGGTATTGACCGATCCCCGATTCAATCGACCCGATTCCGGCCTCTATGCGCAGGTGGTCCAGTATCCGGAAGGATATAACTGGCATTCAGGCTCATCGCTTGGGCAGGCTTTGAGTTTTTCTCGCGATATCCCGCCCGGCGAGTCTGAGAGCGGGCGATTCCAATTGACCGTTGGGGATGTCATGGGCTTCAACTTTGCGGTGGTCTGGGAGGACTTCAATGGTCAGGAGTTGAAGTATGTGCTGTCGGTGGCTGAGGATCTACAGCCGATTCAGGAGCAGATTGCCACATATCGCGATACCCTGTTTCTCTGGCTGGGTGGCGCTGCCCTGTTGCTGCTGTTGGTGCAGGGGTGGGTACTGAGTTGGGGATTGCGGCCGTTGCGGGAGGTGGAAGAGGCGCTGACAGAGATCGAATCGGGACGCTCGGAGAAACTCCAGGGGCGCTATCCCAAAGAGCTGAATCGTCTGACCTCAAACATCAACTCCCTGATTCAACATGCCCAGGCAAGGCAGCAACGCTACCGGGACAGTCTCGGGGATCTGGCCCACAGCCTGAAGACGCCCCTGGCGATCCTGCAGGGTATTGCCGACCAGCCTGGTAGTCACTCCGAGCAGACAGTACGGGAACAGGTCGAGCGAATGAACCAGATCGTCAGTCATCAGCTTCAGCGTGCGGCCGCTTCAGGGCGGCACCTGTTGACACAGAGCCTGGAGATCGAGCCGCTGCTTGAAAGGCTGGTCAGGTCACTGGACAAGGTCTATAGGGAGAAGGGGATTGAGTGGCAGACCTCGGTTGCACCGGACAGCCGGTTTTACGGTGAAGAGGGGGATCTGATGGAGCTGCTTGGAAACCTGATGGAGAATGCCTGTAAGTATGGCCGCAGCCGGATCAGGGTGACGGTGGCCTCTGACCCATCCCTGTCGATTCTCATCGAGGATGATGGTCCGGGGATTCCCCGGCACCAGCAGCAGAGCGTATTTCAACGGGGACATCGTGCCGATACCAGGCAGCCTGGGCAGGGAATCGGCTTGGCCGTGGCTTTGGATATTGCACGGGCTTACGGAGGAGAGATCGAACTCGGCCAATCCACCGAGCTGGGTGGTGCGGCGGTGGATGTTCGATTCCCGGAGAGCTGATAGCGTTTTCCACTATGTTTGTGTAGGGCGGCAGGGTGCGCCAGTCGACAGGCCCCAGCCAAACAACGGTTGAACTATTACGCTTTGCTCAAACGGAGAAAGTTCTCCAACCGAATTCGGGATATCTCTCCTTGTTCTACCGCGCCCCGGATGGCGCACTCCGGTTCATGACCGTGGGTGCAGTTGTGAAAGCGGCACTGCCCAATGTGGGGGCGGAATTCCGCAAATCCCTGCTCCAGCTCTTCACGAGCGAGATCGGTGAGCCGGAAGCTGCGGACACCGGGAGAGTCGATCAGTCTACCCCCCTGCGGCAGGTTGTAGCAGGTCGCTGCAGAGGTGGTGTGGCGACCCAGTCCGGTGGCCTCTGAGAGTCTTCCTGTTTCAATGTCGTGATCCGGGAGCAGGGCGTTGATCAGCGAGGATTTTCCCACCCCCGACTGTCCCAGCAGAATGCTGGTTTCATCCTTCAAATGCTCGATTAACGTATCCAGACCATGCTCACGTTTTGCGCTGATGTTGATGATCGGATAACCGATTTTCGAATAGGTCTCAAACTGGGCGATGAACTCTGATTCTGTCTGCTCAGTCAGCAGATCGATCTTATTGATTGCGATCAGTGGCGGAATCTTGATGGTTTCAGCGGTAACCAGATACTGGTCCAGCAGATATCCGCTGGGTTCTGGCCTGGGTGCCAGTACGATCACCAGCTGACTGATATTGGCGGCCAGGGGCTTGTGGCGGCCGCTGTAGTCCGGACGGCTAAGGACACTCTCCCGAGGTTGCAGTGCGGTGACTACCCCGGTGTGCTCATCCACTCGTTGCCAGATGACTCGGTCACCACAGACCGGATGGCCGATGTTCTGACGCGTCTGACAACGATAGATCCGGCCGGAACCATCGTCGATCCCCAGCGTTGCACCATGGCGAATGATGACCACACCCTCCTGTGCCGGTTGCTCTGTAGCGCTACTCAGAGCCTGGTGTGCGCGCTGATCCAGACGTTGACGGCGTTTTTCCTGAATGGCCTGAATACGGTTTTTTTGTTGGTTTGTCAGACGCCGTTTAGCCATGCAGAGATAATCCTAAGCCTGAATTCGCGACTCCAACTGGCACGCCACACAAGCGCTTGATCTGTTCAGCTCTCTGAAAAATCTCACCAAAGCCTAAGGTTTGAGGTCGAATTTGTAGTATTCCAGATTGAGGTAGGTTGCGGTACTGTCGATTTGATCATCGAACCAGGTCAAGCCAAGATTCTGTTCGCAAAAACGTACTTGCTTGTGCAGTCCTTCGAGGCTTTTCACGCGACGGTTCGGCCGGGTATAGAGCTCACTGCCGTGACATTTCAGGCAGTGTTCTTCGTTCAGCTGCTTACCCAGTTCCACATCTCCCGCCGTCAGGTTTGAGGTGGCGAGAATCAGCAGTGAAGTTGCAGGGATCAGTATCTTTTTCATCTACTCGCTCCGTCTATTGAGTAATCTGCTTTGAGATGTGGGCAATACGCACCGGCGCCGGTGGGTGACTGTCATGGAAGAATGAATAGAGTGGATCCGGAGTCAGTGTGCTTGCATTGTCCTGATAGAGTTTGACAAGCGCCTGAATCAGAAACTCCCCACTACTCTGGCTGACGGCGTAGTCATCCGCTTCAAATTCGTGGCGTCGGGAGAAAAAACTGCCCAGGGGAGTGAAAAATATGGTGAACACGGGGATGGTCAACACAAACAGCAGCAAAGCCGCGGCGTTGGAGGGTTGTGAAATACCCAGGCCGTTATAAAACCAGAGCTGCTGGGAGAGCCAGCCAAGCAGCGCCATAGCGCCGAGGGAGAGCAGGGCCATGACCAGCATCTGTTTGTGGATATGTTTGTAGTGAAAGTGGCCGAGTTCATGGGCCAGAACCGCTTCCACTTCATCCGCATTCAGGGCCTCCAAAAGCGTATCGAAAAAGACAATGCGTTTGGTTTTGCCAAAGCCGGTGAAATAGGCATTGCCGTGGGCAGAACGTTTGGAACCGTCCATGACGAAGATGCCGTCGCTGGCGAATCCGCAGCGTAGCAGCAGTTTGCCGATGCGCTCGCGCATCTCACCTTCCGACAGCGGGGTGAATTTATTGAAAAGCGGCGCAATGAATCGGGGGTAGGCCCAGGAGATGGTCAGGGTGAAGCTGAGCCATACCAGCCATGCCGCAAGCCACCAATATTGACCGGCACTTGCCATCAGCTTCAGAATGATCCACAACAGCGGCAAGCCCAGCAGGATTGACAGCAGCAGTCCGATCAGGCGGTCCTTGATATATTGCTGAGGGGTATTGCGGTTGAATCCGAACAGGGCTTCCAGGCGAAAGGTCCGATAGAGATCGAAAGGCAGGTCCAGCAGAGAACCGATAAAAAAGAAAGAGAATATAAACACAATTCCAGTGGTTAATGCTCCCCATTGCATCCCGTTCCAGTATTGGATGAGCAGCTCCAGGCCGCCACCCAGGGTCCAGAAAAGCAACAGGGCCACCCCGACCAGAGCTTCGATAAAGGCCAGTTTGCCTTTTGCCTGGGTATAGTCGGCCGCTTTCTGATGGTCTTCGAGGGGAACCCGGTCCTTGAAGGCATCAGGTACCTGGCTCTTGTGTCGTGTGACATGGTCCAGATGCCGATAGAGCAACCACAGCTGAAGCATGGTGCCGAGAATCAGAAACAGTAAAAAGAGTTGTGTGAAGAGTGCCATCAGTGGTTATTCGTAAATTCCTGGGGTTATGGGACGCTGCCGTCCGGCGACTAATTATGTCGTGTTGAGCTCTACTATGCCAGCCAGCGTACCGGGATCCGTTTCCATTTCCGGCGACTCCGTATCTGCTCCAATGTTACCCCGTATTCACGCTTGCGGCGGTTGGCTGGGGATAGGTAACTGTCATTATGACCGGGGTTACGACGCAAAGGTTCGGCTGCTTGTCGCTTTTGCATCGATTGCCATACAGTCTTAGACAGCTTCCTGTTAGAATTTCGCCGCGTAGCGGTTCTGTAACAGAAGGATAAAGAGATGCCTGTTGATGCCTCCAATCTGATTTGGATCGACCTGGAAATGACCGGGTTGGATACCGAGCAAGACGAAATCATTGAGATTGCGACCATTGTTACCGATGTCAATCTGAATATTCTTGCTGAAGGGCCGGTGATTGCCATCCATCAATCCCAGGCAATTCTCGATGCCATGGATGAGTGGAATCAACGTCAGCACGGGGGATCCGGGTTGCTGGAGCGTGTCAAGCAGAGCCAATACAGTGAGGCTGAGGCACAGGCTGAGACGATCCGCTTTCTGCAACAATATGTACCTGCCGGGGCATCACCCATGTGTGGCAACAGCATCTGTCAGGATCGGCGTTTTATGGCAAGGACGATGCCTGAACTGGAAGCCTACTTCCACTACCGGAATCTGGATGTCAGTACCTTGAAAGAGCTGATGAACCGCTGGTCACCATCACTGAGTGAGGGCTTCACCAAGCAGGGCAAGCATCTGGCGCTAGACGACATCAAAGACTCGATTGCCGAGCTCAACTTTTATCGGAACCACTTTCTCCGGCTGCCATAGTCTGATTGGGTTTGTCTATGTTTGAAGGTTCAGGGAAGCACCCTCAAAGCTTGATTGTTCACTATCTGATCGCCATCTTACTGGCACTCCTGAGTTATCTGTTTTTCGCTTCAGTGGAGGCCTATGTCGTCGATGGTGAGCAGTTGCTCGTTAACCCGGAGTTTTCGAATCATCTGACTGGTTGGCGGGTCCGTGGAGACAGGAAGCTGGTGCAGGTCGATGATGGTATTGTGGAGATCCGACACGATGCTCTATCTCAATCCAATTCGTTCTCCCAATGCTGGGATCGTGAGCAGTTTCCGGACCGGGTGTTGTTCAGTATCAGCGCATCAACGGCAGATTTAGTGCTTGGGGAAAAGCCCTGGCATAAGGCTCGGGCAGGATTGATAGGTTATTTTCCGGATGGGGAAAAAGACTACCGGCTAAGCAGCAGGTTGTTGTTGCTCGAAGAGGATGAAAGCTGGAAATCCTATCGAACAGGCGTTGAAATCGATGACTCTCTTGAGCGGATCTGTATTTCAATTGGCCTGTTTGGCTCGAAAGGTCTCTTTCAATTCAAGGATCCTGCGCTCTATCCGGCAACGATTTCACCCGCTTACAGCCTGATCAAAAACCTGCTGTTGGGCGTCTGGTCCATCGTCGGGGTCATCTGGCTGATACTGCTGATCAAACACTATCGCCGCAGAATGCAAATGGTATTTATGCTGGCCATGCTGGTGGCGATTGCAACAGGAATTCTAATGCCCGCCGAGGTTAAATCGGTGGTGGAAAACTGGCTCTCACCCTATCTGCCCGAATTCAGCACCAAGCAGTTACTCGATACGCTCGGAGTGTCACTACAGTTCCCGGCCAATATACTCCCGCAACGCTGGGATGTATCCAAATTCGGCCATCTGTTGGGCTTTTTTCTGTTGAGTGCGATTCTGTTTTCAGAAAAGGATAAGTCGGTTTGGATCTTGTTGCCGGGTCTGGTGATTGCGGCCGTGGTCACTGAAATCATGCAGCATTATGTGCCTGGCAGAGCACCGCGATTCAGTGATGTCATTGTCGATCTGATCGGTATCGTTGCCGGTTGGTGGCTGATCAGAGGCTATTTCAAAATACGTCAATCAGTTGCAGGCTGATTACGATGACGATTCAGTGCCCAGACGATATGTTCCCTGACCATTGGGGAGGCCTGATCCAAACGCACCGACAGGGCTTGAACAACAGCATCGGATGTGGGGGCATTGCCCAATGCCACGGCCAGGTTTCGCTGCCAGCGTTGATAGCCTATGCGACGTATGGCTGAGCCCTCGGTCCTATTCAGAAAAGTCGCTTCATCCCATTCAAAGAAAGTGATCAGACCACCACTGTCGAGATGGTGCCTCGCCAGAAAGTCCTGCTCGCCGGTCAGCCGGGCGAAGCGGTTCCAGGGGCAGACTTGCTGACAATCGTCACAACCGTAGATCCGGTTTCCCATGGCGGCCCTGAAAGATTCGGGAATAGACCCTTTCAATTCGATGGTCAAATAGGAGATACAGCGTCTGGCATCAAGCTGGTAAGGCGCGGTAATGGCCTGGGTCGGACAGATCTCCAGACAGGCCTGACATCGACCGCAGTGATCGGATGCCGGCCGATCGATCGGTAGAGGAATAGTGGTGTAGATCTCGCCGAGAAAAAACCAGGAACCCGACTGTTTATTGATCAGGTTGGTATGTTTGCCGATCCAGCCCAGACCGGCCTTTTCCGCCAATGGTTTCTCCAGCACCGGGGCAGAATCCACATACAGCCGGTTGCGGCTCTCCGGCATCGCCTGTTGTATAAGTTGCTGCAGTTTTTTCAGGCGGTTGCGTAGGACTTTATGGTAATCCCGACCCAGGGCGTAGCGGGAGATAAAGGCTTTCTCAGGATCATCCAGCGTCAGTTGCAGATCCTCCATCGACTCCGGCAGGTAGTCCATACGTACCGAAATCACTCTGACTGTACCGGATTCCAGCTCTGCAGGGCGGCTGCGTTTAGTACCGTGCCTGGCCATATAGGCCATCTCACCATGGGAGCCCGATGCCAGCCACTGAAACAGTCGGTCTTCTGCCTCGCTGAGGTCGGTATCGGTAATGCCGACCGCATCAAAGCCCAGTTCCGCTCCCCACTGCTTGATCTGCAGGCTCAGCTTTTGCAATTCGTCAGCCGTCAGCGTCTCAGTCATGCTGCTGCACTATAACCTCGTGTGGTCTCGCATACTAAAGCGCGATTATAGCGTGAGGCAGGTTAAGAGAATAAACCGCAAATGAACGCCAACCTCCGCAAATTGCCGCGAATAACTTTCAGATTGTGGCCACTATTTGCGTAGATTCGCGGTGATTGGCGTTCAATCTCTCAGGGTGGCCCGGCTGCTCCAGTGAAAATTGGGGCGTAAGTGCTTTAAGGAAGTGCCATTCGACCTAGGGGGTGGTATGGTTTTCGGTTAAATCAAAGGACAATGGATCTATGCGAGTCATGCCATTTACCGACAGTTTGCCCTATGCCCTCTACCGGGCCGATCAGGTTCGGCAATTCGATCGTATTGCCATCGATGAGTTCGATATACCCGGTGAAACGCTGATGGAGCGGGCAGGGATCAGAGCTTTCGATCTGCTGCGCCACAAATGGCCTGAGGTGCGTGAGATTCTGGTGGTCTGCGGGCTGGGTAACAACGGCGGGGATGGTTATGTGGTGGCCAGGCAGGCACTGCAGGCGGGTTTGAGGGTGCGGGTGTTGCAGCTTGGTGATGCCGAGAAGATCAAAGGGGATGCGCTGCTCAAAGCGAGGGCCTGGACGGCGCTGGGTCAGCATCTTGAGCCTTTTCAGGATCTTCCCGGTAAGCCAGGCCTGATCGTGGATGCGATCCTGGGCACCGGGCTGGAACGTGACCTCAGTGGGGATTGGAAGGCTGCCGTGGATCAGATCAATCAACATCGGGCACCGGTCTTCGCCCTGGATATTCCCTCGGGGCTCAATTCGGACAGTGGCCGGATCATGGGGTGCGCGGTGAAGGCGGCAGCGACGATCAGTTTCATCGGTCTGAAGCAGGGCATGTTCACCGGATACGGACCGGACTGCTGTGGTGAAATCACCTTTGATGCCCTGGAGATACCGGCTCAGATCTACGCCCGCCAGCTACTCGCCTGCCGTCGCATGGATTGGTCAAAGGTCGCTGCATCGGTCAGCCGCAGAGAGCGTTCCTCACACAAGGGCAGTTACGGTCATTTGCTGGTGGTCGGTGGGGATCGGGGTTATAGCGGTGCGATACGCATGGCGGCTGAGGGTGGAGCAAGGAGCGGCGCCGGGCTGGTCACCCTAGCCACCCATCCGGAGCATGCCCCCTGGAGTAACATCGGCCGCCCTGAACTGATGTGCCGTGGCATTGCTGCAGATGAGGATCTGGACCCTTTACTGCAGCAGGCCAGTGCGGTGGTGCTCGGTCCTGGGCTCGGTCGTACGCCCTGGGGAGAGCGGGTCTATCATCAGGTGATCGAGACCGAGCTACCGCTCTTGCTGGACGCCGATGCACTCTACTGGCTGGCCAGGCAGCCGGATCAGCGGGACAATCGGCTATTGACCCCCCACCCCGGAGAAGCAGCCCGACTGTTGGGTTGGGATACGGGGCAAGTGCAAAGTGACCGGTTCGCCGCCTGCGAGGCCCTACAGCAACGCTATGGCGGGGTGATTGTATTGAAAGGGGCGGGGACCCTGGTTGGTAGCAGCGGCAGTCAGCCTGTAGCCCTCTGCAGTGACGGCAACCCGGGCATGGCAAGTGGTGGATCGGGGGATGTATTGAGTGGCGTGATCGGTGCTTTTTTGGCACAGGGTTGTACACTGCGTGATGCGGCGGAACTGGGGGTTTGTCTGCACGCTGCTGCTGGCGACAAGGCCGCCGGTAGGGGTGAAATCGGCATGTTGGCCGGAGATTTGATCGATGCCCTGCGTGAAACGCTGAATTCGGAGCTTGTTAATGATTGAACTGAGGGTCACTGGTGAAGCGGAACAGGAGGCTCTCGGACGCCGTCTGGCATTGAACTGTCGAGCGCCCTGCATTGTCTATCTGGTGGGCGATCTCGGTGCGGGTAAAACCACGCTGGCACGGGGGTTCCTGCGAGGAGTCGGATATCAGGGACGGGTAAAAAGTCCTACCTACACATTGCTGGAGCCCTACGAATTGGGCACTGTTTCCTGCTATCATTTCGATCTCTATCGACTGGCCGATGCTGAAGAGTTGGCCTATCTTGGCATTCAGGATCTGTTGACGGATGATGCGGTGATGCTGATTGAATGGCCGGAGAAGGGGCAGGGGGGATTGCCTGCTGCCGATCTGCTGGTGGAGATCAAACACGATGGTCTGTCACGGCAGATCACCATCGATGGGGTAAGTCAACGGGGATCTGAAATAATTCAGGAAATACAAAGTGATCTGGTGGATGGTTAATTTGGTTCGTAGAAAATTTAGCTATCTAACAGAATAATCTGGAAAAAAAACCTTTTGCATGCTATTTTTTATGTTGTATTTTCAGTGTTACGGGTCATGGGGCAATGAGGATTAGGCTCGCTATGCTGCTGATCTTGCTGATCAGCGCACTACCGCTACAAGCAAAGCAGTCTGAGATAACCGGTCTCAGGATATGGTCTGCGCCGGATCATGTGCGTCTGGTATTCGATGCCAATGCCAAGGTAAATCACAAGATTTTCACCCTGCAAGGGCCGGATCGCCTGGTGCTGGATTTAAAAAACACCACCCTCACCAAACACCTGCCAGACCCGACCAAAGAGAATAAGATCATCCGTGGCATGCGTAGTGCGAAACGCAATGAGCATGATGTGCGGGTGGTATTCGATCTCAACAGTGCGGTCAAACCCAAGAGTTTCTCATTGCGTCCCAATCGGGAGTATGGTCATCGCTTGGTGGTCGATCTGTATGACGGTAAGATCGGCGTCAAACAGCGTAATGCACCGGTGAAGACAGCCAAAAAAGCGGCCACAGCCGGCCACCGGGATGTGGTTATCGCGGTGGATCCCGGCCATGGCGGTGAAGATCCAGGGGCCCGCGGGCGCAAAGGCACCTATGAAAAGGATGTGGTGTTGGCGATCGGCCGCAAACTGGTGAAGATGCTCAATCAGCAAAAGGGTATGCGTGCTGTACTGATCAGGGATGGGGACTACTACCTGGGGCTGAGAAAACGCATTGCAAAGGCCCGGGCCCATCAGGCGGATCTGTTTGTCTCAATCCACGCGGATGCCTTCCGTGACCCGAAAGTCAGGGGATCCTCTGTCTATACCCTTTCGCGTAGCGGTGCCTCGAACGAAGCGGCCCGTTGGCTGGCGGAGCGGGAAAACAGTGCTGACCTGGTGGGTGGTGTCTCCCTCGAGGATAAGGACGACATGTTGGCGTCGGTGCTGCTCGATCTTTCCCAGATCGGTACCCTGCAAGCCAGTTCAGAGGCAGCCAGTCGGGTATTGTCCGAGCTGAAGACCCTGGGCAAAACCCATAAGCGGCGGGTACAGCAAGCCGGTTTTGTGGTGCTGAAATCACCGGACATTCCCTCCATGCTGGTGGAGACGGCGTTCATCTCCAACCCGGAAGAGGAGCGCCGGCTTCGTGATCCGAAACATCAGACTAAAGTGGCCAGGGCGCTGATGAAGGGGATCCGGGACTACTTCAAGTATCAGCCCCCACCAGGAAGCTGGCTGGCGGCTAATCAGAGAACCCGTAAACACGTGATTTCATCCGGCGACACCCTGATCGCGATCGCCAATCGTTACCAGATCAGCGTCAAACGGTTACGTCATGTTAATGATCTGAAAAACGACACCATCCGCATCGGACAGGTACTGCAGATTCCACCGGGCAGCTGATCTTGAAGTTGAGACCCTGAGCTATTATGGTGCTGGGTTTCTGCAACATCCAGGACCTGGCTATCCTTCACTATGCCCATCCGTACGCTTCCACCACAACTGATTAATCAAATCGCCGCCGGTGAGGTCGTCGAACGTCCGGCTTCTGTGATTAAAGAGCTGGTAGAGAACAGCCTGGATGCCGGTGCGCGCCATATCGAGATCGAGATCGAGCAGGGTGGTATCAAACGCCTGCGGGTTCGAGATGACGGGGTGGGAATACCCCAACAGGAGCTGAACCTGGCCCTGTCGCGTCATGCGACCAGTAAGGTCACGCAATTTGAGGATCTCGAGTCGTTGCAGAGCATGGGATTTCGTGGGGAAGCCCTGCCGAGTATCAGTTCGGTCTCCCGTCTGAAGTTGATCTCCAGGCATCAGGATGCCGAGCAGGCCTGGGAAGTCAGTGGTGATGGTACAGACCAGGACCTGCAGTGCAAACCGGCGGCACACCCTCAGGGAACCAGCGTTGAGGTTCGCGATCTCTTCTACAACACCCCGGCAAGACGTAAATTCCTACGTACCGAGAAGACCGAGTTCGGCCATATCCAGGCCCTGGTTCAACGCCTGGCCCTGGCCCGTTTCGATGTGGGATTCACTCTCCAGCATAACCGCCGGGCCATATTTTCACTGCCGCCCTGCGACGATCGACAGCAACAGGAGAAGCGCCTGGTGGAGTTGCTTGGGGCTCAGTTTGTTGACCAGGCACTGCCGATCCAGGCGCAAGCGGGAGATTTCTCTCTACAGGGATGGGTTGCCAGGCCCGGCTTCTCCCGTGCTCAGGCGGATATGCAATATTTTTATGTCAATCAGCGCATGATCAGGGACAAGCTGGTAGCTCATGCGGTTCGCCAGGGGTTTCAGGACGTGCTCTACCATGGGCGCCATCCCGCCTATGTGCTGTTTTTCAGCCTCGACCCTCATAAAGTGGATGTGAATGTCCATCCGACCAAGCACGAGGTGCGGTTTCGGGATTCACGTTCGGTACATGATTTCATCTTTCGCGGACTGCATCGTCTGTTGGCCGATACCAGGCCCCAGTCTACCGCTGAAACCGGGCAAACTGACGCCGTGAACCTGCAACCCCCGGTAACCTCTCAGGTGGCGGTCGGCCGAAGTAACACCCCCCCCAGACAGCAAGGGCTCGACTGGCGGGTGGCGGAGCGGCCTGCTGCTTATCAGGCGGGTTTTTCAGCCCAGCAGCCGGTAGCGGCCGATACTGATGAAGCAGTCACCGAGAGCCAGGAGCAAGAGGTTCCCCCGCTGGGTTATGCTTTGGCGCAACTGCATGGGATCTACATCCTGGCGCAAAATCAGAACGGATTGATTCTGGTGGATATGCATGCCGCCCATGAACGGATCACTTATGAGCGATTGAAACAGCGCTACCATGGAGATGGCATCAGTCATCAGCCGTTGTTGGTCCCCATCTCTGTCTCTGTCAGTGTCAGGGAAGCCGATCTGGCGGAGGATGCACTGGATCTGCTGCAGCGGATGGGTTTTGAAGTCAGTCGAAGCGGACGAGAGTCACTGGCTATTCGCTCCATCCCGTCACTGCTGCAAGGAGCGGATCCGGATAAAATGCTGCGGGATATCCTCTCCGATCTGATTGAGCATGGCAGCAGTCAACGGGTGAAAGAGGAGATCGACCAGGTGCTGGCAACGGTTGCCTGTCACGGTTCAGTGCGCGCTAACCGCCGGTTGGGGCTGGATGAGATGAACGCCCTGCTGAGGGACATGGAACGGACTGAAAGGGCGGATCAGTGTAATCATGGACGACCCACCTGGACCGAACTCTCCATCAGCGAGCTCGACCGGTTGTTTCTGCGAGGCCGTTGAGATGGTTTCATCCCCAATGCCTCAGGATCAGCTGCCAGCAGCGATTTTTCTTATGGGGCCAACGGCCTCGGGTAAGACGGCACTGGCGGTCGAATTGGTGCGCAGATTACCGTTGGAGATCATCAGTGTGGACTCTGCTCTGGTCTACCGTGGAATGGACATTGGTACCGCGAAACCGGATCAGCAGACCCTCAATCTGGCCCCCCACCGACTGATCGATATGATCGACCCATCTGAAAGCTATTCCGCCGCCGCATTCAGGCAGGATGCCCTGGCTGCGATGGCGGAAATCCATGCCGCCGGAAAGGTACCACTGCTGGTTGGCGGCACCATGCTCTACTTTAAGGCTCTGAGCCAGGGACTCTCCGACCTACCGGCCGCCGATCCGGTGGTACGAAGCCGCCTGGAGCAGGAGATGGCTCAACAGGGCTTGGCTGCTCTGCATCAGCGACTTCAACGCCTCGATCCGGAAGCCGCCATGAAGATCCATGCCAATGACACGCAGCGCATACTTCGAGCCTTAGAGGTCATTGAGCTGAGTGGTCGGGCGCTGAGTGAACTTCAGCAGTCAGATAAAGGTCACATATTGCCATACCGGGTACTGAAACTGGTTCGTGCGCCCAAACAACGGGCGGTATTGCATGACAGAATTGCACAGCGTTTCGAACAGATGTTGGCCAACGGGTTTGAAGAAGAGGTTCGTGAGTTGTTGAAGCGAGGCAATTTGACACCTGCCATGCCATCGATGCGCGCTGTGGGTTACCGTCAGATGTTGCACTACCTGCTCGGTGAGATCAGCAGGCAAGAGATGGTGGAAAAGGGTATTATCGCCACCCGCCAACTGGCGAAGCGTCAATTTACCTGGTTGCGTGCGGAGCAGGAGTGTCACTGGCTATATGACGAGTGTGGGGTCGTGGAGCAGGCCCTGACGCTGATTTCGGATAAGTTTCCAGAGTTATCTGGCGATGTAAGCTGAGTTATTGATTTTAAATAAATTTGAGGTATTGATATTTTGAATAGTTGGATAAAAACACAGTATGCTACACTTTCGCTTGTGAAGTAGATATTTACTACCATTTTTTCGCGCTTGTTTTTCGTTTAAAACTACAAACACAATAAGGAGAATCTCCATGTCTAAAGGGCAAAGTTTACAAGACCCTTTTTTAAATGCATTGAGGAAGGAACGGGTACCTGTCTCAATATTTCTCGTTAATGGTATTAAGCTTCAGGGACAAATCGAATCATTCGATCAATTCGTGGTGCTGTTAAAGAACAGCGTCAGCCAGATGGTATACAAGCACGCTATTTCCACTGTGGTGCCGGCCAGAAATGTGCGCATCCAGCATGCCAACGGCCAATCCGAAGAGGATGGATCCGCTGGCAGTGGTAATTTTTAAATTGTTAAGTCTTACGGCTTAAGGGCGTACCATGACATGGATGCGCCCCTTTTAAACGTCTGCACTCTCCTGTTCCCATACTCCCAACATGTTTGAACGTCCTAAGTCGGGTGAACGCGCTGTTTTGGTTCATCTGGATCTGAATGGGATCAGTGATCCCGATGAAATCGCTGAATTCCGGGATCTGGCTCGCTCTGCTGGTGCTGAGCAGGTGGCCTATGTCTCCGGCAGCCGCCGCCAACCCGATCCGAAATACTTTGTCGGCCGGGGTAAAGTGGAGGAGATCGCTCAGATCGTCTCATCAGAAAGTGCGGATCTGGTGATCTTCGATCACGCCTTGTCCCCCAGTCAGGAGCGAAACCTTGAACGGGCATTCGCTTGTCGAGTGGTAGACAGAACCGGTTTGATTCTCGATATATTTTCTCAACGTGCCCGCTCCTTCGAGGGTAAGCTGCAGGTCGAGCTGGCACAACTGCAACACCTGTCAACCCGACTGGTCAGAGGGTGGACCCATCTGGAGAGACAAAAGGGCGGTATCGGACTGAGAGGGCCGGGTGAAACCCAGTTGGAGACCGATAGACGGTTGCTCAATCAGCGCATCAGCCAGATCAAAAAACGCCTTACCCGGGTCGATTCTCAGCGTGAACAGGGTCGACGGGGGAGAGAGCGTGCCGAGATTCCCACGGTATCCCTGGTGGGTTACACCAATGCCGGGAAATCAACCCTCTTCAACCGTCTGGTCGGATCGGATGTGTATGCCGCAGATCAGCTGTTCGCAACCCTGGATCCCACCTTGAGAAGGCTCGATCTGGCGATGGAAGGGCCGGTTGTATTGGCGGATACGGTAGGATTCATCAGTCATCTGCCCCATGATCTGGTAGCCGCTTTCAAGTCGACCCTGAAAGAGACCACGGATGCCTCACTGCTGTTGCATGTCATCGATGCAGCCAGTCATCAACGGGCTACCTGTATCACTGAAGTGAATGAGGTTTTGCAACAAATCGGGGCCCACAAGGTCCATCAGATTGAAGTGTTTAATAAGATCGATCTGCTGGAGAATGGCAAACCCAGAATAGACCGGGATGAAAATGGCCTGATCACCAGGATCTGGCTCTCTGCGCAAACCGGTGAAGGTTGTGATCTGCTACTGCAGGGATTGGCCGAGTATTACCGAAAAAACCATGTCAGACAGAAGGTGAGACTGAATCCGGAAAATGGCCGATTGCATGCTCTGCTCTTTGAGCGTGGTGCTGTGATCAATGAATCCTCCACCGATGAGGGAGGCTGGGAGATGGATATCGATATGTCCGAAAGGGAGTTTCGGCGCTTACTCAAAGAGGAACCTGTATTAGAGAGCTGTTTAGTCTGACAGCCAGCAACTCTGGTATATCGATGAATGTAGAACAGATTGTGCTGTTGGTCATATCTGCCGGTAGAGTTTCCGTTGCTACGATTCCAACAGATTTGGGTTAGTCTGAACGAGAAACCGATGGTATCGTATGCTGCAACCTGCTGTTAGAATGTGCGGCTGCAGGTTAAGCTGTAGACGTCTCCATAACGGATCGTCAAGAATCGAAGATTGAATAGTGTCAGTATGCCCCCATATATTCAGACGCGGGCATCTGACGAATGCTGTTAGAAATCAATAACCAAGATTGGAGTGATCAATGGCCTGGAACGAACCGGGTGGAAACGGTAAAGATCCTTGGAGTGGCAAGGGTGGTGATCAAGGACCACCGGACCTTGATGAGGTAGTAAAGAAACTGCAGGATAAATTTGGAGGTATCTTCGGTGGAGGCAAGCCCTCTCGCGGTGATAGCTCCATCGGTGGTGGATCCGGACCTGGATCGAAATCCATTGGCTTCCTGGTCGGGATCGCCGTGCTGGTCTGGTTGGCCAGTGGCATCTACATCATCGATGCGCCGGAGCGAGGTGTGGTATTGCGCTTCGGTGCTTACCATGAAACAACCCCCCCTGGACCTCATTGGCATATACCTTTCCCGATCGAGCGGGTAATTCCCGTCAACGTGGATCAGATTACCTCGTTCAGACACAAGGCACAGATGCTGACCCGGGATGAGAATATCGTCGACGTGGAATTCACCATTCAGTCCCGTATTCAGGACGCTGCCGACTATCTGTTCCAGGACCGTGATCCTGACAAAACCATGCGGGATGCCACGGAAACAGCGGTTCGTGAAATCATCGGTAAAAGTGACCTGGATTTCATTCTTACCCAAGGCCGTAGCGCGATTGCCGACCGGATTAAAACCGGCGCCCAGGGTTTGATCGACGACTACAAGGCCGGTTTGATGATCACCAGTGTGAACATGCAACCGGCGAAACCGCCTGAGCAGGTGAAAAGCGCGTTCGACGATGCCATCAAGGCCCGTGAGGATAAGGAGAAGCTTGAGAATCAGGCTGAAGCCTATGCCAATGAAGTGGTTCCCAGAGCGCGTGGTGAAGCCGCCAGAAGGGTTGCGGATGCCAGTGCTTACAAGGATCGGGTGATTGCGGAGGCCGAGGGTGACGCCAGTCGCTTCCTGGCGATACTCAAAGAGTATCAAAGGGAGCCCAAGGTCACCCGGGAGCGAATCTATCTCGAAGCGATCGAATCGATGCTGGGCCAGACCAGCAAAGTCATGCTCGATACGGCTGAAGGGGGAGGAAATAGCCTGATGTACTTACCTTTGGACAAGCTGATTCAAGGGGTCGAGCAGGGTAGTGTCGGCAGAGGTACAACTTCAAATAAAACCGAGTCTTCCCGTGCACCGGTTGAGACAACTAGGTTCCGTAATGTAGACCGCACCAGGGGGGTCCGTTGATGAAAATCTCTAAACTGATTATCCCTGTTGTTGCAGTGACTGCGGTGTTTTTCTATTCGGCAACCTTCATCGTCAATCAGTGGGAAGTTGCCCTGAAGCTGCGTTTGGGTGAAATCGTCGCTACCGATTACAAGCCGGGCCTGCACTTGATGTGGCCGATTATCAACAATGTTCAGACCTTCGATGCACGGATCCAAACCATGGACTCCCGTCCTGAACGTTTCCTGACTGCTGAGAAAAAGGACGTTATCGTTGACTATTTCGCCAAATGGCGTATTGCCAATGTGGCCCAGTACTACCGCTCCACAGGCGGCAGTCTGGATAAGACCGCCCGGCTGCTTCAAGAGCGGATCAATACCAGTCTGCGTGATGAGTTCGGTAAACGTACCGTACAGGATGTAATCTCCGGTGAGCGTACCGAGATCATGGCTAAGCTGACCAAGGATGCCGATTCGATGGCGGCGGAATTGGGAGTTGAAATCCTCGATGTGAGGGTCAAACAGATCGACCTGCCGCCGGAGGTCAGTGAATCGGTCTATCAGCGGATGAGGGCTGAGCGTGAGCGTGTCGCCAGAGACCTGCGTGCGAAAGGTGCCGAGGCCGCTGAACGAATCCGCGCCAATGCGGACCGTGAACGCATCGTCATCGTTGCGGATGCCTACAAGGAAGCTGAGGTGTTACGTGGTGAGGGTGACGGCAAGGCAGCAGAAATCTACGCCAATGCCTATCGTCAGAACAGTGAGTTCTACGCCTTCTACCGAAGCCTGAACGCCTATAAAAACAGCTTCCAGGACTCTTCCGATGTGATGGTGCTGCAACCGGATTCGGACTTTTTCCGTTATCTGAAAAACAGTACCGGCCAGTAACGCAATCCTCGCTCACCCGCCTTCACCAAGTTGGTGAAGGCGGGACTTGCAACGAGAGAGGCTGGCGCTACTCCGTAATTAAAGGGATTCACGGCTAAATCTGGATTTAATGTTTAATCGGTTTTGATATAGAGCCTGTATCAGGGAGGATACATGAACAGATTCTTCAATATATCGGTAGGTCTGGCGACAATAGCGGCGCTGGGTGTGGCGACATTCGAACTGGGGAAATCCCAAGCGTCTCAGTCTGCAGAATCCATAAAGATCACGATTGACAATACCATCAATGAGGTTATTGGCCAGGTCTCGCAAGAGAATCGGGAAGGGGTGGTTGAGCTGCTGCATCCGCTCTCGCAACTGATCGATTCGAATCTGAGAGAAGGCAAGCTTGAACCAGAAGTCGTTGAAAAGACAGCGGTCAGCTTACAAAAAAACCTTCAACAACTTTCGTTACACTCTTATCGTGCTGATATTTCACCCTTTGTGCCTCCGCTCAATAAGGCTCAATTTCTCTGTAGCGATGCTTTTACCCTTGCCTATATGGGGCAGGATAGCTATCAACAATTGCATGCGAAGCTAAAGATCAACTCAAATGTTACCTATTTGAGGCCTGGTGATATCAATCAATATAAAGCGGATGACAAAATGCTCGAAATAACCTATCTGGAGTATAAAAGAGATCTGAAAGGACCGTTCCTCAAGTATGAGTGTCACGATAGAATCCATTAGCCCTCGATTCACTGAATTCGAATAGATCCCCAATCTCAACAAAGCGAATCGATGAATGGACAACAGATGCCCACTCTGGGAAAATGTCCGGCGGCCTGCATAAGGCGTCAAACACAGGACCGGGACGATCCCGGTTTTTTTTTGGGGTGTGACAGATGTGGCATGATCTGCTTGTTGCGTTAGCTCTACTGTTGGTGATCGAAGGCATATGGCCATTCGTGAATCCCAACAGCATGCGCTCAATCCTGCTGATGATTGCCCAACACGACAACCGATCCATGCGTCTCAGCGGTCTGGTCAGCATGGTGTCTGGGGTTATCCTGCTCTATCTGGTGAATTGATCTTGGCGATGATGGAAAACGAACGTTGGATATTGCCTGACGGCATTGATGAGGTGCTTCCCCAGGAGGCGCAAGTCGTAGAAAGCAAGCGCAGAGAGCTGTTGGATCTCTATCGCAGCTGGGGTTATGA
>JAKSBX010000261.1 GCA_022360905.1 Chromatiales bacterium
AGATCAGGCAAAACTCTATGAGTTGATCTGGAAGCGCTCGGTGGCCTGCCAGATGATTCACGCCACCATACACACCGTAGCCGTCGATCTGCAGTGCGGCAGCGGCAACCTGTTCCGTGCCAACGGCTCGGTGATTGCCAAACCGGGCTTTATTGCGGTCTACCAGGAGGGTCTGGATGACGGCGCGAAAAGTGACAGCGACGAGAAGCTGCTACCCGCCCTGGCGGAGGGGGAGACCCTGCCGCTGAAGGCGATCCGGCCGGAGCAGCACTTTACCGAACCACCACCGCGCTACAGTGAAGCCAGCCTGGTAAAGGCGCTGGAAGAGTACGGTATCGGCCGCCCCTCCACCTACGCCTCGATCATCTCCACGCTGCAGGACCGGGAGTATGTGGTACTGGAGAAGAAACGCTTCAAACCCACCGATGTGGGCCGGGTGGTGAACAAGTTTCTCACCGAATATTTCACCCGTTATGTGGACTACGGCTTCACCGCCAATCTGGAGGACGAACTCGATGCGGTCTCCCGCGGTGAAGAGGAGTGGGTACCTCTGTTGAGCAAGTTCTGGGGACCGTTCAAGGACCGGATCGATCACACCCAGGAGAACGTCAAACGCAGCGATGTCACCCACGAGGCGCTGGATGAGGCCTGCCCGAAATGTGGTGAACAGCTCTCCATCCGGCTTGGCCGGCACGGTCGCTTCATCGGCTGTAACAACTACCCGACCTGCGACTACACTCGCGACCTGAATGCGGACAGCAGTGAAAAAGAGGAGCCGGAAGTGGTTGAGGGGCGCAAATGCCCTGAGTGCGACTCGGACCTGGTGATCAAGCGGGGCCGCTACGGTAAATTCATCGGCTGCTCCAACTACCCCAAGTGCCGCTTCATCGAACCGCTGGAGAAACCGGAAGATACCGGTGTGACCTGCCCGAAGTGCAACAAGGGCAATCTGCTGAAGCGGAAATCCCGTCGCGGCAAGATATTCTACTCCTGCTCAACCTATCCTGACTGCGACTATGCAATCTGGAATGAACCGATTGCAGAACCCTGCCCCAAGTGCGGCTGGCCGGTGCTGACCATCAAAACCACCAAGCGCAAAGGCAGCGAGAAGGTCTGTCCGCAGAAAGAGTGCTCTTTCAGTGAGCCCTACGAAGGCTGATCCGCCGATGGATTGACCCGGCAGCCTTGCCGGGCTATCCGGGTGCGCCTATCAAAATGATTGGTGGATCTGTTCGATGATGGCCACCGCGTCATGCATATGCTCAAAGGTGTGGCTGCCCCCTTCAAAGCAGTGCATCGTCACCCTGTCACCATACACCTCCCGAGCAACCCGGTAGTCGATCAATTCATCCCCCTTGTCGACCAATACCGTAGTCGGTACCCCCAACGCCTCGGCTGGCGTGTGATAGCGACGGGTATCGGAGACCATTCTCGAAGAGAGAAAATAGCCCTGATTCAACGCCTCATTGAGTTGCCAGCCCACCACCTGCTTCAGCAGTTGCCAAGGCTGCAGTGCCGGATTGATCATCAGCAGATGGTGAAAGCCGAGACGCTCCGCAAGCCAGGCCCCATAAAAGGCTCCCATGGAACTACCGACAAGCAGTCTAGGCTCATCGACTGAGGCCCGCTCAGCCAACAGCCGGCTCAACTCATCAGTCAACCGGGCAACCGCCAGATCGGCGCTATGGGCCGGGTAGGTGGGGCTGATCACATCGATCCCGGGCAGCGCTTGACGCAGGAATGCCGCCTTGCCGGAACTGCCGGCACTGTTCAAACCATGAAGATAGACAATCATTCAGAGACTCCGAAAACCCTAGCCACACACCACACAACGAGCACTGTGCAAAACTTCAACAGCGCACCATCATAAGCCCGGTTCGGTTTTATACAACTCATACAAGAGATTGATTCACTTGACCAAACCAGCGCATCGCTGTAGTTTGCTCAGCCTGCTGAAGGTGCCTGCCCGACAGGGCGGCTCAACCTCGGGGGGGATAACCGCCCGAGGGGAAACGGGAAGCAGGTGTAAGACCTGCGCTGCCCCCGCAACGGTAAGTAGAGTGTGACATCGCAACAGCCACTGTGCAGAGCGCATGGGAAGGCGCGGATGTCCGGTGAGACCACCAATCTGCGAGCCCGGATACCGGCCTAAGCACGAGCCGGTGTTGCGGAGGGCGACCGAGGAGATCAGCGCGAGTTCCTGCCAACTGTTTCTCTGCAGACACCACACCCCATTTTAAGTAGTCGACGCGGGTGTGCGTCTACGGGAGAAACCATGAATCAGCAGTTAAAAACTTTGTGGGTGGCACCCTTGCTACTCACCCCAATCTACAGCGCTTCAAGCCAGGCGGATACCGAACTGACACCCTTAATGGTCAGTGCGACCCGCAGCGAGCAGATAACCCCCCTGATCCCGGCAAGCATCCGGGTCATTGACCGTCAACAGATCGAACGCAGCGCCGCCAACAACCTGCTGCAGCTGCTCAACGGCCAAAGCGGCATCCAGATCTCCAGCCTGGTGGGCGATGGCAGTCAGGCGGTTGTGGATATGCGCGGTTTCGGCCCCACGGCCGGTGCAAATACCCTGATCCTGGTTGATGGGCGAAGACTGAACAACTCAGGCGACCGGGCCAGCCCCGATCTCAACAGCATCGATTTGAGACGGGTGGAACGTATCGAGATCGTACAGGGCAGTGCCGGTACCCTGTTCGGCAACCAGGCGGTAGGCGGCATGATCAACATCATCACCCGGGTACCGGAAAAACTCTCCGGCCAGGTGAGCGCAGGTATCGGCAGCTATCACCATACCAACCTCCATGCGGGGATCGGCGATCGGCTGGATAATGGCCTCTCCTATAATCTATCAGCCCAGCAGAAGAAGAGTGACAACTACCGGGAGCAGAATGAGGTCGAACGTACCGACCTCAACCTGCGGGCCGACTACCGGCATCGACTGGGCAAGCTGTTCTTCGAACAGCAATGGATCGACGATGAGCAGGAGAACCCCGGATCCCTGTTCACCGAGGAACTCGCAGCCGATCGGCGCCAGTCCGCTGCTGCCTACGCCGGAGACTTCTCCAACACCGAATCGAAAGTCAGTCGGCTCGGTGTGACACAGGATCTGAACGATCAATGGTCGCTGGAGGGTGAACTGACCTACCGAAAGAATGAGCGGGAGTTTCAAAACAGTTTTCGCACCTTTCCCGGCTCTGCAGCCACTCAGGATCGAACGGTGAAAAGCTTCAATCCCCGTTTGATCGGTAACCTCTCCCTGCCAACCGGTGACGCCCTGATCACCGCCGGCGCCGACCTGGAGCGGACCGACTACGCACTTCGCACCAGCTTCGGGCCACAGATCCTCGATCAATCGATCGACGCCGTCTATCTGCAACTGCTTGCGCCGGTCAACGAAGAGACCACGTTCACCCTGGGCTACCGCCATGCCCGGATAGACAATCTGATCGAAACCGGTAGCGGCAGCGACCGGCTCGATGACCAGGTCAACGCCGCCTCCGCCGGCCTCAATTACACCCCAAGCAAGCAGTTGCGACTGTTCCTCAGAGCGGATGAGAACTATCGCTTTGCCACCGTCGATGAGCATACCAACGTGGTCTTCGGACAGCCTGTGGGTATCGACAATCAGACCGGACGCTCCTATGAGAGCGGCATCGAGTGGCAGCAGGCCCAGCTGACAACTCGGCTGTTGGTCTATCGCCTCGACCTGGAACAGGAGATCAGCTTCGATGCCTCGGGCTTCGTCAACACCAATCTGGAGGAGACCCGTCGCAGAGGCGCCAGCCTGGAAGCGCAATGGCAAGTCAGCGAACAGCTCAGCCTGGACGGCAGCCTGACCTACACCGACCCGGAAATCACCGATGGCCCCTTCAAGGGAAATCGGATACCCATGGTTGCCAGCCGCAGTGCAAAACTGGCCGGCCACTGGCAGTTCACCAGTGCATGGGATCTCTTTCTAGAGGGTGTCTTCAACAGCGAACGGGTGGTCAGCGGTGATTTCAACAACAGCCTGGAGACCCTTCCCGGTTATGGCGTGCTCAATACAGGGGCCCATTTCCGCACCGGTCCCTGGCATGCTAGCCTGCGTATCGATAATCTGCTGGATAAACAGTATTCCAACTCAGCAGCCGCAGGCTTTGACAGCACTTTCACCCAGAGAGTGGGCTACTTTCCAGCTCCGGAGCGCAATTTTTGGCTAACCGTGAACTATCTGATCGAGTAAACCATGGGGGTTAAGAGACTCACCACGCTACTGCTGGCGCTGTTCAGCCTGGCAACGGCTGCAGCGCCACCCCAGCGGGTAGTCTCTCTGAACCTCTGCAGCGATCAACTGCTGTTGATGCTGGCCTCGCCTGAGCAGGTGGCCTCGGTGAGCCATCTGGCGGTCGAAGAGAGCAGCTCGTTCGTCGCCCGTCAGGCAGCGGCATACCCCCTCAACCACGCCCGGCTGGAAGAGATCATCCGCCTCCAGCCGGACCTGGTGATTACCGTTCCCTATACCAACCCCCGGCTGGTCTCCAGCCTGCAGCAGCTCGGCTTTGAGACCTACCAACTGGCATTGGGCAGTCAGCTGCCGGAGATCACATCCGAGATCGCTCGACTGGCCAATCGGTTGGGGCAGCCGGCCAAGGGAGCGGCGATCATCGAGCGTATGCAGAAACAGATCAAGGATGAGGACGAGCAGACCCTAGCAGAACGGCCCACCGCCCTCTTATATCAACCCAGGGGATACACTTCCGCCGCCGGCACACTGCAGGATGAGGCGATGAAACTGGCGGGCTGGCGCAATCCCGCCACTGAGGCCGGGTTCAGCGGATATACGGCAGCGCCACTGGAGCAGGTGATCGAATGGCAGCCACAGCTATTGATCATCTCAAACTACGGGGAGCCCGGTGAGTCACGGGCCGAACAACTGATCCACCACCCGGCTCTGAAACGGGTGATGAAAAACCGCCCCAGCCTGGAGATTCCCTACAAGTATTGGATCTGTCCCGGCCCGATGCTGGCGGAAGCTGTCAGTCTGTTGCGCAGCGCACACGAAGAGGTACGCTGATGATCATCCTACCGCAACAGCGTCTGATCTTCATACTCTGCCTGCTGCTGGCCGTTACCGCGCTGCTGTCACTGCTCACCGGCAGCACCAGCCTGCCCCTCTATGAAGCGCTGCAACAGAGCTTCTCAGAAGCGGAAGGGGTGTATGGCATCATCCTCACCGAGCTACGCCTACCCAGAACCCTGGTGGCCATGCTCGCCGGCGCCTCGCTGGGAGTCAGCGGCGCTGTGATGCAATCCCTGCTGCGCAATCCCCTGGCCAGCCCCGGCCTGGTGGGCAGCGCCAGCGGCGCGGCACTGGGGGCGGTCACCGCCCTCTATTTCGGTCTTAGCGCGAATTTCAGCCTGGCCCTGCCTTTGGGTGGCATCGGTGGTGCGCTGCTCGCCACCCTGACCGCCTACCTGCTGGCCGGTCGAGAGGCGAGCCCCCTCACCCTGATACTCGCCGGGGTTGCCGTGAATGCCTTTGCCCTGGCCCTGGTCTCACTGCTGCTCAACCTGGCACCCAGCCCCTATGCGGTGCAGGAGATTGCCCTCTGGATGCTCGGCTCGCTGGCCAACATCAGCCGTAACGAACTCTGGGTGATGCTGCCGGGCACCCTGATCGGCTGGCTGCTGATCTGGCGCCAGGGCCATGATCTGGATCTACTGACCCTGGGAGAGGAGACTGCTGGCTCCATGGGGGTGGAGCTAGCCAAACTGCGTTGGCGGTTGTTCATCGCCATCGGCCTAATCGTTGGCTCGGCGATCTCGGTTACCGGTTCGATCGGTTTCATCGGGCTGATGATCCCGCATATCTTAAGACCCCTGGTGGGCTATCAGCCCAGCCGGCTGCTGATTCCCAGCGCACTCGGTGGCGCCTTGCTGCTGCTTCTGGCGGATATCGGGGTGCGCACAATACCGCTGGATACGGAGATCAAAGTGGGCGTCATCACCTCCCTGCTCGGTGCACCGTTTTTTCTCTGGCTGATCCTCAAGCAACGCAGGAGCGGAACATGAGCCATCTGATCGGCAGAGGTCTCTGCTTCACAAGAGATGACCAGTCGATACTCGAACAGATCGATGTACATATCGAGCCAGGGGAGATGCTTGGACTGATCGGTCCCAACGGCGCCGGAAAGAGCTCCCTGTTACGTCTGCTGGCCGGTGTTACTGCAGCCGATGCCGGCACATTGACCCTGGCGGGGAAACCCGTGGATCAGCTATCCCCCAAGGCCAGAGCTCGACAGATCGCCTATCTGCCGCAGCTGACCGAGATCGCCTGGCCGATGAGTGTGGAGCGGCTGGTCGCACTGGGACGCCTGCCCCACCTCGAGCATTGGCAGCAAGCCACCCCTGAGGATCAAACCGCGATCGAAAAGGTCATCGAACAGACCGACCTGACAGCCTTCAGAAGCCGTCCTTACAACACCCTGTCAGGCGGTGAACAGGCAAGAGTCCAGTTGGCCAGGGCCCTGGTAACCGAGGCGGATATCCTGCTCGCCGATGAGCCGGTATCCGCCCTCGATCCGGCTCACCAGCTCGATGTCATGACACTGCTGCAAGCCTATGTTCAGGCGGGCCACGGGGTGATAATCGTACTGCACGACCTGGCCTTGGCCGCCCACTACAGCAGCAGGCTGCAGCTACTCCACCAGGGAAGAATGCTGGCCGAGGGTGCCGCCGACCATGTACTCTCAGACCACTTTCTTGAAGCGGCCTACGGGATAGCGATCAATCCAACAGACCACCGAGCCAAGCATGGCTTCTCGCTGCCCTGGAGGCGTATTGAGCCAGAAGATAGAGACCGATAAACAGCCGTCACAAGGTACTGCGCAGGCTTGAGTGGATTGACAAAACCCTAACCAGGTTCAATGCTTCCAGGATAAGCCAGTGTAATAAAGCCAAGGGACGGATCATGTTACAACTGCTGCACCTCCCCCTTTTCATTCCCACTTTCATTGCCGTTTTAGTACGGCCTCTGAAGTTTTTCCGCGACTACCATCAGTTGGTCATCAGCCGGGAGACTTCCTTCTGGGATATCAATGCGGAACGGGAAGACGATCCCTATCTCAGTCCGGTGAAATTTTCCGCCCTGGCGATTCTGCTCAGCAACCTGATTTTTCCACTGATACTACAGCTTGGGGTCGAGGTCGGCGCAATCAGCCCCCACTACGCCGCCTTTGCGGACTGGGCTGAAAAGGAAGGTCACCTCGATCCCTTCAGCCCAACCGGCATCGGGATTGTCGATGACCTGATACGTGAGGTTCTCGTATTGGCTATGTTTTACATCCTTGGGCATTTGATTGCGCTGCTCTCGGCAAACCGTATACCGGCCAGGTTTGCCGCCGGTTACTACTTCTATTGGAATGCCTGGACCTTACTTGGCGCACTGGTCTCTTTTGGGTTGATCGTCATCAGTCTGGTCGTGCCGCTTTATCAGACAGGCTTGCCGCTGATACTCGACAGTTTAATCAATATTGCCAGCCTGCTGATGTTCTTTCTCTTCCCCATATTTTTCTGGCCCAGGTTTGTCGAGATAAGCCGCTTGAGGTGTGCTATGGCTCTACTTGGCGGCTTCATCATCTGGGTTGCCCTGATCGCCATGATCGCCCCCATAATTGTCGACATGCCCGATTTTGGCATGAGCTATTAACCTGGCGGCCATTCAGGACCCATCGATTACCAACCGTCGATAACCGATTCAGAGCGAACTTGACGACCTGCGGGCTTGGCTGGAAAATCCGAATGATGCTTACCCAATAGGCAAAGAGACGGTACACAGGGATATTGTGAACCGATTGCCGCAGCACGACACACGCGCTGCGATTCAAACAAGGAGGTCAACCCCATGCAGACCAAAGCCTGCTGTTACGCCCTGATTGCGATTTCCGTATTATCTTCGATAACTTTTCAATCCCATGCCCGCAACTGCAGCAAAGGCAAGCCCTGTGGCAATGGCTGTATCGCCAAACAGAAAACCTGCCGGATCGATAGCCCGGCCAGTACAGCTCCAAGCAGCAGCACAACCGACAAATCGGTGATCAGAAGAACGGTTTTAAGATTACCGAAAGTTTATCAGATCATCACAGATGGAGCCTATGCCAGAAAGGCGCCCGACTCTCCTGTTTCAACCGGCTACTATAAGCAGGGACAGAGAGTTTTTGTCTATACCACCACGGATGGCTGGGCACGCATCTCCAACATGCAACCCGAAGAGTGGCTGGAATTGAGCAAGCTGCGGCCAGTCCATAGTAGGACTAAATAGCTCTATGGCATGTATCCAAAAATGGATGTGATAAGGGTTAAAACTCGATTCTGCTAGGCTTTTTTGGTTATCGGCGGATCTAACTGCGCGGACCAAACCACATGCGTGAGAACAAACCGTCCTTGCGTACAAACTGGTGATAAAGAGAGGCCATAACGTGACCGGCCACCAAAATGAGCAGCACGACAGCAAGTACGCCATGGGCAATTCCTGGTGGGAATGCGTCGAAATTAGCAGGTAATGGTGCAGCCGAGATTGGAACTGGAATCGCGTAAGCTGCAACCGGTTTACAACACAGTCAAATAACTATTAGTGCCTGTTAACACTAATTCAACCTGCCTGCATTGAGGCATTAGATGCTCGATTCCATCGAACGATTATCAGGCATACTCACTGAATGGAGCCTGCTCTCATAGGGATAGAAAAAAACCCCGCAAAGCGGGGTCAGTCCGATTCAATTTCCAACACGGCCGGGGAGATGAAGTGTGTAGATTTTCTATCCACCCATATGAGAAGAGTGATTGATTGCCTTGGTGGTTTTTATACTGTCATGTGATCCCCGCATACACGAAGTTACAGACCGGGCTGTTGTACGCAGCATTTCAAAATAGTGGGAAGAACCGGGTAGAATCCGGGTGTTCCCAATAGAAACTGTACAAGCTGTTTTTCCGGTTATGCTATTGGCTACTTTCTTAAAGCTTCCTTCAGCGTGAAGATATAATTTGTTGGCCAGGAATCGATTCTTGAAATAGGGATCTACGGCATTCAAGTCTACGGCGGCGGTAAAAGTATACGGCTCAAGCAACTGCGCAACCTCCTTCCCAAGCGATTTGATTTTTGCAAGCAGTTCAATTTCATTGTCCAGATAACGTTCCGTGTTATCCGGGTCGAGCCGCACAAGGCGGGGAGTAATGAGCCGCACAGCCATCACGGCAAGCTTGGGGTCACTCCAGAAACGAAGGTCTCGATTTGCCTGTCGGGCCGAGGATAAAGGATCATACCCCTCGCGTGGTAATAGGGGCACATAGTTGGATAGGGTCAACAGCTTGTTTTCCAACTGGGGCATTCCGGTTAGCGCCTTATCGACTACTGACTCATAACCCGCGCCGGCCCAAACCACCATGTCAGCTGTCAGCAGATCAGCCAACTGGAATGGATTCAACTCCGTGTTTGATACAGCAGCACTGTCTATCAACAGTTTCGGCTTGCCAACTCCTTCCATCAAGGCCGACACCAGTGAATGAACAGGTGCATTACCAACTACCACTTTAGGTTCCGCGATGGCTGGTTGAAAAAAAGTTAACGCCAAAACTACAATTATTGTTTGCAATAGTTGTTTATGGGGCATGATTTCACTCCGAGTAGAGGTCATTGATTGTAATCGTGTAATGAAAACCCATCACATTACTATCGATTCCCTGGCTCGCAGCATCCATCATGTGTTTAACCGCAACGGCTGCAATCCATAGCGCACTATGCTACGCAATAAGATCAATTCTGAAAATTTGTCATTTCACACACAGATAGGTGATATCACGCAAATCTGTCAATATTCACGCAGATTGTTACTAAAATCTTTAACCTCTACGGATAGGCAGGGGAAAAAACCTGTTTTGGAAAGCGCTGAATCTTTGCTACGGCGCAAGATTGTGTTGATTCATCCCGATTATTGAAGAAGCTGGCAGCAGACCGCAGGCCGGATTATATCCGTCAGCTAAGCTGATGACCGTCACCGGGAGAGGATCCTGCACTGCAGAGCAGACTCGCCACCATCGCCGTACGGGTGCGCACCCCGAGCTTTGCATAGATCCTCCTCAGGTAGGAGGAGACCGTCCATTCACTGAGATGCAGGCGGTGGGCAATCTGTTTATTCCCTCGGCCTTCACAGACCATCATCGCCACCTGCAGTTCCCGTTTGGTCAACAGATCTGACGCCAGTCCCTTGTCCGATCCATTCTGTTGATCACTGTTGGATTTACAGATCAAAACATAACGCTGCCCATTTACCGTGCAGTTACCAACGATATGCAGTGAAGCCTCACCTTGCGGATCGTCACTCACCACTTCAGCCATCCGCTCTACAGGCAAAACCTGACAGACTACGCCGTGAATCGTGAACTCTGTCATCGATCCCTCCTCAGAACTCTTGGTCTCTCCGTTACCACTTCAGAACGGCAGTTTTTTTGTATTGTATGTAATGAAGGGATCAGCCGGCTCGAGCATTAACCATGAAGCTATTGTTGAATCACACTAATCCCTTGTTGCGTCTGGCAACAAATTTTAGCCATCGCCCCTTGGGACCTGTACCGTCCTGAGCTACCAGTGGCCATATTCGACAAACACGCAAACCGGCAGCATTTAAATCACGTTTAAATTCTGCTTCACTAAACCAGCGCTGCCGATGAATCTCAAGCTGCTTGCGAGGCCCTCCAGACTCGACCGGTTGAAACTGAATATTCACCTGTGTCATCCGTTGCGCCGGCCAAGCCTGCCAATGCCATCTCGAAACCATACCGGGTAAACGAATCAGTTGTTTCGTTTCACTTTTCTCCGGAGGCATCGGCGTACCACTTAGAAAATCGCCAACCAGATAGCCACCAGGCGTGAGATTTTGCTGACAGCTTCGTAGTGTCTGTCTAAGATCCTGTCTCGACAAGATGTAGTTTAGTGTATCCCCGTTACATGTGATGAGGTCCGCAGATTTTGGAAGTTTCAGGTAACGGATATCCTGACGTAACAATAAAACCCGGGCAGGTTGCAGGCGACGGGCCGATATTTTCAGCATCTCAGGTGAAGCATCGATACCGATCAGCGGTTTGGCATAACGGGTCAGATACTTTAAGAATCTGCCACTGCCACAACCGATGTCCGCCATCAGGGAAAAGCGAAACTGAAACTGCCGTCTGCAGATTTCAAAACTGGAGACGATGGCCGGAAAAAGCTGATTACCGATTAAACGATCGTAGAGCGGCGCCAACTGCCGATAAATCCCGCCATTAAAACTTTGTCCGGCAGAGCCATCGTCCGTTTGTGTCAATTGCTTGCTCATCAGCCAACCTCAAAGGACTCTGACCATGGGCTGCCTGCCACCAACCAACCGCTGTGGATCCCGCAGATTCGCCACGACCTCCGGGGTCAACCGCACACCACTATTGAGACTGCCAGGGGGAGCCATCACCGTACCTTTTTTGCAGCCATGAGAGCGGCCACGCTCATCGAGGATACCGGAGGTGTGTATCGCCACAATCACTGCCTGCCCTTTGTGGCGGACCCATACCGGACTGCCGCTGTGACCGGGGCAGGTATCGGTGGAGTAGAGCAACCTGGTGCTGGTGTAGCGACGTAAGATTTCGCTGTGCCGCCATTGGGTGCCAACCGGCCGATCCGCCGGATAGCCGGAGATGGTCAACTTAAGCTTATCTCTCTGCAACCTGTCGAGCTCCCTGTTACTGAGACTGCTCAACGGCATAAAACGCTGCAATTGGGGGAAACCCCGCTTCAATACAACCAACCCGTAATCATTGGCCCGACGCTCCGCCCGGTTTCGTGCGCTGATAAACCCCCGGGGCACGTAAGCGGCAATGGCGGCTCGCTGACCATAGGGCAGCACATCCCTGTCCCGCCTGCCTGGCGCAACCATGATCCTGGCCGGGGCGCGATTGATCTTCAGGCTGAATAGACAATGGGCGGCGGTTATCAACCTGCGCGGCCTGAACAGAGCGCCTGAACACCCCCAGCGCACCCCGATACCGAAATCCCGCCCCAAATGGCAAATGGTATTGAATGGGAACCGATGGGTGGCAATCTCCTGCAGCCGATTGTCGATCGGCCCTACCAGGGCATAGTCGGCCTCCTGCCAGGGTGCCTGTTGATCGAATGCCAGTCCCATCAATCCTGCCCCAGGTTTTTGTCATCAGGGGTATCGGATGGCTCCTCTTGCGCTCTCTCCGGGCTCGCACTACCCGGTTGTGATTCAGAGACACCTTGGGGTACTTCAAAAAAGTGATCAGGTTGTGCCTCCGTCAACTGCTCCCAGATGCGGCCCAGGATCACATCCCCATTCTCGCGCCCACTTAAAAAACCCACCGCACGGTGCATGAACGCCTCTTCCTCCGCACTGAAGAGCTTATTCGGAGGTAACTCTTCAAAAGGCTCATCGATCAATTCAGGTTGCTCCAGAAGCTCTGCCTCCTCACCACTCATCTGTTGTTCGTCCCGATCCTCCCCGTGAATCCGGGCGATCTCACCCGAGCTCCGATATAATTCAGCAGACTCCTCCATCGTGCCTTTCTCGGCCGGCCTTTTCACACGCTCTGTTCTGTTGCGCCGCCCTTTACCACTGCTCGCCGAGGCAATCTCAGCCAACACCAGGCTCTCCAGGTCAGTTAGGGATTGCTCTTCACTCATCTTCTCCTCCAGATCAGGCTGATTGATTTCGCGATCTATACCCGTCACAGCAATCACACCGATCCAATCTGCGATGCCGATCGGGATGGCTTCTCACTTCTTACCACCGGTGCAGTTCATAACTTACAACCGCACATGCTTGAAACGATTACCCTGGCAGCCCCGTTGCCAACCGGACCACAGCGCCTCAAATTGCGACCCCAGCACCATTGGCCAGCTGAAAGGCTCCGCCATGTCGCTGAGCAAAAGGTCTGCGGTTTTGTGCTTTCGGCAGGCTCCTGATCCCCAGCACCCTGGCCAGATTGGCCTGGCTGTCATGCAGCAGTTCCAGATAACGGCTCTCACCACTGATCAGGGTAACCACCCCAGGGCCATGCCCAGCCTTGACGCTGTCTCCATGCACCACCACCCCGACGCTGGTAAAGTCGCCATGCCGGGAGCGGCCGAAACGGTTATCCGCCTGCCGAATGGCAACCAGATCGCCAAAGCGCAGGCGTCCCAAACCAAAACGCCGCAAGGACTCCGGATCGGAGAGCTGGATGTCGTAGTCACCCCGCACCGTGTTGTCTCTACCCAACCCCGAGGCCATCAGACCGGCAGGAATCCGATGGGTCACCGGAACGAACAATTTGGGTGGCGCGGATCGCAATCCCCAGCGTTGCAGCAGTTTCGGTGCGGCATTGACCACTGTCAGATTGGGATGATCGAGCATCCGAAGACCAAGCCCGTAAGTGTAGACCTGAACCCGGTCGCCGATGCGCAACTTGAGCAATACCTTTTTCGGAAAATCCAACAACACATGGTTGACGCCGCCATGCTTACCGGTCACCACCCCCTGTTGCCCAGCACAGGGCCCGCTCACCACCACGGCCCGGTTACCGATACAGGCATAGCTGTTGAGCGCCAGATTGGGACCATCGGTCCCCTTCAGACTCTTCTGGCGGCTCTGAATGGAGACCCCGGGCTCAAGGTGATCTGCAGCCAGGCCGACGCAAGGATCCCCCACCCGGTGGCTGAGCACGATCCCTCCGGGACCAGGCAGCAGACGGGGCATGCCGTTGCGATCGATGCGATAGGGTGATTTACCTTGCTGTGGAGGGGCAATCTCGCCCAGGCTGGCGATCGTCGCCAACTGGGACAAATTCAGTCTGGGCGCACCGGCACTGCGCTGATCGATTTTCCGCTTTTTGACCCTTTGCCGCGGTTTCATTTCAGCCGGTACCAGGTGACGCTGGCAGTCGACCAGAGATCTCTCTCCCCGGCCATCCTGGTAAACGGATCATGGTCTCGCTCCTCCCCATTGCCGATGAACAACGCCTGGGGCGCCACGGTATGCACCAACGCCAGTTGCAGCCCCTCCCAGAGCAACTCCGTTACCCCGCTCCTGGCCAGCAGGGGCTTGAAATAGTCCCGCATCGGTTCGCTCTCATCATCACTCACCTGCCGGCAGCGGATCCCCCCTTCCGACAGCAGATTGCATAGGGATGGAGCATGGTCGGCGGACTCACAGAGGGTCAGAATCACCGGCCTGTAACGACTCATCGCAGCCGCCAGGGCCGCCGCATCCCGACTCCCCTCCTGCAATGGCCAACCCATCTGATGCTCCTGCCAGGACTCACCGAGCCTTTCGGTCAAACCTTCCGCCAGACTGGAGAAACGCTCGCTCAGGCCGGGATCCATATCCTTCGGCAGGGATGATTCGTGCAAGGCATCGCCGGCCCAGAAGATGTGCAAAGCATTCAGCCCAAGCTCCACCCGGGCACGTTCCCACTGCCTGAGAATCTCGCTTGAACTGTTTTCAGGGGCCGCGACTCCGCTCTGGACAAGGTGTTCAGGGTGTTGGTTTAAATAGGCCGTGTTATCGAGAATCTCCCACAGGGTCGGTACCAGAAAGACCCGCAGCTCTTCGGCCAGCCGGGTGGCCATCAACAGTCCCAGCCTGTGCAGCGCCAGTCGCACATCGAGGATCACAGACCAGCCTCGAGCATCCACTGTCACCTGAAGCGGCGGTAACATACCCATAACGGGTCAGCCGATCAGGATGCCATCACGGCACGGCGGGGTTTGCGCACCGCACCCAGTGAGCTCTTCAATGCGTTGTCGACACCTTTGAAACCGCGACCCTCACCGGTCATCCGATAGGCGGCGATCCAGGCCTCGGCATGGGCTCCGAATGGGTGAGCCTCGGATCGGAATACCATCGGATCGGCTGTGGTTTCAAACGCCTGATCCGCGATCCACTGCAACACCCGGCGGCCGCTCTCCGCCATTTTCGCCCGCTGGGAGAGTTCAGCCATCCCCCCAAGGTGGCGGTTGGAGACATTCTCCACCACATCCCACTTGGTGTTGGCATCGAAGGACTTTTTGATGTCCGGCTCATCGAACAGATCGAGCACGGTCTTCAGATAGTGGCCGGTCTCCTGAGTCAGTGCCAGGATGTTGCCGTAACTGGAGCGGTCGAGGGCAAAACGCAGATCGGTTCCAAGCCGCTGGATACTGGCCAGATTACCGAACGGCCGATCATCGATATCCTGGGAGCCCCGGATCACCTCGCCCACCGTCAGATCACGGAAGTAGCGTGACAGGGAACTCATGAAAGCGACCAGTTGACGGTGAAAGGATTGGTTGACCACCGCCCCCGCCGGGGCCGGTGCAGAACCGTAGTTGAAGACCCGTCGATAGGCGATCATCCGGTCGCGCAGGCTGTAACGCAACGGCCGCCACTTCTCCAGAATATAGAGCCCTCTGGCACCGGGGCCACGCTGGATACGCATGCGCCCGTTGGCAAACAGCTGGCGCAAGATATCCGCGACCTGAAACACCTTCATCCGTTCATGCTGATAGATGTAATAGAGCTCCGAAGCCGCGTGCAGCTGACTCGGCATCACCGACTCGTCGAAATCGGGGATCAGATGGGGATAGGGCAGATCGCCGAAGGACTGCACACCGTTGCCGCCGAAGCCGATCAGTTCGGGAAAGTTATAGGCCCCGTCACCCGAGGCGTCCTGTTGCAGCTCGCTGAAGCGGCGCTCGAACTCCCCTTCCAGGTTTTTTCGCTCCTCTGGCGGTAGCTGAGCCAACTGCTCGCGGAGAAATCGCTGCCAAAGTCTTGTTACGGTTTCGTAGTTCTCGTATGCCATGATTCTGTCCCTTGTCTAGAGATCAACGACGGTTGTGAAGTCCCATCTCATGCGGCGCCTATCTGCGATTCACCCAACAGCACATCTCTAACCCAATCCATCAACACCTGCTGCTTCAGTACGCCAAGCTTGGTGCCATCTTCATCGAATACCAGCAACTTCTTGATGTTGTTGTTTCTGAACTCGACCAATGCGGATTCAACCGTCGCACCGGGGTGAATAACAACGAACGCCTTGTGCTCGGTACAGTGATCGGTCACCTTGGTATCGGTCCCGGCCGTGATCAGGCTGGCAATCAGATCCGCCCGGGTAACCAGGCCCCGTGGAGATTTGCCACGACCGTAGACCAACAGCACGCCCAATGGACTCTTAACAATGAGTTTCAG
>JAKSBX010000144.1 GCA_022360905.1 Chromatiales bacterium
AACATCGAAAAACCGTAGCGATTCCATCATTGTCAATCAACTCAAATCACGAGGAATCACCGACATCTAACCCACCACAACAAATTGGTGCGCACAGTCACGTATGAAGAGTGACAAAGTAGCTGATCGAGAATCTCATTCTGGACCAGCTACCAAGCTTATTCACATGCTCGCGTAGACCCTCTTTGTTTCTGCCAAATGATGTTCGAACCCCGGAAGGATCTTCTTCATCAGTGATTTCAGCTTTTCATCGTTTGCGGCTGGGATCAATACATGTACCACAGCATCGATCGCCGCCGTGTGGAAATCAATTTCATACTTCAGGTATGCCCGGTCAAAGCCGTCATTACATTTCTGATTGAGCATCTTCAGGGTGTTTGCATGCGAGGCAGTCGCGTTTTCCCGCCCGGCCGGAAGGGATTTCGGCACTCCCAGTTCCTTGGCCAGATCGGCTGCCATCTGACGTACGCCCGTGTGGTCGTTCTGTACCATTGTTGCCAGTGAGAGAACCTCTTCTGATTTGCTGCACTTGAGCGCAAGACCTGCAGTCTCGATATCGAAGGTATTGACCTGGTTATAGATCGCAATGATTTCACCATCTGTCATTTTGTCGGCTTGAACGACTGCCGAATAGGCCGTTAGAACCGAGACAAAGACCCCAGTCAATACATAGTGTTTGCCTTTGAAACCCATTATCAATCTCCCATAAAAGTTTAGCTAGGAGATGTCAAAATAGTGTATCGACCTATTTCGATCTGTAACCTTTGATACAAAGATGTGGAGACATCAAATTTAACTCCTCAGAAGATATACAAGCGGCTTCTATCCGATGCCGCCAACCTCACCGCCACCAGGTTCTGGTTTTCCAACAGGCCATGATCCCGATAGGAATCGCCTCACAGGTGATCGATAATATCAGCGACCAGGGAATCAAGGGCTTCTTCTGCCAGGGCTTCTTCCAGTTCGTCATGCCCTTCAAATCTATACGTTCTAGTTCTTGAGCCCGGTCTCGGGCATTTACCATAGTCCCAATAGCCCGTACTCCGGCATTCATCTCTACACTCGCTGCATCTGCTGATGCTGACGCGACTGTTGCTCCGATCGACACATGCCCTGTATCTTGCATCACAGTCGAATGAACAGCTAATATCGCTGCTGGTATCCGTAGGCCAGCGCTCCCTACAGGGTCCTCTTCGCCTCTCGCATTCGCTTGCGCAAGCACGACATTCTGCGTTGCTGTGTGGGCCGATCCACCCATTCAGACAATCATCCAGTCTTGTGCCACAACAGCCCGTTCGAGGGGGGCGTCTGCGGGTGCGTTGGGCTTCTGTTCTATCGGCCATTGGGGCTTCCTCGGGGTCTGCGTATCACTTATATCGCATCAAGACCGGGTGGAAGATCGCGCCGGTTATACTGATGCGTTCAGCACCTTGGTGAATATCCCTTGAGCAAAGTCTAGTATGCTCTGGTTGCCTAACCCAGTCGCATGGTTTTGGTAACTGGAATGAGCTACAGGGTTCATGCAGGGCGAATGGCGGCGCGAGTATCTTTATATACACCATCGGTTTGAATAGACATTTTCCTCGCCTCCGCAGAGCTGGCTGCCGTAGCTTCAGTGATGGGTAAAATGTCGACTGTGGAAGAGTACATGGCCTACGCCAAGAAGATCGACTCCATGGCGCCGGAGATCTACAAGTATCTCAACTTCGATAAGATGGATGAGTATGTGGCCTCGGCCAAGCGGGGGCAGGAGATCGCCGCCAAGTTGATCGCCTGATGATCAGGCTGGGCCGGAGGGGGTTTCCTCCGGTCTGACTGCGGCTTGATGGGTGTCGGTCAGTGTCTGACATTCATGTCGTCGAGGATGGTGAATAGATACATAGAGAACGTTATGAAAATATCGGCCGGAACAGACGCTGCTCTATCACATCATCGAGCGGTACTCCCCGGCGTTCAGGGAAGTGATGGCCGCGCAGGGCAAGGAATTGCCCTTGCACGTACAACAATAATTTGCCGATTATCTATTTTCTTAAAAGCGCTTGCTCTGGTTCAGTTTTCTTCGAGGTAAAGTCAGCCATCATTCCTATAGCAATTTTGATCAAAGCACACATGTTGAGTGATATTGGCGCTATCTTGCTAACTTGACTGGCTTTGGTGTAAATTACATGGCGTTTACATACAATCAAGGAAGAAAGATGGAACTACACCGTAACTGGAATGACATTAAGTCTGTATTCAATGATTCATTTAAATCCTCAGTCCATTTCGCAATCGCCACAGTAGGTCAACAGGGCGAACCTCACGTCACTCCTATAGGCTCACTGATCTTGACTAATCCCGGTTATGGTTTCTATTTTGAAAAATATACCAGGCAATTACCCTGCAATTTAGCGCTTAACAACCGGGTTTGCGTCCTGGCAGTAAACAGTTCACGCTGGTTTTGGCTAAAATCTCTTGCAAAAGGTCGTTTTGGAATTCCACCTGCGATTCGGCTCCAGGGCAGGGTGAAACACTTAAGACCCGCTACTGACCATGAGATATCTCTCTGGCAGAAACGGGTACATCAGCTCCGTTTTACTAAAGGTCACATGCTGATGTGGCGTAATATGGATATGGTAAGAGATATTGAATTTGACAGCATCGAGCCTGTCCATATTGGAAAAATGACAAACGGACTATGGGAATGAGGTTCGCTATACCGCACCCGAACAGGTTCTTATGAAACCGTTTTATTATGACCGATAATCGATATCGGATTGCTACTCTAACCGCTTACTAAATCCGTTTTGTCAAACCGTACAATTCCATTTGAAACAGCATCGTTAATGAATTATTTTCGTTTTTTGCAATGATATCCCAACAGGCTATCAGCAAAACAGACTGTAAATTCAATCCATTTAGGATTGCCGTTCCTGGCAAGCCATGCGAGCCTTAATTTTAACTCATAAAATTAGGGCCTGAAATCAATTCGTTATAACCAGTTAAGGCAAAATTTAACATAGATCAAGGTATTTTATTGCAGATAGTTTTAATTGAATCAGTCATGTCTTCGCTTCGCCTCAAAGGATTTGCACATGTCAATTGCCAACTATTTCGCAGCACCCATTGTTTTCCTATCCCTTCTAGTGCCGGTTGGCACTGTTGCAGAACCTATTACAGATTACGGCGAGGCGATCAATCAGGCCGGTAGGCAACGTATGTTAAGTCAGAGAGTGGTCAAAGCCTTCGCCCAAATCGGGCAGTCCGTTCTATTCGCCAATCCAAGAAAGCAGCTCGACTCAGCCTCTGAACTCTATCAAGTACAGCTTAATAACCTAAAGGCATTCAGTGTATCTACACAAACTCAGCAAGCCCTCGCCCATGCAGAAACTGTCTGGAAAAACTATAAAAAACTTGCTTCTGGGGAGGTCAACAGCATCAATGCGGTTAAACTCAATGCATTGAGTGAAACGCTTCTTCAAGCCAGTCAAAGGGTAGTCGAGGCGCTCGTTCAGGAGGCCGGTACGGAAAAGGCACACATCGTCGACCTTTCAGGAAGACAACGTATGCTGTCGCAACGCATTGCCAAGTACTATCTATTGCTCTCCTGGGGTATAGACGATTCCAGTTATCTCAACGAATTCAAACAGGCGGAAGCGGAGTTTTCATTGGCCCTGACCGAGTTGAACGACTCAAGCCTGAATACGGATGAAATTAACCAGTTACTGATCAAAGTAAACAAGCAGTGGCACTTCTTCCAGCTAACCAAACTGATGGATCAAGGCGACTACCTCCCCTCGATTGTGGCACGCACTACGGAGACACTGCTACACGATATGAACCGGGTTACAGGCCTTTATGCCAAAGTCGAATAAGGTGTGGTATGGGGTGAAGTCATCCCCAAGGCCTTCGGCCAGGGTCCAGATCAGGGTATCTGCCACTTTGTGGTAATCCTCACACCATAGGTTGCTGCCTCAGTCCAATCGTGAGCAGTCTGTATATCGACAAGAAGAATAACGTGGTAGCGATTGGACATCACGGCATACGCATAGAAATAAATGACGAAAACCTCGGCCAATAGTTTCATGCGATCAACGATCCACTGTCGTCGATGTTCATAGCTTTTGCCAAAATGCGAATCGAATCCGCAGAGAAAAGCCCGCCGGATGTAGCTTGAGATACAGTGGTAATAGAGGGGGGCTTTCAACAGAACCAGACTTTTCCTTGGTTTTGGTATTGTATCACTCCGTCCGCGAGTGGGCTCCAGTTCTCAGGTGGACTGAGTCGGCTGCGATCGATAAAGATCAAAATTGACACCTCATCACTGGGTGATTATAGCCCAGGATTCAATGCATAGGGAAGGTCGTATTTTTATTCGATCTGGACTATCCTCTGCGAAAAAGGGAGGAGCGAGCTATGTCGGTCAAGAGGCAGGCCGTGTTGATGATCCACGGCATAGGAAATCAGCAACCGATGCAGACATTACGGTCTTTTGTCGAGACCGTGTGGACCAAGCATGAAGAGATCCATGAAGAGTACGCCGGCAGCCAAGTCTGGAGTAAACCGGACCATGTATCAAATAACTTTGAGCTGAGACGCCTGACAACACCACAGAATTCTGCAGAGATCCGGACCGATTTCTTTGAGTTTTACTGGGCACATTTGATGCACGGCACCGGTTATGGCCATTTGATCGGCTGGCTACTCAGTCTGCTTCTGCGCAAACCATCCAGCGTTCCCCCGGGACTGAAACTGGCCTTTTATACACTCTGGATTATCGTCGTTATAGCGATTGGTGGCTGGTGTTTCGTTATTGGTGATGGAATCGCCAATCCGGGTGGCCCCGGCCTGCTTGAGCGCATACCGATATGGGTAGCGGTCTTGTTGACGGTTCTCGGCACAATCGCGATCTCATTCCTGGGCTTTTTAATGAAGGAGGTCGTCGGGGATGCTGCTCGCTACCTGAGACCGGCGGCACAAAATATCCAACGTCGCCAGGAGATCCGCACTGCGGGGGTCGATCTACTCAAGAACCTGCATGATCGGGGGTACGATCGCATCATCATCGTCGGCCACAGCCTCGGTAGTGTGATTGGTTACGATATCCTGACCTATGCGTTTCAGGCATACAATGTTCCGACAAAAGCGGCGAGTGAGGTACATGTGGCTCATGATGCGATTGAGAAAATCGCACAGGATTCTTCGGCGGGAAGCAGATCGACGATAGATGATGTGCAGAAAGCTCAAAGAAACTTCTTCAATGAATTCACCGACCCCGCCAAGATCAATGGTCCCTGGCGAGTGACCGATTTTATCACCCTGGGAAGCCCATTGGCTCATGCGTCGGTTCTGTTGGCCGACGACGATGAATCCTTGGCTAAAAAGGTCACATTGCGGGAATATCCAAGTTGCCTGCCGGCCCTCGAGCAGAAAATCAGAACCACCGATGCGAACAATCGGCACTTCAGCTATGGCCCACAAGCATCAAGAACCAATAACAAAGAGGTAAAGATTCCTCATCATGCCGCCCTGTTTGCGATGACACGTTGGAAAAACCTCTATTTCCCCTGTAAGTATATTTTATGGGGTGACCTGATCGGTGGGCCAATCCCCAAAACGCTTGGCAAGGAGATCCTGAACCAACCGGTCGGGACAAAGGTTAGAAATGGATTTCTTACCCACCGTTTCTATTGGTCATCGAGTGACTGGGTACCGAAATCTGGTGATGAGCGGCAAGAAGCGGTATCGGCCTTGCGTGATGTACTTGATCTCGTTGATGAGCACTCATAAGGATGTGACTGCCTGGTTTGTGTAGCATTGGATATTCACACCTTTGTTCGTTGCGAATCCAATCAAATTCTCTGGCATCACTGAAACTAAAGACTGGGCAAGCTTTCCTCTGTTAAGCACTGCACATGAGCAATAATACAGCCTATGGAGCGGTCACAGATTGGTCCAGAGTGATTTGGGGTATCTCAAGTTGTCTAGGACATCGAAGTATCCCGATATTATGATACCGTTATTTGTGACGGCTACTTCTCGTTGCGAATGGGGCGATTTGTAACCTAATACCGGGGGCGGTTCAGCCCCCGATACAAGAATTCTTACAAGAATCCACCGTAGATAAACCTGTCGCCACCATAAAGATCAGGGTTGCTGAACATGAACTCGTCTTTAGAAATCATCCCATCATCGTTCATGTCAGTCATCATGAAACCCTTGCCAGCAGCCTTATTAGCATAGTCCATGTACTCATCCTTGCTGATCATTCCATCTTTATTCTTGTCCATCATACCTTTCGTCATCTTCATTTTTTCCATTGCAAGAAAATGACCGTATAGGTCGGGATTTCCAGCGAACGGATTGTCTTGTGCGTGAAGAGCAACACTAGGTAATGCGAATGTCAAAGCAAGTGCAGTAGTTGCAGCAATTTTCTTCATCTGTTTTCTCCTAACTGACTATTGGTGTCTGAGCAGGGATCGCTACGACGGCGAGCCCTGGCACAGGTGTGAGTGAATGATTCTGGTGAAAAAGCCTCACATTCTTATCACAGCGGGATAACAATTCATTACATCAGGGGCGACACATCAGGGGTCGGAGTCAAGCCACAATACGCAGGGAGAATATGGCGATATCGCTAGTCGGCTTGACTCCGACCCCTCGATCAAAAAAAGGTGCCGGACCGAATTTCTGTTTCAGACGGTAAAGAAAAGGGAAGGGTTGTATAGAGGATCAGGCGGTCAGCAACAAGATCCTTCAACACTAAAAAACACCTTAAACGGATATAAGGAAGAACAGGGATATCCATCGCTTGTCCCGATCATGATGGGGCATGATCCGGGCGACCCGGAGGCCCATGCCCAACCCCGCACAATGCGCAACTATCGAACCGGCGGTACCCCAAGGGTAGTGATCATCGACCCGGAGATATTTATTCCACAACTGCGGAAAATGTCGGTCTGAAGCACCAGGAAAAAAAGCCCTGAGCGGAAAGCGATCGCAATCGAGCCAAGATCGCGACTAATCTTGGCGGATCACTCAAGCAGGCGCGCTTCCACATGGATCGCAACCGCATCCATCTTACCGACCAGAATACGGGCCTTGCGATCCGGGTAGACCACTATCGGTTCAAGAGTTTCACCACCCACAGCCACACAGCGTTTACCGTCTTCAGATAAGGAGCCGTGAACAATATCGCAATATCTGCCCGCCGGAAGACCGGTATAGTACCAACCGTTCCCCTCGGGCCCGAAGGCAACCTGTTCCGAGAAGAGTTCGCCGTTGATGACGATAAAGCCCTTATCACCCCTGGCAAATGCGAGACGGTTGCCCCGGTCATCCCACCAGTGGTCTATCCGCCACGCCGGGGTGGTGGCCGCCCTGAATCCCGCCATTCCCGTGATCGCGGGCCAACGATGCTCACACAGCCATATCGAGTCCTCATCATCACAGCGCACACCACCCTGGGGTGAATGGATGGGCTCCGTTTGCCAAGCGGACGCCGCCGCGTAGTCACTTTCACTCAAATGCTGCTTATGTTGTCCCATGTGGGGCGGGCCAAGAAAATCGTCTCGTACCTGCATCCCGGCAACACTCAGAATGTCCTGCATCGGATTGCCCTTGTCCCACAACTCGCCATTGCCGAACGCATAGCTGGACATCACCTTCGGATAACCATAAGGAACCGCAAGCATAAAAATATTTGCAAGCCGGTAGGCCGGCAGATAGTTGCGAATTCCATAATTTCGCCCGTTTCCCCCTTTATGGGCAAACACCTTTCCGCCGCCGCCGTGGCCCCGTTGATTGTCGTGATTATCGATAAAGGTGACAACCCGATAACTGGGCTGCATTTTCCACTGGGAGATCAGTGACGCGGCTTGGGAGATCTTCAACCCATCCCAGTTAAGGAACGCGGTCGATTGGGCGATTCCGAAACTGAATTCGGTCACCTTGCCGTTGCCATAGGCGCCGTACGGATCCGGCGGGTTACCGATATACTCTTGAAAGACAACCACGCTTTTCGGTGCTTGAGCATTGATAGAGGTCCCCTCGATCCGCACATTTGCAGCCTGCGCGGCCATCGTCAGGATTGCCCGCAAATCACTCGGCGGCAGATGCTTCGCCGCGTCGATGCGCAAGCCGTCTACCCCCAGGGCGAAAAGGCTCGCCAGGTAGTTGGCAAGAGTTGCCCGCACGTCACTACGTTCCGTTGCCAGATCCGCAAGTCCTTCCAGCTCACAGTTATGCAGCTGCCAAACATTGCCCCAATCCTGGACCGCCGGACAGTTACGGTGAAAATGTTCGGGTCCATAGGCGTTGAGGGAACCGGGGACGTGAAAACGATCCCCATCATCAAACAGCGATTCAAAGTGATAACCCCCGGGCTGGTAAATGCTCCCCGCCACCCCGGCATTACCGAACTGGGGTTGATTACGGTCGCATTCCGGCCGGCAGCTAGCCATATGATTGATCACTACATCCGCATAGACCTTGACCCCCGCCCCATGGCAGCGCGCAATCATCTGTGTCAGTTCATCCCGGCTGCCGCTTCGACTCTCGAGACGGTAGCTGATCGGCTGGTAGCGTTCGTACCAGGGGCGTCCCAGAAGCATCCGATGTTCATTCGGCGGTGAGATCTGCACTGCCGTATAGTCGTGTTGTCCGAGGAAGTTTTCACACTCTTCGGCCACATCGTTCCACCGCCACTCGAAAAGATGCACAAAGACATTGGCCTGGACTTCCGTTAATCCAAGCATAAAGAGCAGGAATATCAGTGAGCGCTGCATCGGCTTATCCTCTTGCGAGCGAATCATTAACGTAGGTTAGGCTCATCGACTCGACGCCAATTGCACAATAGCCTCGAAGTACGCCTCCATATTGGCAAAGGATCTGGCGGTAACCAGGTCATCATCGACAACCACTTCACCGGGATCGGCAACGAAGGTCGCCCCCGCGTTGTGAATGTCGGCCAACACCACCGTGTGACAGATCACCCGGCGTCCCGCCAATAGTTCCGGGCAAGGCGTCAGAATCCACAGCGCATGACACATCGCCCCCTTGACGATTCGCTTGTTGCGCATCGCGTCGGCAAAAAACTGCACCGCCGGGGCCTTGTGCGTCTCCTCCGGACTGCCCAAACTCCCCATTGGAGGAATTTCACGTAACCGGCAACTGGTGTAGTTGGCGGTCTGAATAACGATGTCGTAATCATCCGCCCGGGCATCGGAGACATCCCGGTCGACCAGCATGGTATGGATCCGGCTGACGGGCGTGTCCGGGCTATCGATGTCGCATACCATGCGCTTCTCCGGTGCCCCCCAAAGATTGGCCATAAAATGGACTTCGGCCCCCAGTTCGGGGAAACGGCTGCGATAGACCTCCACTTCGTCGGCGATATACTCACTCTCCACCAACACGGCCACTCGCTTACCCTGCAACGGTTTGTCACTACTCATAACCTGACTCCTTTTAACGCAAATCGACAAAGGTGGCTGTCTGAACAGGCCCGCTGCTATCCAGATTGAGTAACTTGGCCTGGAACAGATAGGGATGGATTCTCTCTTTCGCAGGCAGTGATTCAAATGCGAAGTGTAAATCGATGGGCAGATCGTGCAGCTCTTGCGCGGTCAGGTAGGCCACCAGATTATGTTCGAAAGAGTGGAATGCGTTCTTCCAGGAGTGCTGTTTAGGAAAACCGCTCACCGGGAGGTTCGTCTCGGCGGATACCATATGCCAAATCTCTCCGTGCTGCTTATCCACCATCACTTCGAGCCAGAAACGGTAGGTCGTCGGGAGATATCTTGCATAAGCCGGATCCAATAGGGCCAGGGTGGCGGATGTCTGGTTCAACTCTGCTTGAATCCACCACTCTTTATCCTTATCGATGCTGCCGTCGGGGAGTATTCTTCGATTCCAGGTCTGGGTCTCCGAATCAAAGGCAGATTCCAGAATTCTTGCGGCACGTTCGAACGCAAAGGCGGTAAAGGCCAGGTTGTTTGTGTGCTTACCAATTTGATAGATCAGCCACAATGTTTTCACGCTATGGCCGAAGTCCACATGATCCTCACCAAGCCGTTTTTGCGCGGGACGGGTCACCGCCCCCCAGAACAGATTGACCCGGGGAGAGTAGAACTGCTCGATCATCAGATTGGCGAGTCGGGTTAAGTCGTCGTACCACCGCTTACGTAGCGCTTCGGTGGGCAGAGTCGGAGTCAGCCAGAGCATATAGCCGTAGACTTGATCCAGTTGCGCCACCAGTTCCCGCTGGTCGGGTTGGTCACCGTCCGGTGAAGCCTCCTTGACCCATCCGAGCAGCCCCCACTCAGGATCTTCGTAGGTCTGAAAGATATAGTCTTTAATGGCCAGTACTTCGTTTAAGACGGTCTCGTCACGGGTCAGGTAGTAGTAGAAACCCAGGCCGGACAACGCATAGGCCATATCCTGACTTCGCCGTTGGGGGGCGGACGGTTCACGAGACCAACTGCCATCGGCTTGTCGCTGCCAGTAAGAGATGACGCCGCCAGCATCACGATCTATCGCATCCCGTAGAATCTCAACCCCTTTTTTCATATGGTCCAGAAGTTGGGAATCGCCAGTGAGGTGGAAGGCTATGCCATAGGCAAAGACCTGGCGCGCTTTAGCCCGCACGAAGTCACGCTCCAGCCAGACAATACCGGGTACCGGATCGCGTAATTCCTGGCACAGATTATCCGGATCAACCAAGGACCCGTCGTTGCAACGGTAGGTGGGATACTCCAGAGCCGCCGGCATTGTCCAGAAAGGCAGCAGATCCTGGCGAAGATGCTGTAACCATCTTTCACCACTGGGGATATCCCGAAATACTCTATCGAGATCGACTGAGACCCTATGGTCTGTCGTTTGCTTGCCTGTCGGTTTGGATAAGCCTGTGCAACCGACGATCAGCAGAGAACACAGAACCAATAATAAAACATACAAAACAGCTGGTGCCCTAAAACTACGCATATCCATATCCCCATCACTAAATTTAGGGAATCCGTGTGCTTGATTCACCTGGATCCCGGCATGCGCCGGAATGACAAAAAGTGAATTGATCAGAGATTCCTTAGGTTGTTATTTTTTACGGCAATGAATCGAATCTTTAATACAACACTGCTAAGATGAGTCCGTTCTCATGTGCCGCTCCCGAGTAACGAATAAGAGTATAGACAGAGATTCGATTTGGGATAGTGGATATAGAGAAATATTTTTATTACACCTGACAATGACATAAACCACTGTTCAAATTAGAGCCCCAAAAAATCTCTCACTACTCCTAAAGACCATTAAAACTCAAGAAATTGGAGAGGCTATGTCGGCATATATCAAGATCGGGGCAGGCAACATTGACGTATCAATCTGTGAGAAGTGCGGAGGCGAAGCCAAGTTAATCGCTTGTATAGAGGGTCAGGCGGTGATCGACTCGATCCTTCACTACTTACAGTCAAAGGGTGTTTTGCCACAACCATCTGAGTTGCTGCCGGTAACACGGGCCTCAACAGATTCGGACCGGTTTGCATAGCTTCGGTATTTGACACCACGTCACAAGGTACAGCAACAGAAGGATAGGCCGCCTGGCGGCCTGTTGCCCGGATTCAGTCAGAAGGCCCCGAAGGCAGTGGGGGAGGTTGGATTTAGTCGAGATTCTTGGGAGTTGAGCTAAAGGTTGGGTGGGCAGAGCGATGTTTACAGTGTCAACATTTTCTCAACAGTTCTGTCACCCGGGTGTCAAATAATTCCTAGTAATTTGATAGGTTGCAGCGTTAACTGACCAGAGTCTTTATCCCTTCTGACGGTTTATTTGCTAATCTAAATATAAAACAGACGACTGGTCCTGAAGTGATGCAGGTAATAGAAAAAATAAGCACTTCAATAAATTTAACAAGATGGCAAAGATGGCAAAAGTTCGTATCTCAAACCTCTATCTGTTGGCACTGCTTATCGCCGCAGGACTTTCCCTATTCGCAGGCTTGAGTTACTGGAACTCACCCGGTGTTGAAGCTATAGACTATGCCAGCATATTGTTTGAGGGATTTCTTGCAGTACTGCCAATTTTCGGTCTGTTTCTCATAGTTGATCTCTATGAGAGCAGTCCGCGTTCTTATCTGTTGCTGTTTGTCGGTCTGACCATGCTGGCCATTTCGATGGTTACAGACACCATGGATGAAATTGTCATTTTACCAGACATCTATAATTTCCTGTTCGAAGGGATCTTTCAAGTGGTGGGATTCCTGCTGTTACTGACTGGCCTGAAAGTCTGGGTAGACTGGATCACAGTTCTGAATACCAACCTGAATCAACTAGCCACCACTGATTACCTGACCGGCGCAGCCAATAGGCGCCATTTCATGAATAAGCTTAAAGAACAGATTGACCTTTGCAGACGCTACCACAACCAGCTGTCGCTCGTTTTGCTCGATATTGATTTTTTCAAGCATATCAATGACGCATACGGACACTCCATAGGTGATGAGAAACTGGTAAAAGTAGCTGAATTGATTCGTAGTAATATTCGTAGTACGGATCTGCTGGCCCGTTACGGTGGTGAAGAGTTTATCATTCTCGTGCCTCATGCGGAGATACAGGGTGCGCAGCAGCTTGCAGAAAAAATACGTACTTCGTTGGAAGAAACTCACGAGAATGATCGACTCGCTGTAACAGCCAGCTTAGGTGTTGCTCAATATACAGCCAACGAATCAATAGAGTCTTTTCTTAATCGTACGGATGCGGCACTTTACAATGCAAAAGAGAAGGGGCGTAACCAGGTGATCTTGGCGAATGCTCCCAGCACTGCTGTTTAACTAAGAAACACTCAGAACTTCTGTTTGCAACTTGCCGGTCATTCAACCGGCACACCATATTTTTTTAATCAGCCTATCATGATGCCATACTACGCAGTAATATCAATGTTAAGGTCGACTACAACAGATCATTACCCAGCGGTGTGCCTGTCTGCCATGATTCACGAATATGTTTCATATCTTCCTTATTGTTATGCCTTCAATCAGGTGACCGGCCGGTGTTTAAATATTCGGGCATCATCAGCCTGAATATCGAGTACTACAGGATTATCTAGAATGCGGCTTGTTGAGATGTTCGTTCTCCAGGGACGATACCATTCCTGTCAGTAAACCCAGGCTATCTCTTCAATAGCGACACAACTCAAGGTTCGCTCAACAAACCCGAGACTAGTGCCTGCTCCTGATCGCGGAATATCGCCATTGCGGTATTCATCCGCATAAACCCCAGTTTCCTATAGAAGGCTTCACGGCCCGGTACCGAGTAGAGCACTATCTTCTTATGCCCCCTGGATCGTTCGACCAGAGCGGAAACGATTTTTGATCCGATCCCTCGGCCCTGATACTCAGGCAACAGTGCCACATCGCAGATATAGGCACAATCAACACCGTCAGCCAACACTCTTCCGGCACCGATCAGGTGACCATCCGCATAAACAAAACAGCAATATCTGCTGTTGCCGAACACAGTTTCCAGATCTTCGGCACTTTTTACTCCGAGAGGGGCCCTTCGATAGAGTTCCGAGAGCCCTCTCCAATCGATACCCCTTCTATCCGAATACTCAAATTCGATATTCAACACAAACTCCAAGACAGAATGAAAAACAGTGTGACACAATCGCGAACTACTATACCTGAAGAGGAGTAATGGCAGGTTGTGTTTTGTTCATCCTCTTAACCCACCTTTTCGGATTAATCCAGAGAGATTACAACTGACCCCAACCTCTGTTCTCTCTCCACTCTGCTATGGGCTTCAACAGCCTCATGAAGTGAATAGACCCTATCGACCGTGGGGCCTATTTTTCCCGCTTCTATCATCTCCTTGAGACTGCTTAACTCATCTTCGGTCTCTCGGGCAAAGGCGAACAATGCCTTTTTATCAGTGAATTTCGAGATTACTACTGACCTCAACATATCGATGACACGGGGGTTCCCCAGCAGGTAACGCCCATTGCCATTGAGCAGGTCGACACATTTTCTAAATGGTGTTTTTGCAACCATGCTGAGAATAACATCGTAACTCTGGCCGGTATCGGTAAAATCCTGTTTATTGTAATCGATGAAGTGATCTGCACCTATGCTGCGCAACATAGCCTCCTTGATCCCACTATCCACCGCGGTCACCTCTCCACCCATGGCCTTGGCGATCTGCACGGCAAAGGTACCGATACTGCCTCCCGCCCCATTCACCAGAACCTTCTCTCCGGGTTTGATCTCGGCCCTTCGCATGAAATGGATCGCGTTTAAACCACCCAGGGGAACCGCAGCAGCCTCGACAAAGGTCAGATTATCCGGCATGTGCACCAGGGTATAGTTTTGCGGAAGCGTCAAATACTCTGCATGCGCCCCCAAATGCAACTGGGTGGAACCAAAGAGCAAATCTCCCGTTTTGAATCTTTTTACCTCTTTCCCAATCGCCTCCACCTCACCGGAGAAGTAGCCTCCGAGCACTCTTTTTCTAGGCTTGAATACCCCTAGCATCAACCTCAAAGTGGGCATAAACCACTTCACCTGAAAATTGAAGCCACGCATTTCACAGTCGGTCTTGGTGACCTCGGCACCACGCACCCTTATCAGGATTTCATTTTCCTTGGGCGTGGGTTTGTCAACTTCCTCCACATGCAGGACTTCCGGCGGCCCGTAACTGGAATAGACGACAGCTTTCATGACGATATCGCTCCTTTCCGGGTAATCCTGATGATCAATCCCTATCAAACATCGACGATCAGAAAAGTATAGTCAGGGAAAATTGATAAATATTTATTTTATATCATGATTTGTGATTAAGTGGGCTCAGAACAGTTCCAGGATCAGCAACAGCTTGAGAATTATCGTGCTTTCCGGGTTCTCATTTATTAGGCCTTTCAGTGACAGGGGTTCGCGACAGGATGTCGAGGACATGGCAGCCAAGATGCTAATAAACCCCAATATTTACCACGATGAAGGAACTCGGATTTGGGGTTATACATCCCAATATAGAGACAAACCGCTGACAGATGCCTGCAGTCCAGGCAAGCGAAAATGGTTGGAGCGTTCGATAATGGAAAAATGGTTAAAAGGCACGATAGTCGAAAAGCGCCACTGGAGCGGTAAGCTCTACTCGCTACGTCTCAAGGCCCCGGTGGACGCCTTCATCGCAGGGCAGTTCACCCGTCTGGCCCTCGAAATCGACGGCGAGCGTGTGGCGAGACCCTACTCATTCGTTAACCCACCTCAGGATGAGCTGCTCGAAGTCCATTTCAACGAAGTGGAGAACGGTCCATTAAGTCCTCGGCTGGCTGCATTGAAGCCGGGTGATCGGATCTGGGTTTCAGCCAAAGCCAACGGTTTTTTCACCCTCGATCAACTGCCGCAGAGCGAAAATCTCTGGATGATTGCCACTGGAACGGCGCTGGGTGTCTATCTCTCCATTCTGCGTACCGAGCTTCCATGGCAGCGATTTCTACAGATCGTCCTGGTACACAACGTCCCCTACAAGGATCAACTCAGCTACGGTGAGGAGATCGTCAATCTAACACAGCGTTACGGCGAGCGTTTCCGCTATCTACCGATCACCAGCCGGGAGCAGGTGGATGACGCCCTCCACGGGCGCATTCTGGCCGCCCTCGAGGATGGTCGTCTTGAGAAGCATGCGGGTGTCGCACTTACCCCGGAGAAGTCCCACGTAATGCTTTGCGGGAACATGGGTATGATCCGGGAGGTCTCTGCAGCCCTGGAGTCCCGGGGCATGCGTAAGCATCGCAAGAAGGAGCCGGGGCACTTTACCACGGAGAAGTATCACTGAGTCCCGATTGGCAGATTAATGTCGATTGTACGCCCATTCCAGTCTCAGTTTCTCGATGCCTGAGCGAAAGCCGCTTCAGGATTTGAAGAGTGAGTCGATGCCAACAGGCGGCGACTGCCAGTATTGAAGGTGGCAGTGATCTGGGCACCGAACAGCAATATTACCACATTGTGGTCGGTACTCGAGAGGCAAGCAAGGAGTACAGTCCTGCCTTGGATAGGAATGGTTTTACCTGATCAGATTCTCATAGCGGCTAAATCGGCATGCTCATGCCTGATTAGCTTTAAAGATCTATAAGCAAACCCTAGGTGCGGAAAACGTCATTGTTCGGTATCCTTAGTGTTCAATCTGAATCGGCTTCCTCTTCTCCCCGGTCACTTGCTTTACGGCTCGATAACCAGTCCTCAATCTGTGCCGGTGTCATGGGTTTGCCGTAGAAATAGCCCTGTGCCTCCTGACAACCTTTTTCTTTGAGAAACATCGCCTGCTCACTTGTTTCGACACCCTCGGCGATGACCCTCATGTTCAGTGCATTTCCAAGAGCGATGACAGCCTCGGAAATAGCCATATCATTCGAATCGTCGGGAATATCACGGACAAACGACTGATCGATTTTAAGTTTGTCGATCGGCAACTGCTTGAGATGATTAAGTGAGGAGTAACCTGTACCAAAGTCATCAATGGCGATCTCGATACCGAGTTCTTGAAGTGCCTTAAGTTGGCCAATGCCATCCTCTGTCCTTGACATAATAAAACTTTCTGTCACCTCCAGAGTGAGATGGTGTTTGGGCATCCCTGTCGCTGAGAGAGCCTTATGTACAATTGTGAGAAAATCACCATGTAAAATTTGCGGGCCGGCTACATTAACTGCGATACGCGCTATCTCGATTCCTTTGTCAAGCCAAGCTTTACCTTGAGTGCACGCCGTCATCAGTACCCAAGCTCCGATCTCGTGAATAAGACCGTTCTGTTCGGCAATGGAAATAAACCTGCTCGGCAGTATCGTACCCTGTTGAGGATGCTGCCATCGGATAAGCGCCTCCAGGCCGATCAACTGCTCCGACTCGATGTTTATCTGAGGCTGATATAGCAGCTCGAACTCAGCCCTTTCCAAGGCAACCCGAAGCTCATTTTCCAGTATTACGTACTCGAAAGCCGCTGATGTCATCTCCCTCTTGTAGAATTGATAACCATTTCGTCCGTTCTCTTTAGCGCTATACATTGCTGTATCCGCGTTACGCAGCAAGTGCATAGAATCTTTACCATCATCCGGATATAGACTGATACCGACACTGAAAGTGATCCGGATACGACGGCCATCGAGATCGAATGGCGCTTTAAGGTCATTCATTATGCTGGTTACCGCAATAGATGCATCAGCCTGGCCCTTGATCTCTTCAAGCAATAATATGAATTCATCGCCGCTGATGCGGGCGACCGAGTCGCTGACTCTAATGGTATTTTGTAATCGTTGAGCGAACTGCTTAAGTAGTTCATCACCGACATCGTGACCCATACTGTCATTTATTCTCTTGAAGTGGTCCAGGTCGATGAAAACAACAGCTAATGTGGATCCCCGACGAGCCGCAAGTCTGATACTCTGGTTCAGCTTTGCATTGAAGAACCGCCGGTTTGGCAGATCCGTTAGCGGGTCATGGTAGGCCATATGCTGTAGTTGATACTGTGCCTCCTTGTCGGATGTTACATCAGTGGAAACGCCAACATAACCGGCGGGGTTTCCATTTGGGTTCCGTATCGCGCTGATGGTCAGCAACTCCGGATATATGTTGCCATCTTTACGCCGGTTCCAAATTTCGCCGCGCCATTCACCCCGAGTGATTAAACTGAACCATAGGGTCTTATAAAATTCCTTATCGTGGCGTCCGGACTTCAGGATACGGGGGTTTTGACCGATGACCTCATCCTTTGAATAACCCGTAATCTCGCAAAACGCCCGATTCACATCGAGTATGGACCCATCCAAATCGGTTATGATGACACCCTCGGCCGTGTTCATGAATACCGCCGCCGCCTGTCTGAGTCTGTCCTCCGAGAGTTTGCGTTGAACGATATCCTCAATGACTGAGACGAAATACTTGGGTTCACCCTCTTTGTCGTAAACCAGCGAGAGGGTGAGGTTGATCCAAAGGCTCTGGCCGCTTTTGTGGAGCACGCGCTGCTCGATGGAACCAACCTCCTTCTCACCATCCAGGAGTTGTTGCATATATTCAAGGCTGGTGTTCAGATCATCAGGAAAGGTTATCGCTTGAATACTCTGTTCGAGCAATTCACTTTTGCTATAGCCAAGGATCTCACAAAGCTTGTCATTGACTTCCAACCAGGTTCCCCCGATTGCCAATCGGGCAAGGCCGACGGCCGCCTGACCGAAAATAGCGCGATAACGTTCCTGGCTCTCGCGTGCGGCCGCTTCCGAAGCCTTCCGTTCCGTGATATCCCGCCAGGAGCAGCGTGCCTCTGTGATATTTCCGTGCATATCGTGCCAGGCGCTGATATTGAGACTGACATCCATACCGGTCCTGTCCTTACGCCGCAAACGTAGCTCCATGTCATTGATCTCGCCGGATTTTATAAAGCGGCGAAAGGCCTCTTTGGTCCGCTCCTCATCTTCGGGCAGAACCATATCGAACACCGGTCTGTCTATGACCTCCTGCTTGTCCGCATACCCGAGGTTTTTGACTAATGTCATGTTGCATCTGAGAATCTTTGTGGACACCACATCCACGGATGCATACATATCTGGTGCATTGTCGTAGAGATCCTGATAGCGCGTCTCGGCCTCGCGTCTGGCGCGAGCGGTTTTACTTAGATTCTCCTGAGATTCGATCAATTTGCACAGCGAATGGTAAGCGCGGATGGCGGTACAGGTCAGTGCCAACAGCTTTTCCACTGAGAGGTCCGTTTTGAGGCGATAGTCATTGATCTGATATTGCTCAACGACAATATGCTCGGGGGCATAGGCCGGTTGACCGGTTACAATGGCTATCTGAGTCTTCTGATTATTGAGTTGTTCACGTATCTTCCGCACCAGGTTCAGGCCGGCTTGCTCCGATTCCATGACAACATCGAGCAGTACCAAGGCGATATCCGGTGTTTCGGCAAGAAGGCTTTCGGCTTCAGCACCGGACGATGCGAATATCAGTTTAAGCGGACGCTCTTCAATGACCGCATCTCCCAGGGCCAGGCGGATGGTACTGTGCCAACTGGGTTCATCGTCAACAATCAGTAACTGCCAGTATTTTTCTTCCTGTAAATTTGGATTATCCGGATCGTACTGCGAACAGGTCGAAGGATGCGTACTTGCTGTGCCGGTTCCGCTGACCGGCCCGGCCGGCTGGCAGACCAGGTTGTATTGAGTCTGCTTTAGTTTTAGATTCATATTGCGCCGCCTGCCAACTTGGCGGTTTCTTGTGTTGAGTGAAGCGGGATACGTAGATCGAACCGAACACCTTGATCCGGCTTGCTTTCGCATTGAATGCGGCCCTTGAGCTTGTGGCTAACCAAGTTATAGATCAGATAAAGGCCGAGACCTGTGTGCTGCTGGATGTCCGTGGTGAAAAATGGGTCGTATATCCGCTCCAGATCTGTTTCTGCAATGCCCGTTCCGTTATCGCTGTAGAGTATGAATAAGGTCTCGTCTTTGACTTCAAGCGATATCAGGATGCTGCCCTTGCGCCCGTCTTTGAACCCGTGATCCACTGAGTTGATCAGCAGATTGGTAAAAACCTGTATCAGTGCTTCCGGGTTGGTTTTGAAATTCAACCTGTCGTCGCATGAAATATTAATGTCCACGTCCTTCGGGTTGATCCGGCTACCCAGGCTACGAACGATATCCTCTAAAAATGGTTTCAGCTCAAGTTGCCGGCAAAATTCCGAGGACTGCTTTGCGGAGGTCTGCTTGAATCGGGAAACCAGATCGGCGATGCGATGAAGACTCCCGTCGATTAGATCGAGCCCTTCCCGCATAGCATCCATATATCGGTCGAGAGCGTCGCGGCTGTTGGTGTCGCTTTCCGTTAGTTGGGTCAGTTCCTGTGTACGTCGGATCAGGGAGGAGGCGGTGATCAGGCCAATTCCCGCGGGGGTGTTTATCTCGTGGGCGATGCCGGCCACGATCGCGCCGAATGACGCCATCTTTTCCGCTTCTACCAATTGGCTTTGAGTTTGACGCAAGGTGGCGATGGTCTCTTCCAGCTGAATATTTTTCTTAACGAGTTCTCTTTCGAGGTTGTTGATTCGCTGGTTGGTACGAGATAGATTTCGGTTAAGCTTGTCCAGTTCGAAGACATCGAACTCACAAGATATCAATATCATATGGTCTCGGCGCCAGACCCGCGCCTTAACGGTCTGATTGATTTGCAGCCCATCGCCGACTGTAAGCAGGCCATTAAAAATCTCCCCATCTCCAGGGGTATCCAGGAAGCTGGAAAAGGAAGGATTGACCAGATAGGCGGTCCTTGGCTGAGAAGGGTTGTCACCCCCGAGCAGAAATTGCATGCCACGGTTTAAGTAGAGCATTTCTCCATCAACCATGAATACGCCAATAGCCAGGGCAATACTCTCATCGCGAACTGAGCCGGTCAGCTCTGGCCAGTCACTATCCAGAGTCGATTGGTACGGCATGATCATCTGACCCTCATCACTCATCTACATTGAGTATAACGCCACTAAGCAGATCCAGATTGCTGATGGAGGTTACATTGGAAAAAGCTTCTTCGATTTCATTGCCACCCAGATCGACCCCCTGGCCGCCAACAAGGATGGGCAAATCCGGATAGGTCTCCCGAATTTGGGCCAACATGTTTTTCAAACTATCCATGTGGTAAAAAACACTGAATGAAAGTCCAACCATATCGGGTTGAGTTTTCCCCAGAACGGACAACAGAGTAGCCGTGGATTGACCACTACCCAGGTACAGGCTGTCCCAACCATGCATTTCGAACACATCCGCCGCCATTTTGGCGCCAACCTGATGTAGCTCCCCCTCTACCGTGGCAATCACGACTTTGCGGCCATGGTGGTTATGCGTGATTAGGTGCGGATAGATTCGGTTCATCAACCCTTCGGTGATCGCCGTGGCCATATGCTCGGTAGCAACCGAGATACGATTGGCGGCCCACAGCTCCCCAACACGGTAGAGGGCAGGTTGAAATAGTCCCTGGTAGAGATTGGTTATGGAAGTATCATTTTCCAGCGCACAATTGGTAATCAGTGCGCACTCGGCTTCATCACCCTGAATCAGGGCGTCAAGGAAACGGCCAAATCCATCCAATGGGGTCAGCTTCAGGCTCTTACTTTGGGACATGTTAGCCCCCTGTCGGCGATTTTCAGGTACTGCATAGAGAAATCACCAGAATCGCTGTGTGGATAGGGATACTCTCTATTTTAGTCGCAATCCCCACAAAAAAACTACTACACTACAAGAAACTTAGCGGTCAACGCCGGAAAATCTAAATCGCACTGAAGTAAAGAAGAGAACGAAATGCCTTCCACCCATCTGATGGCAGAGCTGCGCGAAACCACGCGTGATGCTCATCAACGCCTAGAAGCATTACCATTTGCATCGGCACTGGCAGAAAACCAGCTGCCTTTGGAGAGCTACGTCGGTTATCTGAGAGTGATGGCTGTAATCCACAGTGTACTCGAGCATGAGCTGCCCGTGGAAGCGGATGAACGTATCGATAGGGTTTGGAGCGACGATATGCGCAGGCTTCCCGCCTTGAGGCGGGACCTGGGCTATTTCTCGTCTCAAGCTGTACGTGATATTACCCCGGCGCACACGGCTGTCGAATCGGTTGCGAACCGGCTTTTGCAAAGATCGGTCGAGGCGCCCTTATCCATGTTGGGTTATCTCTATGTGCTGGAAGGGTCGAGATTGGGAGCAATCGTTTTGGGTAAAATGGTGAAACGCACCTTCGGTCTGCAGGAAGGGCGCGGTCTTGTCTATCTGGAAGGTCACGGTGACGAGACCCAGACCCACTGGGAGGCATTTCGGACACGCATGAACGACATTGTGCTCAGTACGGAGGAGAGGC
>JAKSBX010000219.1 GCA_022360905.1 Chromatiales bacterium
CTGGAGATTCACAACCACAAGCTGATCGCCGAACATCTGGATGCCAATCAGGGCTGCATTCTGCTCGGCTCCCATCTGGGCAGCTTTGAGATTCTTCGCGCCACGGCCATCGTGAAACGGGAACTGCCGTTGAAGATCCTCATGTATCCTCAACACAATGAGATGATGATGCAGGTCTTCTCGGAGCTGAACCCGTCGCTCAGCGACAGCATCATCGAGCTGGGCCGACCCGATACCCTGATCAAGGCCCAGGAGGTTGTGGATCAGGGCGGCATCCTCGGTCTGCTGGGTGACCGGGTCACCGATGCCAACAAAACCGTGCAGTGCCAGTTTCTCGGTCGGGAGACCACCTTTCCCCAGGGGCCGATGCTGCTCGCCTCGATCATGAAGTGCCCGGTATTTCTCTTCTTCGGGCTCTACCTGGGAGGCAACCGCTACCAGATCCGTATGGAGCATTTTACCGATCGGGTGGAACTTGAGCGGGGACGTCGGGAGGAGATGCTACAGACCTGGACCCAGCACTATGCGGACAGGCTGGAGCACTATGCCCGTCACGCACCCTACAACTGGTTTAATTTCTACGACTTCTGGGGGCGCGACGATGCCTCTGAATAGGTCGGGGATCTACTCTCTGTCACTCGTTCTGCTGCTGTTCAGTCTGAGCTTACCGGCTGTGGCCGAAGAACCGCACTGGTCATTGGATTATCTGATGAATCAGTGGCAGGCGTCTGGTGAACGGCAGGCCCGTTTCACCGAAACGCGCCAACTGGCCCTGCTCGATCAACCGATCGAACAACAGGGTACCCTGCTATTCCAGCCGCCCGACCGATTGGTCAGAACCCTCGCACCGCCAAGCAGTACTAAATATGAGATCGAGGGAAACCGGCTCACCCTGTGGCGGAATCAACAGCAACAGGTTGTTCTGCTGGACAACATCCCGGAACTGCTGGCTTTCAGCGCCTCCTTCCGCTCGGTATTGAGTGGCGACCGGGAGACACTCGAACGCTATTTCAACCCCGAACTGACTGGCAACCGGGATGCCTGGAGCCTGAATCTGACACCCAAAGAGGGGGCACTGGGCAGCAAGATCAAGCGCATAGAGATCACAGGAACGGCCCTGCAGATCGAACGCTACCTGGTGATCGAGAGTAACGGCGATCAGATCATCACCCAGCTGATGCCCATCGGGGAATGAGTGCCGACTGATCCTCTGCAAGCCACACCGAGAGCATGAGCCGACAATGACCATCCGAATAGACACCCTGCTGGCCTGGCTTGCCGCACTGGCACTCTGCAGTTGGTGGGTGTTCAGTCAGGTCTCCTTGCGTACCGACATGAGCCTGTTCCTGCCGGAGGGCACAGCCGCAGACCAGCAGATACTGCTGAATGAGATCAATCAGGGTCCGGCCAACCGACTGCTATTGCTGGCGATCACACAAGGCGATGCGACATCCCGCGCCAGTCTCAGTCAACAATTGACGGCCCGTTTACGCACCAGTCCCCTGCTCAGCCGGGTTGAAAACGGCGCGCCCGGGGCGTTGCAGATCGATCCGCTGCTTTTCAAATACCGCTACCTGATCTCACCCGGGATTGGAACTTCGGCGTTCAGCGCGGAGAGCCTCAATACAGCCCTGAAGCAGCGTCTGGAGGAGCTGAAAGCCCCCTTCCCCTCCCCATTCAAGGATCTCCTGGCGGCCGATCCCGTGGGCAGTTACCAGGCCATGCTGCGCAGTTGGCTGGCGGAACAGAGCATCCACCGGGAACAGGGTGTCTGGCAGTCGAAGCAGGGGGAGATGGCCCTGCTGCTGGTACAGACCCGGGCCGGGGGACTCGAACTCGATGAGCAGCAGGCGGTTCTCACCTATCTGCAGGATGAGTTTGCCCGTCTCGATAAAGATGCCGGACATCAATTGATCATCAGCGGCCCTGGTGTTTTCGGCGTGCAATCCCGGGCTGTCATCCACTATGAGACCCAGACACTCAGCATGGTCGCCTCGGCACTGATCGCCCTGCTGTTGTTCAGTGCCTACCGGTTTCTACCCTATCTGCTGTTTGCCGCCCTGCCCCTGCTGAGCGCCATGCTGGCCGGTGCCATCGTCTGTCAGCTTGCATTTGGTGAGTTGCATGGCATCACCCTGGCGTTCGGTATCACCCTGCTCGGGGTGACGCTGGACTACCCGATCCATCTGTTCAGCCATCTTCGTCACTCCGAGCCGGTAAACAGCACCATGCTGTCGATCTGGCGAACCCTGCGCCTGGGGGTCATCACCACCTGCATCGCCTATCTGGTGCTGTTGACCACCGATTTCATTGGGCTGCGTCAACTGGGCTTGTTTACCCTGACCGGTCTGCTGACCGCCGCATTGACCAGCCGCCTGCTGCTGCCGAGAGTCTTTCCCCAGCCCTTCTCACCGCCTCAGCCAAGAGGCATGACGCTGCTCAGCGTGATGCTCGAAAGGAAGCTCTGGCCCTCACTGGTGATCTTTGCATTGGCGCTGATCAGCCTGACCACTCTGCTGCTCTCCTCGAAGCCGCTCTGGCAGGACGATATTTCCACCTTCTCCCCGCTGCCCAAGGCATTGCTGGAGCAGGATCGGCAGCTTCGCCAACATTTCAGCGCCACCGATCCCAGCCACCTGTTGCTGATCCAAGCGGAGGATCCGCAACAGCTGCTGCAGCGCAGTGAAGCGCTACGCCAGCATCTGCAACAGGATCCGGCAGGCGCTTCGTTGCTCGACATCTCACTCCCCAGTGATTATCTCCCCAGTGAGCAGCAGCAGAGAGCCAGGCAACAGACACTGCCAGATCGGCAGCGGCTCTCGGACAATCTGCAGCAGGCCATGCAGGGTCTGCCGTTTCGCGATGCCGCCTTCGAACCATTCATCGCAGAGATCGAGCAGAGCCGCAGCCTGCCTCCCCTGAGCTACGCGGACGCCATGTCGAGCGAGCTGAAAACCCGCCTCGAGAGTATGATCCGAGAGGGCCAATCGACCTGGTTCGCCCTGATCCCCCTGCAAACTGTTGCCGATCCCGAGCAGATTGAGGCGTATGTTGAGGAGAACCTGACTGAGGTGAGTTATCTGAACCTGAAGCAGGAGGTAAGTGGCCTGGTGGGGGATTTCAGACAGCAGACCCTGCAGCGGGTGGCCCTCGGCACCGGCCTGATGTCGATCCTGTTGTGGATTGGCCTGGGCTCGTTGAAGCGGACGCTGACCACCCTGATCCCCATCGGCCTGGCTATTCTGGCCAGTGTGGGTGTGTTACATTTGATCGGTGAAACCCTGAACCTGTTTCATATGATCTCACTGATGCTGGTATTGGGCATCGGTTTGGATTACAGCCTGTTTTTCGGCCGTCGCGAACAGCAGCAGGGTGATGCACTGCTAACCCTGCATGCCCTCAGCGTTTGTGCCCTGAGTACCGCAGGTGTGTTTGCGATCCTTGCCAGTTCTTCGATTCCCGTGTTACACGCGATCGGCCTGACAGTCGCCATCGGTGTTGTAATGAGCTATCTTGCCACTTACGCCTTGTCCCGTGTAAATTCATAGAGTTAAAGGACCAAGCTCAGGTTTTGACTAAATATTGTCATAGGCCTGGTGCTGAGCTACGAAAAAATAATGAACGGAGTCCAACCCGAACCTAACCACCAGCTGCGCAGACTTGCCCATATCGGCTTGTTGCTGCTGGCGATCGCCTATCCCCTAGTGCTCCATTTTGGCGTCGTCAGTGGCAGCCTGATCGCCCCCAGCCTGATCCTGATGCTACTGTTGGCAAACTGGGGTGGACTCGAACTGATCAAGGGTCGGCTCAGCGGCTGGCTGATCATCGCCATCGCCCTGCTCGGCATCGCCTGGTTGCTGCTGGTACAGCCTGACATGATTCAGCTTTTGAAATTGCCGCCGATAGCAATCAACGGTAGCCTGTTTACACTGTTTACCATGACCCTGCTGCCTGGACAGACGCCATTGATCACCCGCTTTGCGGAGCTGATGCACAAAGATGAGCGGGATTTGAACGATTACGAGCGCCTCTACACCCGGCGGGTCACCCTGTTCTGGTCGTGCATGTTTGCTTTTTTGACGGTTGAGAGTGCCCTTCTGGCACAGTTTGCTGACACTGAAACCTGGTCACTTTTCACGAACTTTGTAAACTATCTACTTGTTATTGTGGGATTACTCATTGAATATCGTATCAGGGAGCGGAAACTGCCCCACCTTGAGCATCCCGGTTTTCTGAATTTTGTTCGACTGGTCCGGAGAATTGAATGGCGGAGCCTGCTTTAAACAGTCCAATTCAGTGCAGCATGTTGCTGCACCATCCGCAGCAACTCGCCGCCTGGCACCGTGGCGCCGGCATATCGGCCGCCCAGTTTTATCAGGATGTGGCCAAACTGGCCGCCCAGCTGCCGGATGCCGGGCAAGTGGTGAATCTGTGTGAAGACCGGTATCACTTCGCGGTCAGCTTTGCTGCAGCGATTGTGCGTCAGCAGGTCACGCTGATGCCATCCAACAATACACCGGGTGCGGTGAACAGCCTGTTGAACAAAACCGCTGACGGCTACTGCCTAACCGATCAATTGCAGCAGGGTATTCAAGCCCAACAGCTGCTCTACACTGAATTGCTGAATGCAAAGAACGGTAATTCGATTGTGCTGCCCGAGCAGATCGAGCCTGACCGTCAGGTTGCGATCCTCTACACCTCAGGTTCCACCGGCACACCCAAACCCAATCCGAAGAGCTGGGGAGAGCTCAAGGCGGAAGCCGACAGCGCCTTGCGGCGTTTTCCATTCCTCTCCCGTTCTGTCTCATCGCTGGTGGCGACGGTGCCGGCCCAACATATGTATGGACTGGCCACATCGATTTTCTTCCCCTGGCAAGGGGGTATTGCCGTACATACCGGACGACCGCTGTTCCCCGCGGACATCGCGGCTGACCTGGCACTCACCGCCGCGCCGAGAGTCCTCATCACCACACCACTGCACCTGCGGGCCTGTCTGGATGCCGGCATCAGCTGGCCGGAGATTGCCTTTATCATCTCAGCCACGGCGCCGCTCAGCAGAGAGCTCGCTGCCGAAGCCGAGCTGCAACTGCAAACCGAGATCTATGAGATCTACGGTTCAACCGAAACCGGCTCGATTGCCAGCCGGCGCACCCTGACGGACGAGTGCTGGAGCCTCTATGATGGCATCGAGATGAGACAGGAGGGCAACCAGACCTTCGCCTATGGGGGACATCTCCCTCACCCAGTGCTGCTCAACGATAATATCGAGATCCTCTCGGCTGGGCGCTTCAGACTGCTGGGCCGCAATAACGATATGCTGAAGATCGCCGGCAAACGGGCTTCCATTGGCGATCTCAACCAAAAACTGCTGGCTATACCCGGTGTGATTGACGGGGTCTTCGTACCCCCTGAGAATCCAAA
>JAKSBX010000197.1 GCA_022360905.1 Chromatiales bacterium
CGTTTCAGGTTTGGCCTGATATCATACCTGCTGACAGGCGGTTTTTGGATGGTTACGGGGCTCTGGATGGTTATCAAGTGGAGTTTTGCTCCAGTAGCCTTTCTGATCGATATGTTAATTCTGATGCCCCTTGGCAAATTTATTGTAAAGACACCGCTAGAGCCGAACATCGAGATCATCAAGGAAGCAGAGCTACCCGATTATGTCTGGCTCTGGGTGGAGCAATCCAAACAGCAGTTGCTGCGCGAGGGGTATGTCAACGGTCAACTCGTAAAGATTGACAACTTGGGTGTAAATCAGATCCTGTATCTGCAATCTTTGGTAGATCCAGAGCGTCAACTGGGTGTTGGCTTGGGCTATATCGAAATGACAAAAGATGCCAGTGAAGAGCGTCATTCCGATATGAACTTCGCGGAATTTACCTTTGTCTGCGAGGATGGAAAAACGATCGATCTATCCAATCTGCAACAGATCGATGCACTTCGGCAACTACCCAACCGGAGCCGTTACAACTTCCAGCAGTTCGGTGTTTACGAATTGAGCCTGATTGCCAGCCAGATCAGTGAAAAGAGTGGTTGCTATACCGACAAGGAGACCCAGCATCGTTTAACGAATGATATGCCGCGGCTATTCATGGAAGAGTATGTATTGGGTTTAGAGTTTCAGCAGAACAGAGGATATGTCAAATCTGGCGGGGAGAGTGGCTATTTCAAGCTGACCTGGAAAGGCGCCCTCAGGAGCGCGCTGATGACGCTCTGGCCAACCTCGGTCTACTTCAAGCGTGCTGAAGAAGATGAGGCGGAGGCTTTCTGCGCATCCCTGAAAATTGATCTTGCGGCTCTCTACGAAGACGAATCGTGTCATGGAATCGTCAGATATGACCAAACAATATCTGAGCTGAACGATCTGGAGCTGCAGTTAGATGCACTTGCACGGCAAGTACCGCAGATGACTGGCTCACTCCCGATCAGTATCTCTTACGATTATGAGGAAGATGGCAGGATATCCCGTATTGATGTCAATATGGAACTGCGAAAGGATTATCCAGTACGTGAGTATGTCTCCTCCTCAGAGTGCTTAGTCAGCTTCGACAACGATGATCTTGTATGCGAATACTCCTGTAATACTTATGATCTATTTTATACAAAGGAGGAGCACGAGAAGTTGGATATGCCGCAGCTGATGCCGCCACTAAAGGAATTGCTCCCTCTGTCCCGGATTATTCCCATCGCGGCTGAAAGCCTGGACAACAAAGCGTTAACGCTTTCAAATGCTTCACTGCAAATGGATGAGCAGAGCCTGGCGTGGACCCTGACATTTTGCGATGTGACTACCGATTCTTGTGTCTGGCTAACGCTCGATCCCCGTACCGGTAAGGTCATAGTGTAGTGAATGTTGTCCTACAAGTATGATTAACAGACATTTGTAAGCAACTGCCACCTAGCTTGTTTTCTCCGCAGCTTCCGCCGCCGCGTCTGGACAGTTCTTTTGTATCAATGTCAGAAACTGCTGGGTACAGGCCTCCCAGGAGTACTGCTCGGCAAATTCCCGACAGCTGTTTCTGTCTACCTCCAGCGCTTTGATGGTAGCGGTCTTGAGGTCTTCGCCCATCCAGCCGTTGATGCCGTTTTTGATTACGTCCAGTGGGCCTTCCACCGGGTAGGTGGCCACCGGTACGCCACAGGCCATGGCTTCCAACATCACTAATCCAAATGTGTCGGTGCGGCTGGGGAAGACCATCACATCCGCTGCCGCCAGCAGGTTGGCCAGATCGCCGTTTTTGCGGTAACCGAGAAAGTGGGCGTTCGGGTATTTTTCCTTGAGACTGGCCATCGCCGGTCCATCGCCGATCACGACTTTGGATCCCTCGATATCCAGATCGAGAAAGTCCTGGATATTCTTTTCCACCGCAACCCTACCGAGGTAGAGGGAGATGGGGCCTTCCAGGTCGAGTGCTTTCTCCTCCCTCGGTACGAAGTGGTCGATATCGACCCCCCGGGTCCAGTACTCCAGATTTTTGAAACCATGCTCTTCCAGAGTAGCCTTCATCGAAGTGGTGGCAACCATGGTGAGGGTCGCTTTGCTGTGAAATGCTCGGACGAAGGCGTAAGAGAGGGCGAGAGGGATTGGCGCCCGCAGACGAACATACTCGGGAAAGCGAGTGTGGTAGGTGGTGGTGTAGGGAACCTTGTGGCGCAGACAGTAACGTCGGCCCGCCCAGCCGATCGGTCCCTCGGTGGAGAGATGGATCGCATCGGGTTTGAATTCGTTCAACAGTTTTTTGATCTTGCCGTAGGGAAACAGGGAGAGGGGAATATCCGGATAGGTCGGCATCGGCAGTGTCCGAAACAGCTCCGGGTTGATGCAGAGGATCTCATGACCCCACTGCTCCAGTATGGTAATGGTTTTGTTCAGCGTACGTACGACGCCATTAACTTGTGGGTACCACGCGTCCGTCAGTATCGCTATCCGCATATTCACCTTCTTTCTTATCGATAAGTTGCATTGATTCGTCGACCCAGTGGATCAGTTTCAGTGAGCCGTCCGCCTCTTCGGCCAGAGCGGTACAGCTCTCCACCCAGTCGCCACAGTTGGCGTAGGTCAGGCCATCCAGGTCACTGATCACCGCATGGTGGATGTGTCCACAGATCACCCCGTCCAGGTCCCGTTCACGGGCGGCCTGGATGACCGCCTGCTCGAAATTGCCGATGTACTTCACCGCTTCTTTGACCTGGCGTTTGAGGTAAGCGGAGAGGGACCAGTAACCGAATCCCAAACGTCGCCTGGCGACGTTGAACCAGCGGTTCAGCCAGAGCAGCAGGTCGTAGGCATCGCTACCCAGGTGGGCCAGCCATTTGTTGTTCATCACCACGCCGTCGAACTCGTCGCCATGGAGTACCAGGAAGCGGCGATCATCCTCGGTCTTGTGGATGATCTACTTGTGGATTTCGATGCCCGAGAAGTGGAAGTTGAGATAGTCGCGCAGCAGCTCGTCATGGTTGCCCGGTACGTAGATCACCCGGGTACCCTGCTTGGC
>JAKSBX010000263.1 GCA_022360905.1 Chromatiales bacterium
CGGAAATCCTACGAATCCTCAGGTAACGCCTCAAACTCCTTTTGTTTGTTTTCGAACCAGTTTTTCAACGCATCAGGATCCTGCATCAGCACTTGCATTTTCTGCATGGCCTGAAGATGCGCTTGATCCTGGATTTTGAACATCTCCATACCATGCTGTTTACTCATCTCCGCAATTTCCTCAAACGAGTCTGCGTGGAAGGTTTTGTCACAGGCACCACCCAGCTGCCTGCATGTCATCGTCTTCATAAATAACCTTGATCTAACGAAAACCGTATTAGAACAATCTTAGCCCTTAACCTTTCAGCTAGCAAAATATCGAGGCGCTAGTGGGCCAAAGGGGTAATTGATAGCGGTTCGCTAACCAGAGCAGTACAGTGTAGTCTGGAGCCGACCTATTAGCGATCATAGGTTTAGAGCGTTATTATATGTTTATCTTGTAGTCTAGGTCTGCCTCATCACCTGTAATTCCTCGAAACCCCCAATTGCAGGCTGGAGATTCTGTAATGGTGATTTCCACATCGATCGGTGCTATACCAACTTCTGATTCCAAGCGTTGAAACAGTAAATGAATTAAGCGCTTTTTCGCCTCTACAGAGCGCCCTTCCATCATCGATATTTCGATCACCGTGTAGGCGTCGGTCCTTCCATCCGGATAGAAGAAGTCCCCTTTATCCATTGGCAGAAATCGGTGGGCACGTTTGTTTTCAGGAAATGACAAAGCCTCAACCATACATTGATTGATGACATTGGATAATATGGCTTTGACTGGATTGAGTTTTTCTTTAATGCCGTATATGCGGATCATGGTTTTTGCAGCAAAGGAGTTTCAAGTTAACGAGGCAAGTTTATCAAAAACCATGCATCATACTATTTTTTTATCCAGGCTAGCATCAATAGTATCGATTTGCCTTTGGTAATAACCACTGCATACTCAAACTGATTTGCTCGATTAACCCCCTCCTGCTACGCGATCCTCTCTCTCAAGTACCACTCTTAGCACTAAGGTTTGAACGATAGTTACTGCATTGGATGTCGCCCAGTAAAGCCCGAGTGCCGATGGAAAGCTCGCTAAAACGAACATCACTACAACGGTTGGAATAAACAACATCAAGAAATTCTGCTGTTCTACGGTACCAGGCATGATCAGCATACTGGCAAATGTAAGAACGCCCACCATAAAGGCCAGGATAACATCCGGTTTAGCAATATCGGCAATCCAAATAAACTTGGAACTAAAAGCCATGTTTCTCAACGCCTGAAACATACTAATGCCTAGAATTCCTTGTGAACCGATATTCATGATCGATGTTCTATCGATAAAACGGATACCGTTTTTCTTATAAATCGCCATCGTCCTTTTCGCTAACTCACCAGGGTTATCACTATAAATCTCCCTTAATCGCTCTACCTCAGGCCTGATCTTTTCAACAGCCAATCTATTTTTATACATTAAGTATGAAGACTTTAATGATAAAGGCATTAACAGCATCCGCGACAGTAAAGTGAATACAATGATCGCAAGAGCTTCCGATACCCCTAAATATGCTGAAAGAAAATCAATACCATTTGTAATAAAAGTTAACCATAATTCCCATAATTCCATCGTAGAACTCCTGTAGTTGGCCGTTGTATTTCGTTAGTTTTCTTGCAATGTAAGAGAACGGGTTGAAATACACTCTACAAATCAATCCCTATCAATATAAAACTCAGATCAACTTCCTCCTATTCGCCCGTTAATACGCGCTAAAAAAGTGATCTGGCAAGGTGGAGAAAGAACTAGAACAGGGCGAGAATGCCTAACATATTCTCTTGAACCCCATTTAGGAGCACCACTCATACTGAACTAAGCTTTTCCAAAAAGCTTGTACGCTCAGTATCCATCAATCGTTTAGGTAGGATAGCGTGCTCATTGAACACAAAAATACCAGACCGGCGACCGACTATCTGTAGTCGTATTCTTACATGGAGACAACCGCGACACCTCAATTGCTTCGCAATCGTGAATAATTGCGAGCTAAGTAACTGATTCAATGTAGGATTGGCTGGCACCTACCCAGTCATGCGAAAAGTAAGCGCGAGGCTAGGTCAAAGGCCTCTGAGTTACATAGTCAGTTAGTCATATTGCTAACATTGAGTAGCATAATGTTTATCAATTAACCTGCTTAAGCCATTTTGTGGCGGCAACTTCAACGTCTACTCGATACCACCACCTTTAACTTGAAAGGGCACTTCGCACACACGATATGGCGCGCCACTCATCCAATTTGAGTTCGATCAGAATTTTAACTTTTACAGCAGATGTTTGGTTAACAAAAGATAAATTCTGAACTATCTACATTCACCTATGGAACCTTGCGCACAAATCCGTCCATCAGTCCAAATGGCGTTATCGAATTTTGCTTTGATCAGGATGGCCCCTTGCAGATTGGCGCCCCTCAGGTTTGCACCACTGAGATCAGCATCAAACAGGCTGGCACCGGTCAAATTAGCCAGCATTAGATTTGCATTCTGCAGATTAACCCCGTGTAAGTGGGCGTGCTCCAGATTGCTTAACCTCAGATTGGTATCTTTCAAATTAGCCAGTTGAAAAATCGAATGAGCGAAATTGGCCCGTTCGAAATTTGATCGATCGAGCCGGGCGGACGCCAGTGAGGATTCATGCATATCAACACCTGGGGCCGTCAAATCAATCAGGATAGCCCAGGAACACTGTGCTTCCGGCTCGAGCTTACAGATCGAGTTGACATAAGCGGTTTCAGTGATGTTATCCGTCCAGGCCATAGTCTGAGTAACCCAGAATACAGACACAGTGATCATGGCAATACTAAGAATATTAGCGTATTTAAATCTACTCATGGTGTCGCTCCCTATGAAGAATTTAGATATCGCGTATCTACTGCAGGGTCGCGATAGAGATGACCTATTTATTGCCTAGCTTGAGCAATTGTGGTTCAGGCCCCTATATTCTGACTAAACTAGAATATTTCTTTGATCTATAACAATTAGCATTCTCTACTATAGCTAGTATTAGGGCCTGTTAATACTAATTCAGTTTCATACGAGAGCGCTCGACAGCTTGCTACTGATTACGAATACATGTTATTCACAGCCGACTAAAAGCACTGTAAGAATCCACAAAGCTTGTGATTATCTGGATTACCTTGACTATTACTATAATTCAAAAAGCACCTTAGTAGAAAGGTAAACTAGATTTAGGATAACGAAAATTGAGATAACTAAATAAAACTTATTAAGTTTTTCCCGTGTTATGCCGTCAGTCTCTAGTACTTTTAATCTAACGCCTTTAATGTTGAATATCAGAACAACAAAACCAATCACGGTTACAAAATAGAATATTGAGATCAAAACGGTAAATGCATTGATCTTAATTTCAGTTATATCTGAACTCTGAAATAAAAACACAGGAAAGACAATCGCAAAAACGATTACTATTACTGCATAGGCTACTTTGCCTGTTTTTGTATCTGCTTTAAATATACTCATGATGCACTTTGTTACCCTTCACCCCCGAACAAAAACAGCCTTCAAGCAACGCACAACGCTCTGTGCCGTCCTTGAAAAAAAAGCTTTGTATGTTTTTCAACGCTTATAAACCCCATAACTCCAGTGCTTTGAACCTGGATTCTTTGGGCCTACCCACCCCTTTCTTCGTAGTTCATTTGCCAGAATTCGGTTGTAAACCCCATGACCTACAAATACCACTTTTGTATGTTCATCCGCTAAGGCCATAAGCACTTCGACAGCCTTAACGGCTCGATACTTCGCCTCTTTGAATGACTCTGAGTCCCTGGAGTAGCCAAACAACCATAGAACCCTGAAAAATACCGCCCACAATTTAGGGGACAAGTTTGGTTTATGCCAGTTCGCAGTTGGTAGGCCCGCCTCATTGAATATTGAATCTTTTAGAATTATCTTTTCCGGATTTAGTGCATTACCTGAGTCAATTGATCTTGGTAGATTACTGCATACGATTGCATTGCAATCCTCGACACAAGCCAGTGCTTCATGAGTTGGCTCCGATGCCAGGTCTAATCCTGAATCATTGTATTCCCTAACCCACCCACTAAAATCTGATGCACTCAGCTTATCTAATGAGGGCGTGTTGGGCTTTCCGTGTCTTAGAAGTGTTATCTTCATTTCGTATTATTACACTAAGCTTAAAGGCATTTTGTGGAGTGGAGCCCTTTTGCTACAAAGCACAAGTGAGCTAAGGAGCTTAATGCCTTTTATCAGCGGTTTGTTAGCGACTAGTCAAAGAAATATCTTCAAGCTCTACGACTCCGCCATCAAAAACTTCGACTTCCAGTATTACCTCTGAAACCATTTTCTCACCAGAATTGAACGGAATATTGAACTCCTTGTCAGATGAGCTTGGTATTCGTTGTAAGTCAGGCAGCTTAGTGAAGTATTTTTTACCATCTACGACTGACCACATAACAAGACTTGTTGTACTTTTGTTACTGATTTTTCCACTTATGAATATTTGACCTTTTGCATCGATCGATTTTTTTAGTAGCGGGACTTTCGCGTAGCCTGAGGTTTCGATGACATAATTTCCATCGCGAGTAGATAGTTCTATTGCTGGTTCAAAAGCATATATGGAGTCAGTAAAAATAAGTGGCGCAAGTAATGTTAAATATTTAAATGGTCTCATGTTTAATACTCTCGTATTTTAATACTTTTACGGCTGACGTTGCCCTCAACTGAGCACCCTCGTTAGCGACTGCATTGGCTGAAAGACCTGGCTATGTGTTGTAGGATACCCTTATTCAATTGAATTATTTCTGAGCTGTACGTGTCTTTATCGACCACCAGTATTAAACCATTGTTGTACGGACCGGAATTTACGGATAGTAGACGGCCTTCAATTTCGACAAACTCGTCAAAAATAGGCTGCGCCAGACTCAGGTCATTATCATGTTTTTAGAATCAATGAACACGAAAACCTCCACAACGCACTGGTTGATAAAGGCTAAAAGAATCTATTGATGTATTTAACGGAATGCTCATTGTCTCAAATAAACTGTTGCATTCATCTGTCGACGAGGGTCCTGCTCGAAGAGTGCAGTGAGGATTGTATGGCCACCTATTTTCATTAAACAGAACACCTGATTTAACCACGGCTTCGTGTAGAATATCGAATTGATCTCTTTCAGGGACTAAATGATATATGCCTGTATTAGGAAATTTGCTAATTGATTTAAACGCTACCTTTGTGAATCCGTATTCACTTATAACTGGAGAAAGGATATCGATAACATCATCTATCATTTGTTCTTCTTTAATCGTTCCTACACCTGAACTTCCTGCAATTGCTATATCAACTGGCCATTGAGCACAATCAGGGTTAAAACGTTTTCTTAATTCATTCACCAATGGTACAACGTCACCTTGCAGTTCTGCGATCAAATACGTTGATTTATCTATTCTCATGGTTCTAACGTTGCATTCAGCGGATAATTGAAGCACAGCGTAAATTGTTCCGCTGGAATTCCTTGTTCGCTGAAATTATTTGGGACAGATTCTCTGTAGAATAATAACTCTGTTCAACAGCCCACTTCGAACCATCTTTTTTAGTAATATATTCGATATTATCAATCTTGTCATAACAGTATTCTATAGTTGCTATAACAGATATATATTCCTGATTATTAACTATTTTATCAATAGATAATGATGCATCTCTTTCATGCTGCCCCTTACTCTTTAACCAATTTCTCTCAACAGGAGGAAAACTATTACGATTGAAGCGTTCATAAAATGAGCGTTCTGGATAACCTTCCAATACTTGTAAATAGAATGACCTAGCCGGTATTGGCGTATCACTAAACCCTCTACTCAATTGGTAACTGAAAACCGCTTCTGACAAATCTAGAACAACCTTTGGAAGCAGATACACCTCATCGTAATTTGGTTTATTAAAATACAAACGCGCCTTAAGTAAGATTACGGCTAGGCCAACAATCACTAGGACCCGGCCCATCTTACGCACAATTTTTTTCCATAAGAAGAAGTTAATAGTCCCTTTTTATGGATTTGTTACTTTCACCTTGCTTTAGAGTAATGCCCGCGCAACCAGCAATTGCTGCACTTTGTGACGGATATCGAAAAAACTTACCGATTGCAGGATATGTTACACCTTTCGCATCATGATCCTCTTCAGTTAGACAAAGCTCTTCAGGGATTGTGTTGTAATAGTGAACTGTACTCGCGATGTCAATGACGTAAGTTTTACCGGCTTTAACTTCTATCGAAATATCATACGTACCATTGGTTTTTAGCATACTCCCATCTGGTATAGCCACCACATGGCCTGGCACTGGTACAAATAGCGATGAATCTTCGGTGATTCTCCACCACTCCGCTTTTAGGTCATATATACCTTCTACTAGCTGAATAATTTGACCCTTAGGATTGAACACTCTGCCATCATGAATGATACTGACAATTTTGCTTCCTACACCAAGTTTGTAGGGATCTGTGCCAACCTTACTTTGAGCTGTAATATAGAGCCTTCCGACCTCTTTTGGTTCAGCAACTACATCCGATCGCAGCATGTGCTCTTTAGGACCACACGCGACAACCAGAACGCAAAGAATTATCAAATTCCACTTTTTCATTAATGCACTTCCTTTACGAACATAACTACCTGACTTACCGGAGGTTGAGCAGCCCCACACGAATCACTTGTTGGATGAAGCCGCCCAGACCAGAAAAGATAATCGATCCATCGCCATTCCCTGATTAGCAACCAAATAGCACCAAACCAGACACCAATAGCCACCAAACTGATCTTTCCCATTAAAAGTTGACACATCTACTCTCGTTGCTCTCAAAATCCATAGAGCTCACATACCCTAAGCTCGAATGCAGTCTTTGTGCATTATAGAAGTCAATGTAACTCACTGTCTTTCTCTTTAGCGCATTATATGACTTATGTAGTTCTGGATAATAGTGCTCTGACTTGTAGGTATGGAAAAATGAGTCCATGTAGCCATTATCATAGCAGCTACTTTTACCTGACATACTCTGCCTAATTCCTAGTTCTTTCAATAGACCGCCTACTGCATGATTCGCGTATTCTATCCCACGATCTGAGTGGAATATCTCTGGCCTGGCCTCAGGATGTGCTTGCAATGCCTTTCTGACTGTACTCAATACCATCTCTGAATCCCGCTTTTGCTCATCTCCATGCCAGCGACTTTTCGTGTATACAAATCCATCACAACAGAAAGATAGTTGAATGAACCCCTTGTTTCTTGATCGTTATTTTCCAACGCACCATCCCACAGTTGTTCCTTCCCTCTCGACAGCATAAATGGATGAATATTTAAAGCCTCTGCAACATCCTGTGTGTGTATATCAGGGTGATTGGCCACACTAACCGCTGTATGTTTAAACTGATAATTATAGAAGGTGTGTTTTTCTTTCCTCATGCTTCACCTCGTTTCTTACTCTGATAAAACGAGGTGTCAACTATTCTGGGGTAGGTTCAGAACGACTTGAATGC
>JAKSBX010000265.1 GCA_022360905.1 Chromatiales bacterium
ATGGAGTTTCTGTTCGACAAACTCAAGGTCAGTAAGACCAATGACGAGTTCTTCGATGCCATGAAGGGTTGATATCGACCTGAACAGACGGGTTTTTAAGATTAAAAAAGTCCGCAAATGAACGCAAATGTTTATCAGGACTTGATTCAGCGTTTCGGGTAGTGCATTAGACTCCCCAGTAAGAGTTGAGTGCTACCTACCCACAGTAGGCTGTCTGATTATTATTTGCGTTGTTTGCGTTCATTCGCGGACCTCTTATCTTTCATTATCTGCCGGTTTCTTAGCTCGACTATACTGAAAAGAGAGTGTGGCTAAGCTGCGGGCAGTCGGTTACAGTTGAATTTTCCACACTGATTCAACCAAACAATGAAAGCCATGATTCTGGCCGCAGGGCGTGGAGAGCGGATGCGGCCGCTTACCGACACGATTCCGAAACCACTGCTTCCTGTCGCGGGTAAGCCACTCATCGTTCACCATATCGAAAGGCTGGCAAATGCCGGCTATCGGGAAATCGTCATCAATCATGCCCATCTGGGAGAGATGATTGAAGATCGGTTGGGCCGGGGAGATGAATGGGGGGTTGTGATCAACTATTCGGCTGAAGGTCAGGCGCTTGAGACTGGGGGTGGTATCTTTAACGCCTTGCCGCTGTTGAATGATTCTCCATTCCTGGTGGTCAATGGGGATATCTGGTGTGACGTGGATCTTGCAGAACTCAATCTTTCGCCAGAGGATCTGGCCCATTTGGTTTTGGTGCCCAATCCAGCGCATAACCCGCAAGGTGATTTTTATCTGCATGGCGATCGTCTCTCCGACCGATCTGGAGAGAAGTTAACGTTCAGTGGGATAGGGATCTATGATCCTCAACTGTTCAGCGGTTGTCATGCCGGGGCATTTCCTTTGGCGCCACTGATTCGCCGGGCGATCAGCCTGGGTAGAGTGTCCGGCGAACGCCATGTGGGGGAGTGGATCGATGTGGGAACCCCGCAACGACTTGAAAAACTTGAGCAGAAACTCGACTCTTTTAGTAACAATATCTAATTTTAAATAGGCACAGCATGGGCCAGGAGATTACCTCAAGTAGTTTTACTGAAGCGGATATTGCTGAATTTCAGCGTCGGCTGATTGAGGAAACCAGGCTGCTGGAACGCTGGTTCAACGAGGGCGTTTTCGACAATCACGGAGATCTGGGTGGATTGGAGTTGGAAGCCTGTATCCTCGATCAGGCTGGTGAGCCTGCCCCGCTGAATCAGCAACTGCTGGCCGGACTGGATGATCGGTTCGTGGTGCCCGAACTGGCGACCTTCAATGTAGAGATCAATACCACCCCCCGCAAGCTTCAGGCCGATGCACTGGAGCGGATGTTTGAGGAGTTGCGGGGTATCTGGCGTCAATGCAATAGGCAGGCCGGAACTCTCTCTGCAAGAATGGGTATGGTGGGTATTCTGCCCAGTCTGCGACAAACGGATCTCAGTCTCGAAAACATGTCCCCACTGAACCGCTACCGGGCTCTCAACGATCAGGTGTTCAAGTTGCGTCGGGGGCAGCCGGTGGAGTTGCATATCGATGGTCGGGAGACACTCGATCTCTGTCATGACGATGTGATGCTGGAATCGGCCGCAACCTCTTTTCAGATTCACTTGCAGGTGGCGGCGAGCCAGGCGGCAAAGCTCTACAATCTGTCGAAAATCGTCTCGGCACCGATGGTTGCCTTGAGCGCCAACTCACCCTATCTGTTTGGCAGAAGCCTGTGGGACGAGACCAGGATTCCACTGTTCGAACAATCCATCTCGGTGGGCGCTTCAGATTTGACCAAGCGGGTCAGCTTTGGCATTCGCTATCTCTATCAATCGATGATGGAGAATTTCAGTGCCAATCTGCAGCGCTACCCGGTATTGCTGCCCAGACTGATGGACGAACCGGTGGAGCGGTTGGCCCATCTGCGTCTGCATAATGGCACCATCTGGCGGTGGAACCGGCCGTTGATCGGTTTCAATGAGCAACAGCAGCCCCATCTGCGTATTGAACACCGGGTAGTGCCAGCGGGTCCCAGTCTGCCCGATATGATTGCCAATGCAGCTTTCTATTTCGGTCTGGTGACCGGCCTGGCAGAGCAGTATCGGCAGCCGGAGCGTGAAATGGGATTTATCAGAGCGCGTAGCAACTTCTATCAGGCCGCCCGATTCGGTTTGCAGTCACAACTCTATTGGTTTGGCTGGCAGAGTATTCCGGCGGATCGGTTGATTGCGGAGCAGTTGTTGCCCTTAGCCAAATGGGGTCTGCAATCGCTGAATATCGATCCTAGGTCGGTAGAATACTGGCTGGGTATCATTGAGGCACGAGTCGGACGGGGGATCAACGGGGCTGGCTGGCAAAAACAGTGGGTAGCCAACTATGGTTTGGATATGCAGGGTTTGACTCAGGCTTATCTGGAGCGGCAGGAGAGTGGCAAACCGGTTCATGAGTGGGCTGTATAAATGTTATCGGTTCTCGGTAAATCATGTTAACGCAATACGATCATATACCTGACAGACTGCTTACATTGGAAGCCGATCAGCTGGTCGGTCAGTTGCCAGGGCCCAGCTTGATACACCTTCCGGGACGTAAGCCCCAGCCACTGTTCGTTTCTGTGTTGATGCATGGTAACGAGCATGTGGGATGGGAGGCGATGCGCTTGCTCCTGAGGCGTTATCAGGGGGGTAGAGAGCTGCCCCGCTCGTTGAGTCTGTTCATCGGTAATGTTGCCGCCGCTGCCGAGCGGAAGCGGCTGTTACCCGGGCAGCCCGATTACAACCGGGTCTGGCCAGGCTGTCAGGCCGCAGAATCAGCCGAGCGGCAGATGATGGCCCAGGTGGTTGAGTTGATGCGCGAGCGGCGGCCTTTTGCCAGCGTCGATGTGCATAACAATACCGGTCTGAACCCGCACTACGCCTGTGTCAACAAACTGGATAATCCATTTCTCCATTTGGCGCTGTTGTTCTCCCGTACTGTGGTCTATTTTCTGAGGCCCAAGGGTGTGCAATCGATGGCCTTCGCTGAGCTTTGCCCGTCGGTAACCCTGGAGTGCGGTAAGGTCGGCAGTGCTCATGGGGTGGAACATGCCCTGGAGTATCTCGAGGCCTGCCTGCATCTGGCCGAGCATCCTCAACACCTGGTGGCCCATCATGATATCGATCTGTTCCATACCGTGGCGCAGGTCAAGGTGGCCGGGAATACCCGATTCGGATTCACGCCGGGTGAGAGTGAATTGGTGTTCGATCCCGATCTGGATCATATGAACTTTCGCGAGCTACCGGCCGGAACCCTGTTCGGTTGGGTCAATGGCCGGGGTATTGAAGCACTGGATGTCAGGGATGAGCAGGGGGTTGAGGTGGCCAGGGACTATTTTCAGATCGAGGATGGACAGCTCTGTCTCAATCGATCGGTAATGCCCTCCATGCTGACCAAGAATCTGGAGGTGATCGAGCAGGATTGTCTCTGCTATCTGATGGAGCGTTATACCGCCCATCTGGATGATCAGACCCCAGCCGATCCTTGAGATCGTTAGGTTACCGGTTTAGCAGTGAGTACCAGAAACGGCCAAGCAGCTCATGCAGCCCAAACGAGATATTCATTACCGCGCTGGCACTGGGGGTGAGTCGTTCGTGTAGCGGTCGCTCGGCACTCTGGTGGTATTCAAAATTGGTCGGCGCTGCGATGGCATCAACCCCATGACGTTGTAAGGCATAGATTGCCCGGGGCATATGGGCTGCGTCGGTGACCAGGATTACCCGATCCATATTCAGGCTGTCGAGCAGCCTGGCTACATAACGGGCATTTTCCCAGGTGTTTTTACTGCGCTTGTCCAGGTGTTGCACTGGGATGCCGAAATCCCGGTTCAATACTTGTTCGGCAATGATAGCTTCAGCAATGCCTTCACCGTCCGGTTTACCGCCACTGGGAATTACCGGTAGGCCGGTTTGGCGTGCGATTCTGGCGGCATATCGTAGCCGGCTCAGGTGGCGCATGCTTGCAGTGTCCGAGGCGTATTCCGGCGCTTCGCGGTAGCGTCCGGCACCCAGCACCACGATGGCTGCAGCCTGGGAGTCGGTAAGCTGCTGCCTGCTCAGGGGAGGGTAGTGTTGCAGGTGGTTGAAGAGCAGCTCAGCGGTAAAGGGCAGACTCAACAGCAGCTGTAACAGGAGTGCGAAAACCACCAGTTTTCGGCCAAACGACGACCACCAGAGGAGCAATCCGGTAATTCCCAGCAGCAGGGGGCCGGCGGGGGGGAGAATCAGATTTCCGATCAGTTGTGTATCGATGCCGTCCATCTGTTATCTGCCGTGTGAGTCCTAGGCTTCGAGTAACGGATTAGCCTGTAGATCGGCATGGTATGAGGACCTGACCATTGGGCCGCTGGCAACACTGGTGAATCCCATCTCCTCGGCCTGCTTGGCCAAATCGTCAAACTCCTCAGGGGTGACGAACCGGTCCACCGGCAGATGGTCCTGAGTGGGCTGCAGGTATTGACCTAGGGTCAGCATTTCACACTGGTGGTCGCGCAGGTCCTGCATGACGGCCAGAATTTCATCCTTCTGTTCACCCAGCCCTAACATCAAGCCCGATTTGGTGGGTACCCCGGGTTGCTGCCGTTTGAATGCCTTGAGCAGTTCGAGCGAACCCTGATAGTCAGCCCCCGGGCGTGCCTGTCGATAGAGTCTGGGAACTGTTTCGAGATTGTGGTTGAAGACATCGGGCGGGAACTCCATGAGTGGCTTCAGCGCCTGCTCAACCCGGCCTCGAAAATCGGGGACCAGCAGCTCGATACTGGTTTTCGGCATCTTCTGCCGGATCGCGGCAACGCACTGGGCAAAGTGGTTGCCGCCACCATCCCGCAGATCGTCACGATCCACAGAGGTGATCACCACATATTTGAGTGCCATCGAGGCGATGGCATCCGCCAGATGCTCCGGTTCCCGGGAATCCAGGGGCTGGGGCTTGCCGTGGGCGACATCGCAAAAGGGGCAGCGCCGGGTGCAGATATCCCCCATGATCATGAAAGTGGCCGTGCCGTGCTGAAAGCATTCGCCAAGATTCGGGCAGGCGGCCTCTTCGCACACCGAGCTCAGTCCCTGATCGCGCAGGATACGCCGGATGCGGCTGACCTCTTTGCCCAATGGGGCCTTGGCACGGATCCATTTGGGTTTTCTCAAGGGGGGCTGGTCCGACTCCACCTTGACCGGGATGCGGGAAAGTTTAGACTTGCCCCGCTGATGGCTGTCGGGTTTGGTTCTCGATGGTGGCAGGAGGTCTTTGTTGCTACTCATTATCTGGGATTCTCTGCATCCGGATCGGTGAAGCTGAGAGTGTAGCCTAAACCGTCAGCCAATTGTTGTGCCAATTCCCGGCCCAGACTGGGTATATCGGAATCCACCCCGAGCTCAGTGAGCTGTGTGACCTCTAATCCAGGGTAACCGCAGGGGTTGATCCGGGTGAATGGTTCGAGATCCATGTCGATGTTCAGGCTGAGGCCGTGATAACTGCACCCCTTGCGGACCCGAAGACCGAGGGAGGCAACCTTGGCGCCATCGATGTAGACCCCGGGGGCGTCCTTGCTGGCGTTGGCTTGAATGCCATATTTCGCCAACAGTCCGATCACCGCGGACTCCAACTGGGTTACCAGGCCTCTGACTCCCAGGCGGGCTCTGCGCAGGTCGAGCAGACTGTAGGCGATCAGCTGTCCCGGTCCGTGGTAGGTGACCTGGCCACCCCGGTCGCTGTTGACGATGGGAATTTTGCCGGGATTCAGGATATGTTCCGGTTTGCCCGCCTGCCCCAGGGTGAAGACCGCTGGATGTTGTAACAGCCATAGCTGGTCAGGCGTAGTCGGATCCCGCTTGTCGGTGTAGTCCTGCATGGCGCTCCAGATGTCGCCATAAGGCTGCAGGCCCAGCTCTTTTACCAGCAGCAGGGGCACAGTTCAGAGTGCCATGACAACTTTTTCATGGGCACTGAGATCGAGATAGATGGCATCCAACTGCGCCTTGCTTTCTGCTCGCAGGGTCACCGTAACCGAGACCCACTTGCCGCCTTTGCTGCTGCGGCTGTTGACGGCCGTTTCAGTGATTCCCGAAGCATGGCGACTGATCAGTTCAACTACCATGGCCTCGAAACCGGGTTCCGCCTTGCCCATAACCTTGATCGGGAAGTCACAGGGAAATTTAAGCAGTGTCTCTTCTTCGTCCACGGTCTCACTCCAGCCAGAGTAGGGCGCTGTCTTTGATCTGCTGCCACAGATTGCCTTCAGCGATACCCTTCAATGAGACCAGCGTGGCAGAGCTGACCGGTTCCCCATTCAGTGTCACTGTCACCTTGCCGAGCGGCTGGCCCTCACCCACCGGTGCCATGATTTTCGGATCGATCTCCAGACTGGCATCGAGGTTTTTATATTGATGGCGGGGAATGGTCACATTCAGGTCTTCGCTCAGTCCCAGCGGGAGCTTTTCCCGCTCCCCTTTCCAGATTCTTACCCGATTGAGGGTTTCACCCGCGGCATAGAGCTGATGGGTTTCGAAAAAACGGAAACCGTAATTCAACAGGCTCTGGCTCGCCTGGGCTCTGGCCTCTTCGCTCTTGGTGCCCATGACCACAGAGACCAGACGCATGTTTTCTTTCAAAGCCGAGGCCACCAGGCAGTAACCTGCACCTTCGGTATGGCCGGTCTTCATGCCGTCCACACTGTTGTCGCGCCACAGCAGTTTATTCCGATTGTGTTGCTCTATGTTGTTAAAAAGAAAGGATCTTTCTTTGTACCAGGGATAGTACTCCGGGAACTCGCCAATGGTGGCGATCGCCACTTTGGCGATATCTGCCGGGGTCGTGTAGTGATTTTCGTGCGGCAGCCCGGTGGAATTGACAAAGTGGGTTTGGCTCATGCCCAAGCGATTGGCGTGGGTATTCATCAGCTCTGCGAAGGTGCCTTCACTACCGGCAATGTGCTCCGCCAGGGCAACACAGGCGTCGTTACCGGATTGGATGATCATGCCTTTGATCAGATCAATCAGTTTGACCTTTTTTCCGACTTCGATAAACATCCGGGAACCCGGTGTCCGCCAGGCCTTTTCGCTGATCAGAACCTCCTCTTCAAGGGAGATGTTGCCCTGTTGCAACTCGCGAAACACCGTATAGGCGGTCATGATTTTTGTCAGGCTGGCGGGCTCCAAGCGTTTGTCCGAGCCTCGTTCAGCGAGCACCTTGCCACTGTGAAAATCGACCAGCAGATAGCCGGTGGCAGAGACCTCCGGAGGTGCCGGTAGTGGTACAGCGGCATTTACGGATAGGGTGAACAGCGCCAAAAGGCAGCTTGATATGAGATTGTGGATTCGTTTGGGTTGGTACATAGGTATGGATAATTCTGTCGATAATTATCTTCTATTGTATTGAACTTGGATTGAGTTGCCTATTACTGGATCTGTTCTGAGAGCTGGCGTCGGGAGACGCTTCACAGGAGAGATTATCCCCTACTGTTTGAGGATGTTTTTAAACCAGGCCCCGTTGAATAGGTTAGCGAATCACGACATGGGGGTTTTCGATACCCAGCTGTCTGAGCCTCTGGCTGAGGTGATCCGCCAGCTCAACACTCGCGATTGGTCCTACCTGGACCCGATAGACACGGTTCGCAACGGCGCTGTCTCCCTGTATGAGTACACGGGTATTCAATTGTTCCCCCAGTCGCTGTTTCAATCGCTGTGCATTTTGCGAATCGCCGAAGGCCCCTACCTGAAGAAAAAGTTCGGGCAATCTCTGTTTCTCCGGGCGAACTGGGGTAGCCGCAACATTGGTTGGTGTCGGCTCGGCTGACTCCGCTTCCAGTGCCGTGACTTCCACCAGTCCGGTCCCTTCGCCTATGATGCCCAGTTTCCAGGCGGCGGTGTAGGAGAGATCGATCAGGCGATTGTCATGGAATGGGCCCCGGTCGTTGACTTTAACCACCACACTGCGCTTGTTTCTCAGGTTGGTGACCCGCACATAGCTCGGCAGGGGCAGGCTCTTGTGGGCGGCCGTCATGGCGTACATGTCGTAGGGCTCACCGCTGCTGGTTCGCTGGCCGTGAAACTTACTGCCATACCAGGAAGCTATGCCGCGGGCGTTGTAGCCCTGACTGTTCGCCAGGGTATGGTAGCGCTTACCGAATACCACGTAGCTGTTCGGATTGCCGTACTTGCTTTTCGGTTCATCCTTGGGTGTGGCATCGGGGATAGCCGCCATATCGGCTGGCGGCGGGTGGTATGGGCTCACACCATCGGATTGGCTGACGCGACTGCTCGGTGAGCTGCTGCAGCCGGCAAGGATTGCCAGGCCGAGACAAAGCGAAATACGGAAGTCACTCAATTGCATCTGCAAGAACCGGTTTACTCAAGCTCGTCATGGTGTCTTTGTGTTAACAGTCCCCAACATCCCCTAGCGGCGGCTGGCCTGTTTTGCCGCCAGGATCTCCTGACTCAATTGATACACCGCCATGGCGTAGAGGTTGCTGTGGTTGTAACGGGTGATGACATAGAAATTGTCCAACCCGAGCCAATACTGCTGATGGTCTCCCGCATCCAGCTTGATCAGACTGGTCTGTGCATCGGCATCGAGCGGTATCTGATCCAGCGGTTTCACCCCGGCGGCGATCAGTTCCGATACCTTGATGCTCGGTTTCATGCCCGCCTCCACAAACTTCTGCAGGTTGCCGCTGCCCTTCACCTGTCTGGTGATCGGCTGATCCTTCTGCCAGCCGTGCACTTTGAAGTAGTTGGCCACACTGGCAATGATGTCGGCGTTACTGTTCCACAGGTCCCGTTTGTTGTCGGCATTGCCATCCACGGCATAGCGGCGGTAGCTGCTGGAGATGAATTGGGGTTTGCCCATGGCACCGGCATAGGAGCCCAGCGCGCTGTAGGGATCGACCCGCTCTTCCCGGCTCAACAGTAAGAACTGTTCCAGCTCCTTGCGAAAGAACTTTGCCCGTTTTGGATAGCCGAATGCCAGGGTGGTGAGGGAGTCGATTACCTTGTATTTGCCGGTATGCCGGCCATAGCGGGTCTCCACCCCGATAATGGCGACAATGATTTCAGGCGGGACGCCATAGGTCTGATAGGCCTGCTCCAGCAGAGCGGCATTTTCATGCCAGAAGTCGATGCCGCCGGCAACCCGGTCGGGTTTGAGAAAGATCGGGCGATACTGATACCAGGCTTTTGACTCGGCTGGACGTGTGATGGCTGCGATTATATCGTCCCTGAAGCGGGTCTTAAGCAGCAGTTGATCAACCTCAGCGGCCTGAAAACCGTGCTTTTTTGCCATCTCATCGGCGAATGCTCTGAACTCCGCCTTCATTTGAGGGGTGTGGGCACAGGCCAGATTTGACAGGCTGATGAGGAGAAAGAACGTGATTTGTGTCGTTATTCGCTTCATATTCTTCAAGTGGGTAGCAGTTTTTTATGGGTCTGTATGGACATCAGGATACCGAAGCTTGCCAGAATGGTCACCAGTGAAGTTCCACCGTAGCTGATCAGGGGTAAGGGTACACCGACAACCGGCAGTAAACCGGTAACCATGCCCGCATTCACAAAAAGGTAGACGAAAAAAATCAGAGAAAGTGCACCGGCCAGGATGCGGCCAAAGGTATCTTGGGCCTGGGATGCAATATAGAGACCGCGCAGAATGATAAACAGGTAGAGCATCAACAGGGCGACCACACCCACCAGGCCGAACTCTTCCGAGATCACCGCGAAGATGAAATCGGTATGTCGTTCCGGTAGAAATTCGAGGTGTGACTGGGTGCCGTTGAGCCAGCCTTTGCCGCTGATTCCGCCGGATCCGATGGCGATTTTCGACTGAATGATGTGGTAACCGGTGCCTAACGGGTCACTCTCAGGATTGAGAAAGGTCAGTACCCGCTGGCGTTGGTAATCGTGCATCAGATACCAGGTTACCGGCCCCATGGCGGCCATCGCGACCCCGCCGATGGCAATTAAGCGCCAACTGATACCGGCCAGAAAGAGGGCAAAAGCACCGCCCGAGCCGACCAGCAGAGCGGTGCCCAGATCGGGTTGTTTGGCGATCAATATTACCGGCAGCACGGTGAACAGGGCGGCTGCGATCAACCTCGAGGGAGAGGGTGGAAGTCGCTGCTCCGCCAGATACCAGGCGATCAGCATCGGCAGGGTCAACTTGAACATCTCTGAGGGCTGGAAGCGAACGAATCCCAGGTCGAGCCACCGTTGCGCCCCTTTACCCAGCTCGCCGAAGAGAATCACCAGCACTAGAAAAAGGATCCCCAAGCCATACAGCCAGGGAGACCAGCGGCGAAAGTTGTCTGGATGGATCTGTGCCAGTATCACCATCACCGCAAACCCGAACCCGAGTCGGACCATCTGCTTATGCAGCAGCACCATCTCCTTGTCGCCGGCACTGAAGAGAATTGCCAAGCCGATACCGACCAGTATCAGCAGCGCCATCATCAGCGGCAGATCGATATGCAGCCAGGCCAGCAGGCCTTGGGCCTTGGCCGGTTGAGATTCGTGAAATGTGATATGGGGTTTTGCCACTATTGAGTCCGAGATGTATCGACCAGATATCGATCCATGACCTTACGTGCGATCGGTGCCGCTACCGAGCCTCCGTGCCCACCGTTTTCAACCACCACCGCGATGGCGATTTTCGGACTCTCGACCGGTGCAAAGGCGATGAACAGCGCATGATCCCTTTTCCGTTTGGCCACAGTCTCTTCATCATACTCCTCATCCTGTTTGATGCTAAAGACTTGCGCGGTTCCGGTTTTGCCGGCAATCCTGTAGTTGCTGGTATAGATGGACCTGGCCGTTCCCCGCTGTCCTTCGACCACCTGTGTCATGGCGTCGATGACCTGGTCCCAGTGCTCCGGATCGAGCTGATGGAGTACATCTTCGATCAGGGGGCTGTCTCTTTTCACCCCATCCGAATCCTCGATGGTGGCGACCACCCGGGGGCGAATCCGATGTCCCCGATTGGCCAGGGTGGCGGTTGCCGAGGCCAGTTGTAATGGCGTTGCCAGGAAATAGCCCTGGCCAATGCCGACAATCAGGGTTTCACCCGGGTACCAAGGTTCCCGCCGTTTACTCTGTTTCCACTCCCGGCTCGGCATCAAACCGGAAAGCTCCCCATCCAGGTCCACCCTGGAAGGTATGCCGAAACCGAAACCGGTGAGAAACTCGTAGAGACGGTCTATACCCAGTGTTCTGGCCAGCTCGTAGTAGTAGACATCGCAGGACTCGATGATGCCTTTTGCCATATCCACCTTGCCGTGGCCCCACTTTTTCCAATCCCTGTATTTATGGTCCTTGCCGGGTAGTTGATAGTAGCCGGGACAGTAGGTTTCCTGATGAAATCCCACCACATCATATTCCAGCCCGGCAAGCCCGATGAAGGGCTTTACCGTCGACCCTGGCGGATATTGACCGCGAATGGCCCGATTGAAGAGGGGGTTGTCGGGAGAGGCCTCCAGCGCCCGGTAGTCTCTGCTGCTGATCCCTTCGACGAACAGATTGGGGTTGTAGCCCGGTTTGCTGACCAGGGTCAACACACCACCTGTTTCAACATCGATCGCGACAACGGCACCGTTGTATTCACCCAGCGCTTCCAGAGCCGTGGACTGCAGCCTCATGTCGAGAAAGAGCTGCAGGTTGTTTCCCGGCTTGGGCGGCTGATTCTCCAATACCCTCAGCACCCGGCCTTTGGCATTCACCTCGACCTGTTGCAGACCGACGTCCCCATGCAGCAGGCTCTCGTAGCTCTTCTCCACGCCATTCTTACCGATAAAATCGGTACCGCTGTAGTTGGAGGTATCGATGAGCTGTAACTCTTTCTCATTGATCCGCCCAACGTAGCCAAGCAGATGCGCGGTGTGAAGCCCTTGAGGATAGTCTCTAAGCAGCGTTGCTTTGACATCCACGCCGGGAAACCGGTGGCGATGCACAGCGATGCGGGCTACCTCATCCTCCTGCAGACGGACTCTGATTGGGATGCTGTCGAAACGTCGGCGCTGTTTGCGCAGGCGGTGAAATCGTTGGATGTCATCTTCGGTGATGGAGATGATCTCGCCGATTTGCGCGATGGTTTCTGCTAAGTCCTTGGTCTTCTCCGGAATGATCTCCAGACTGTAAGCGGGTAGATTCTGCGCCAGAATGGCGCCATTGCGATCGAAGATCAGCCCCCGTGTCGGGGGTAGGGGTTCGAGTTTTACCCGGTTGTCCTGGGATAGGGTGGTAAAGTGTTCGTGATTCTCCACCTGCAGGAAAAACAGTCTGCCAACCAGCACCACCAGCGCCAGGATCACCAGGGTGCCGGAAACAATCGCCCTGCCTAGGAAAAGCTGGCTCTCGTGCAGGTAGTCCTTAAGTGAGGATTGAGGCACCTGTGGTGGTTCTCCAGGATCAACTCAGATTAAAGCGGTGACTGATGTCCCGCAATATAATATAAATCCAGGGCCAGAGCAGGGTACTGACGATCGGGGTTACCCAGTACCACAGCGATGGGGTCGGGTAGCTGGCGGCGCCGGTGGACCAGAGTGCAAGCAGTCGTTCAACCAACAGCAGGATGAAGATGGTGAATACCTGCTGTCTCAAAGGAATGACTCGAACCCGTTGGTGCAGCCTCAACATCAGATAGGCGACCACAGAAAAGCCGAGGGCATGCTGCCCCAGCAGGGTGCCGGTAAGGACATCGAGCAGGAAACCGGTGGTCCAGCCGACCCCTACTCCGATGCGTTCAGGCAGTGTCATACACCAGTAGATGAGGATCAGCGCCACCCACTGGGGACGAAAAGTGTTGGCCCACTCGGGTAGTGGCATGATGGTGAGAATGAAGCCGGCCAGCAGGCTGAGATAGATCACCGACATACGGTTCTGAGGCTGACTGATCATTGCCCCTCCGAAGACTCTGCCGACTGATTCTCAGCTGCTGCGCGCTGCCGCCGTGATTCGATGACGCTGTCCGGATCGAGCGTCCAGACCAGCAGGACTTCCCGGATTCTGTCCAGGTGTGCGGTGGTTTGGGCGATGACCGAGGCAAAAGGCTGTCCCGGTTCGCGCCTTACCTCAATCACTTCCGCCACCGGATAACCCGGTGGAAAACCGCCGCCTAGGCCGGAGGTGATCAGCAGATCCCC
>JAKSBX010000224.1 GCA_022360905.1 Chromatiales bacterium
CTCTTTGTTTGACCGGGTTACACCGGATATGAAAATTTACCAGGAAGAAATATTTGGTCCTGTTCTGTGTGTGGTGCGGGTCGATACCTTCGCACAAGCCGTGGAGCTGACTAACGCTCACCCCTACGGTAACGGCGTCGCATGCTATACGCGTGATGGCCGCACGGCCCGGGAGTTTGCGCAGAAGATTAAAGTTGGCATGGTCGGCATCAATGTCCCCATTCCAGTACCGATGGCGTGGCATTCCTTTGGTGGCTGGAAACAGAGTCTGTTTGGTGATCACCACAGCTATGGCGAGGAGGGCGTGCGTTTTTACACACGCTACAAGAGCATTATGCAGCGCTGGCCCGACAGCGGTTCAAAGGGGCCTGAATTTGTCATGCCGGTTAATTAGGGCCTGTTAACAGGCCCTAAGCCAACTTGACAACTTAGCCATCCGGTAGGCTTGCCGGGTGAGATCGAAACTCCTAACAAGCTGGATTTTTTAGATGAAAGAGATGGATGAATTCGATTATATCATTGTTGGTGGCGGCGCTGCCGGCTGCGTGTTGGCCAACAAATTATCGGCTGACCCGGATGTGACAGTCCTGCTACTTGAGGCCGGGAATGACGAAAAATGGATATGGACCAAAATTCCGGTTGGTTACCTCTACTGTATCAACAATCCACGAACCGACTGGTGCTACAAGACTGAGCCCGAACCCGGGCTAAATGGCCGCTCCATCATCTATGCGCGCGGCAAAGGGCTGGGCGGCAGCACATTGATCAATGCCATGCTCTACCTGCGCGGCCAAAAACGCGACTATAACGAGTGGGCGAAACTGACAGGGGATGAAGGCTGGGCCTGGCAGAATGTATTTCCCGCATTCAAGCATGTAGAAGATCACTGGAAGGGGGGCGATGCGAATCACAATACAGGGGGCGAGTGGCGGGTGGAGCAGCAACGCCTTTCATGGGATATCCTGGACCGTTTTGCTGAGGCCGCTGTCCAGGCCGGCATACCGCTTACCGAGGATTTCAACACAGGGGACAACCTCGGAGTAAGCAAATTCGAAGTCAACCAAAAGCGCGGTACACGTTGGAGTTCAGCGCGCGGCTTTCTCGATCCCATACGCTCGCGCGGTAACCTCAAGATCATCACTGGTGCCCTGTCTGACAAGCTGCTACTGGATGGTAAACAGACCAAGGGGATCCAGTTTATGCTAGGCGGTGAGCAATGCCAGGCGAAGGCGCGAATTGAGACCATTCTCTCGGCCGGTTCCATCGGGTCGCCAGCTATCATGCAGCGCACTGGTATTGGTAATCCAAGGACCTTACAGGAACTCGGCATTCCCGTCGTCCACGAACTGTCCGGCGTAGGGCAAAATCTGCAAGACCATCTGCAACTGCGTAGCGTTTACATAATACAGGGGGTCAAGACCCTCAATCAAACGGCCAATAGTCTCTGGGGCAAGGCGATGATGGGCCTGGAGTACGCCCTGTTCCGGACAGGCCCGCTGACCATGGCGCCGAGCCAGCTGGGACTGTTTGCCTACTCAGACGAAAGTGTTGAAACGCCAGATCTTGAATACCACGTCCAGCCCCTTTCGTTGGACAAATTTGGTGATCCTTTACATAGATTCCCTGCCTTTACCGCCAGTGTGCTAGACCTGCGGCCCAAGTCTCGAGGGCATATCACCATCCGCGACAGAAATCCGCACACCGCACCTATCATTGCGCCCAATTATTTAAGCCACGAAGAAGACCGCCTGAAAGCGGCGCGCGGACTTAGACTAACGCGGCGTATCGCCGAACAACCGGCTCTCGCCCCTTTCAAACCGATAGAGCACCTGCCGGGAGCAGATTTTCGTACGGATGAAGAGCTGGCCTTTGCTGCCGGTAACGTTGGCACCACGATCTTTCACCCTGTTGGCACCTGCAAAATGGGCAACCAAGATGACCCATCCGCAGTAACCGACAGCCGCCTGCGTGTACTGGGGGTTAAGGGACTTAGGGTGGTCGATGCCTCCATCATGCCGACAATCACGTCGGGGAACACCAGTTCCCCCACCATCATGATTGCCACACGTGGTGCTGAAATGATTCACGAAGACCGTCAGGCGGTGTCCTAAGCACTGGCTCTACATGACTCAGTAGTTCGAGAGCAAATTCAAGGGGCTGGTCGGAACCGTTCAAACCCTAAAGGCCGCCTGTCAGGAACTAGCTTCCGATATAGTTGTTTATTTGATGTCCAGCATTCAACCTGAGAACTAACCGACTAAATCTTCCATACCGATTGTCGATACAGATTAATACGAATTTCAGGTGAAGAGGATCCTGCTGCCTTCTCACTATACCCTGAGTGCTAAG
>JAKSBX010000085.1 GCA_022360905.1 Chromatiales bacterium
AACGGCTCAGCCACCGCTCGCCGGTCTTTGCCGGTTGGCGGCCGGTGGCTGCTCTTTGGAAAATGCAGCCTGACCACCGGACTGCCGATAACCCACACTGACCGAGCCCACCCCGAACAGCTGCTCCAGGCGCTTCAACAGTTCGTCGGTGGGATTGACCCGCCAATCCTTACCCAATTGAATATCGCCGCTGGCCTGCTCATTCCGATAGTGGAGTCTCACTCCGGTGGTGCCCCCCAGGTAGGGAGAGAGTGTCTGCTCCAGGCTTTCACAGAGTTGTCCCGGCTCCAGCCGATCGGTTCGCATCTGAATATTCAGCAGTCGGGCATAGTGGGATCTGGCCTGCTCTATGCTCAGCAGATTGTCGGCGCGGATGCTCAACCCGCCACGAAACTCGTCATAGTTGAGCATCCCTGAAACCACCAGGATCTTATCCGCCGATATCAGATCCCGATGCTGCTCATAGTTCTCATTGAACAAGGTGCACTCGATACGCCCGCTGCGATCATCCAACAGCAGGGTACCCATGCGGCCACGCTGGGTCTGGCGATGGGAGGCGGTAACCACCAGGCCACTGACAACCACCGGAACGCCACGGCGACGCTGTCCACCGGCGGGCGCACTGTCAAGGCTCAGATCGCCGATGCGACTGCTGCAGATATAGCCGAGTTCCCCCAGATAACGATCGATGGGATGGCCCGTGAGATAGAGTCCCAGGGTCTCTTTCTCTCCCTGCAGGCGCTGCTCCTCCTCCCACTCTTCCACATCCTTCGGAATCACCTGGGTGTGGCTCTCCTCAGTCGGTTGCGGCTCTCCCATACCGAACAGATCATTCTGTCCGACCGCTTCCATGGCGTGGTGTTGTTCGGCCAGCTTCAGCGCCAGGGGCAGCTGCAGCATCAGGGTTGCCCGGTTGGCTCCCAGGCCATCCAGGGCACCGGCACGGATCAGCGACTCAAGCACCCGTCGGTTGACCTTGCGCAGATCGATACGCCGGCAGAATTCAAAGATATCCTCGAACACCCCGTGACTCTCCCGCTCCTGAATCACCGATTCGATGGCAGACTCGCCGACTCCTTTGATCGCACCCAGGCCATAGACTACGGTCTTTTCATCGATCGCGGTGAACTTATAGTGGGAGAGATTGACCTGGGGCGCTTCCACCTTCAGTTTCATACGCCGACACTCTTCGATCAGCGGCACCACTTTGTCCGTATTGTCCATATCCGCGGAGCAGACCGCCGCCATGAAAGCGGCCGGGTAGTGTGCCTTCAGCCACATGGTCTGGTAAGAGACCAGGGCATAGGCCGCCGAGTGGGATTTGTTGAAACCGTATCCGGCAAACTTCTCCATCAGGTCGAAGATGTAGGTGGCTGTCTCTTCCTCAACGCCCCGCTCCACGGCGCCTTTACGAAAGATCTCCCCCTGTTTGGCCATCTCCTCAGGCTTCTTTTTACCCATCGCCCGACGTAACAGGTCGGCACCACCCAGCGAGTAGCCGGCCAGCACCTGGGCGATCTGCATGACCTGTTCCTGGTAGAGGATAACCCCATAAGTGGGTTTGAGGATCGGCTCCAGATCCGGATGGGGGTAGGCAACTTCCGCACGACCATGTTTTCGATTGATGAAATCATCCACCATGCCCGACTGCAGCGGCCCGGGTCGGAACAGGGCAACCAACGCGGTGATATCGTCGAAGCAGTCGGGTTGCAGCTTTTTGATCAACTCCTTCATACCGCGGGATTCAAGCTGGAATACCGCGGTGGTCTCGGCACTTTTCAGCAATTGAAATGAGCGCTCGTCATCCATGGCGATGGCATTGATATCCAGAGGCTCAAGATTCTGCTTGAGGCGATCTGCATTGACCGCCTTTAGCGCCCAATCGACGATGGTTAGGGTACGCAGGCCGAGAAAGTCGAATTTGACCAGCCCAACCTTCTCCACATCGTCCTTATCGAACTGGGTCACCAGCCCTTCGCCATTGGCTTCGCAGTAGAGCGGGGTGAAGTCGGTAAGCAGTCCCGGTGAGATCACCACACCACCGGCATGTTTGCCCGCATTGCGTGCGCAACCCTCCAACTTCTTCGCCATATCGATGAGTTCACCCACCTCCTCATCGGTCTGATAGGACTGCTTGAGGTCATCACTTTCCTCCAGCGCTTTGTCCAGGGTCATGCCGATCTCGAAGGGGATCATTTTCGCCACCCGATCGGTAAAACCATAGGGATGACCGAGCACACGCCCCACATCCCGTACCACGGCCTTGGCGGCCATGGAGCCGTAGGTGATGATCTGCGAGACCGAATCCCGTCCGTAGCGCTGAGCCACGTAGTCGATCACCTGATCCCGCTTGTCCATGCAGAAATCCACATCGAAGTCGGGCATGGAGACACGCTCTGGATTGAGAAAACGCTCAAACAGCAGCTCGTGCTCGATCGGATCGAGATCGGTGATTTTGAGTGCGTAGGCAACCAGGGATCCGGCGCCTGAACCACGCCCCGGACCAACGGGAATATCGTTGTCCTTTGCCCACTGAATGAAGTCGGCAACGATCAGAAAGTAGCCCGGAAATCCCATTGTGTTGATCACATCGAGTTCCACCTGCAGACGTTCGTCATAGACCTTGCGCTGCTCGGCAAACTCCGCCGACTCGGTATCGAAGATCGAGTTCAACCGCCAATTAAGACCTTTGCGGGACTCCGCTTCGAGAAACTCCTCGATGGTCATCCCTTCGGGTATCGGGAAATCGGGCAGAAAGTTTTTCCCCAGGGTCAGCTCGATGGTGCAGCGCTTGGCGATCTCGACGCTGTTTTGCAACGCCTCGGGGATATCGGAAAACAGCTCCGCCATCTCTTCCGGGCTGCGCAGATACTGCTGATCGCTATAGTTTTTCGGCCGCCGTGGATCGTCGATGGTACGACCCTCATGGATACAGACCCGCACTTCATGGGCATCGAAGTCACTCTGTTGGAGAAAGTGGGTGTCGTTGGTGGCCACCACCGGCACCCCGAACTCAGTCGCCAGTGCCACACTCTGATGCAGACAGCGCTCCTCATCCTGTCGTCCGGTTCGATGCAGTTCGAGATAGTAGCGGTCGCCAAATAGCTCGAGCCAACCCTTCAGCAGTTGTTCCGCCAGGGCGGGATGATCAGCCAGTAGCGCCCGGCCCACATCACCGTGTCGACCCGCTGACAAGGCAATCAGGCCCTCGGTATTGCCCACCAGCCAATCCCGTTCCATGAGAGGCCGACCCAGGTGCTGACCTTCCCGGTAGCTGCGGGATACCAGTCGGGTCAGATTCTGGTAACCCGCCTGATTTTGCACCAGCAGCACCAGTCGATAGGGGGTGTTCACATCGTCCGGATTACGGATCCAGGCATCCACCCCGGCGATCGGCTTGACCCCGGCCGCCAGCGCCGCCTGATAGAAACGCACCAGGGCGAACAGATTGGATTGATCGGTCAGGGCGACAGCCGGCATCCCCTGCTCCGCCACCTGCTTGACCAGAGGCTTGACCCTGACCAGGCCGTCAACCAGTGAATACTCCGAATGAACCCGAAGATGTACAAAATTTACTGTCATGTCACCCCTGTGACTTGTTGATATGGCGGAGAAGCGGTGAACAGCCCCATCAGGATCCCACAACTGATCGGAAATCCGGTTACGCTTTTACTGCCGGAAGGCCTGGCTATTCTAACCCGATTCGAGCTCAAAAGATGAGTCTGGAGTCTCCAATGGTGAGCTGAATCGCCCGGCTGATGTGCTTTGTCGAGGCAGCCATTTCGCTGCTGCCTTAAAGCAATAATCATTTTATTTTTATATTAAAATCAGATAGGTAGATACATAATCATGATGCGGATACAACCCTATTCTTGCCCTTTTGTTTGGCGTTGTAGAGCGCGCTGTCGGCGTTTTGAATCAACTCGCTGAGACTCTGCTGACCATCCCACATGGCGGCACCCACACTGGCAGTGACTTGCTGTCCATCGAGCTCATCCAGATCCAGACCGGCAATGTGCTCGACCAAACGCTGCGCAATCGCCGCCGCATCACGCAAACCTGTCTCGGGCAGCGCAATAATAAACTCCTCACCCCCGTATCGACCGGCAAAATCACTATGGCGTATCAGTTGTTGAATGATCGCAGCCACCTGCTGAAGAACCGCATCACCCGCCAAGTGACCGAAACGATCATTGATTCCCTTGAAATTATCGAGATCGCACATCAGCAGACTGAGCTGGGCATCCGAGCGTTTGGATCGGCTCATCTCCTGGTGCAAACGCTCATTGAAGCAGCGGTGATTATAGAGCGCGGTCAAGCTATCCCGCTCTGAGCGATTTTTGTAAAACTCTTTTAGACGATGAATCTCATCCGTCTGCTGATCGATGAGCGAATGCACCCTCCTGGACCCGTAAACAATCACCAGATAGAGCAACACCTCGATCACAGCAAAGCCAACGACAGCGTAGATCAGATTGAGCTTCAGTTGCTGCTTGTTGGCCATAACCGCCTCGGTAACATCCATCAGCATCACCACCATACCGACTTGCTTCATCTCACCAGCGGCTTGAGACAGGTAGTCGTGCAGTGGAAAGTGAGTAATGCCGTAGAACCGATCTCTATGACTGTGCGTAAAGGTACGCAATTTATGTTTATAGGGCTCCAGCTCTTCGCAATTGCCCAACACCTCCGAGACAATCGAATTCGAAATGGCTTCAATATAGCAGGACGACTCATCGGACAGTTTTACGATTTGTTTGCGGATGGATTCCGGCCACATGGCAGAGTGGACCTTTTCCTGATTCAACAGCACCATCATCTCAACACCGGTTTGTTGGTTGATCTTATCCAATACGGTTTGATAGGAAGAACCAACTTCGAGCACCCCGATCAGCTCAGAATCGCCCAGCCCCGCCGCTGACCAGACCGGCGTCACCCCGCGCAACCCGGCATATACCCGGCCGATCTCAAAACCGACCTTGGCCTCCTTCTCCCGGAAGCTGTCGACAATGATATGGCGAACATCATCCATTCGGTCACCGAATTTCTTTGGCTTGTGCACTCGAAGAAAACTGAGCGACCCGGGACCAAGATGAAAGTGGAGCTGTCTGGCGCCGTAGCGCTCCATCAATGGCGACCAGCTGGGTATGAGTGACCGATAGAGCCTCTCCCTGACATCAGCCGCCAGCGCTCCGCCAGCCCCGCCGCCCTCATGTGCCACAGCCTGCTTACCGGCAAGAAACAGCTGCTGAACATTTTGCTGGCTGGCGATATAGGTCGAGATTTGCAACATGTTCTCATAGACAAGCTCCAGCGTGAGCTGATAGGCATGCTTGAGATTTTTGCCATTACGATCCAGGGTGAGATTCAAGGCGTGCCGGCTGGCGTAGTAGTTGATCCCAACAAAAATCAGATCGCTGAGTAGTATCAGCAGTGTCAGGACGAGGAATATTTTTCTACTGTTCAATTAACCCATCCAAGTGGTCACCCACCCTAAACAGCCTCGTCTAAACAAGACCATGTACCCCGGCTGGAGATCTCTACTTTCAAGTGATGAGAGTTATCAAGAATAGATCGACAGCTACTTAACTTCCACTGTTATCAACTTATTAGCTGATTGAAATCAACGTCAGCAAGCCGCTTTACAATTCAGCTTAATGAGACACCCGCATAGGCGATACCAGTCAGATGGGCCATCTCCCGATCGAAAGTGGTCAGGTCATCAAGGGTGAATCCGTTCAGGTGATCATGGCCACAGGCCCGTGCCATCACCTGCATCAATTCGGTTGATGCGCGGAAGAAGTTGTTCAACTGTTCGGCCCCCTTCTCGATCTTCAGGCGCTGTCGCAATTCCGCTTTCTGTGTGGCAATACCCACCGGGCAGTTATTGGTGTGACAGGCACGCATCCCCAGGCAGCCGATGGCCTGCAGTGCCGAGTTGGAAACAGCAATCGCATCGGCGCCCAGTGCCAGCGCCTTAATGAAATCGGCCGGCAGCCTGAGACCACCGGTGATGATCAGCGATACATCATCCCGGCCCTTTCTATCCAGATAGCGACGCGCTCTGGCCAGAGCGGGAATCGTCGGCACCGAGATATTGTCACGGAAGATCAGCGGCGCAGCACCGGTACCGCCTCCCCGACCGTCCAGGATGATGTAGTCGACCCCGATCTCCAGTGCGGCTTCAATATCCCTTTCGATGTGCTGCGCTGAAAGCTTGACGCCAACCGGTATACCGCCGGTCTGTTGGCGAACCTCAATCGCAAAACGCCGATAATCTTCGACATGCTGCCAATCGGGAAATCTTGATGGCGAGACGGCCGGCTGCCCCTCCTCTAGCCCTCTGACTTCAGCGATACGACCTTTGACCTTATTCCCCGGCAGATGTCCACCGGTACCGGTCTTCGCGCCCTGCCCGCACTTGAAATGAAATGCCTGGCACTGTTTCACCTTGGTCATCGAATAGCCGAAACGGGCCGATGCCAGCTCATAGAGATAGCGACTGTTTGCGCCCTGCTCATCGGGCAGCATGCCTCCCTCTCCGGAACAGATACCGGTACCGGCCAGCTCCGCTCCCTTGGCCAAAGCGACCTTGGCTTCCTCGGAGAGAGCACCGAAACTCATATCGGAGACGAACAGGGGACGATCCAAGTGGAGCGGTTTTTTTGCCTTGGGTCCAATCACCACATCGGTTCCCACCGGATGCTCATCGAGCAGTGGCACCCGATGTAACTGGGCTGTCACCAACTGGATCTGCTCCCACTTCGGGAGCTGATCCCGGGGCACTCCCATGGCACTGACCCGTCCGTGATGCCCCACCTTCGACAGGCCATGCTCAGCCAGATGCTGGATGTATTTATAGTGAGGTTCTTCAGGGCCGCCATGCAGATCCTTGTAGAGCCCCTGATATTGCTCACGCTGATAGGGTTGAGGATTCTGTTGCGCCCAGGCCCTGATCTCATCCTCATCCACCCAGACCTGTCCCTCTTCAACCCAGGCTTGAAAACGGTTGAGTTTTTCAGCTGGATTATAGGAACTCACTCCGGTTTTATAGCCATAATCCCAATCGTGCAGACCGCAGATCAGATCCTCACCCTCGATACGACCATCCGCCATCAGAGCGCCACGATGTGCACAACGCCCATACAGCACCGACACCTGATCCCCCTCCTGCCAGCGGATCACAACCAGATCCACATCGGCGACCAGTGCATAGGTAGGGTTAAGCGGTTCAAGTTCATCCCAGGTAAAAATGGCGATCTTATTCATTGTTGTTCCTGAAGTTATTTGCTTGCCATGAGAATCCACTCTGGAGAGCAGCAATCAGACAAACTTTCTTATCAATACAGTTAGGAGAAAAGCCTAGCTCAGGAGAACCAATCCAGCCAATTTGAGTATTGCAGATCAATCCAGGCGATCCAAGATGATGAAAGGATCAACAAGTTTTTTTAGTTTAGGAATTCAAGCGGCGAATGATCGCCAAAAATACGTAACCGGTTCAGCAACATTTGCATCTATTCACTTTCATTAGTGGACAAAAAAACCACTGGCTCACAAACCAGAATTCACCACCTCTGAATACCGTTCCGGCACGAGCGAGAAGCGCAGGCAAAAACCGATCAGCGGGCCTGACTGTTTGAGCAAAGCGAGTTTCAGGCCCGCCGGTTTTTGCCGAGCATCGCAGCGGACCCGAAGGGGCGTGACGGCCGGGCGCCCTTTCTTTTGGT
>JAKSBX010000101.1 GCA_022360905.1 Chromatiales bacterium
GAACTTGTTTTTGAAGAGTATAAGCCATGGCGGCGACTCACAAGCAAAGATTCATAAACTGCACAAGGCCAGACTAAACAGACCTGAATGGTGCGTACTTAAAGCGTATTTGGTGGGGCATGGCCCCACCCTACCATTGATTTCAGGGTGTAGGGTGGGGCCATGCCCCACCAAAAAAAGCTTTGATTAAACACAATGAAGCGCCTTGGCGTCTACTGAGCTACCATCAGTTTTAATACTGATGGTCAGGTTAGTAATAAGGCGAAGCATCGCCATGATCATCGAATAAACACAGACGCACTGATTTTTCTGGACAGCAGTGGGCATACGCTGGGATGACAAATTTTATAACCATCGGGAACTGCATACTTATTGGCGAATAGTCGCGGTGATTGGCGTCCATTCGCGGCCAATAATATTCATTCCGCACAGTAGCGGGGCTGCACCATGTTGAAGACTCGACAACTTTTCACGGCTCTGCTGTTAAGCCTGATGGCCACAAGCTTGACAGCCCAACAAACGGATCAAGGATTTACCCAAGCCAGACAGAGAATGGTACAGACCATTCAACGGGAAGTACGCCACACCAGTGACTACCTTGAGAAGAAACACCTTGATGAACGAGTCATAAAAGCCCTACAAACGGTTCCGCGCCATCTGTTCGTACCTGACGCACAACGGGATTCAGCCTATGAAAACAGACCCTTGCCGATCGGCTACGGACAGACCATTTCACAACCCTACATCGTCGCCATCATGACCGACCTGATCGCTCCCGAAGCGCATCACAAGGCCTTGGAGATCGGTACCGGCTCCGGCTATCAGGCTGCGGTGATGTCGCGCCTTGTGAAGCAGGTGTTCTCCATGGAGATCGTGGAACCATTAGGCCGGCTTGCCAACGAACGCCTGCAGAAACTCGGCTACCGGAATATCGAAGTTGCCATCGAGGATGGCTATCACGGGTGGGCTTCAGAAGCGCCATTCGACATCATCATCGTGACCGCCGCAGCCAGTCACATCCCTCCTCCACTGATCGAGCAGCTGAAGCCCGGCGGTAAAATGATCATACCTGTAGGCAGTCGTTTCATGACCCAGCAACTGCTGTTGGTGAATAAGGAGCAGCAGAATGAAGTGACAGTAAGGCAGGTTCTGCCGGTTCGATTCGTGCCGCTGATCAACAAGTCCGAGTTGTGAGCGACAGAAGTACGCCACCCTACATCTCACTGATGCTGCTCTCCGCATCGGCACTGGGTTATGAACTGTTGCTGATGCGCCTCTTTTCCATTATTCAGTGGCACCATTTCGCCTACTTGGTGATCGCTCTGGCGCTACTTGGTTATGGTATCAGCGGCAGCCTGCTCTACCTCAGACCAGCCATCGTATTACGCCGATTCAGTCAACTCTACAGCATCGCACTACTGCTGTTTGCCATAACCAGTATCAGCGGATTCATGCTCGCACAATCGATCAGCTTCAATATCGAAGAGTTGTTTTGGAATCCCGCCCAGACACTCAGACTGATTCTGATCTTCCTGCTGCTGGCGCTGCCTTTTGCCTTTGCCGCCTCGGCCATCTGCATGACCTTCATGCACTATCCGCGCAGCGATATCTCAAAGCTCTATGCCGCTGATCTGATCGGCGCCGGGTTCGGTGCGATCATCACTTTGATCGCCATGTATTTTGTCATGCCGCAACATTTGCTGATCGGCATAAGTCTGGCCGCTATGGTTGCAACGCTGATCGCGATTCAGGAGACAGGCACAAAGCACAAAACAGCCCTGCAACTGGTGACGGTTGGCATTACAGGTTTTTTATTGGTGCTTACCCCTGATCTCAAACTGATCTATTCGCCATACAAATCACTGGCCCAGACACTCAACATCAAAGGCGCTACGGTCATCGATCAACGGGCCAGCCCACTGGGTCACCTGAGCCTGGTGGTCAATCCCCAGGTACCTTTTCGGCATGCACCGGGACTGAGCCTGCTGAATACCGCTGAGCCCCTTGAGCAGATCGGCCTGTTCATCGATGGGGACAACATGAGTGCCATCACCCGTTATCCGCAACGTATCGAGGAGCTGAGTTATCTTGACCAGACAACCTCGGCACTGGCCTACCATCTGAAAACACCTGACAAGTTACTGGTGATCGGCAGTGGTACAGGTACAGACCTGTTGCAGGCTCACTATCACCGGGTTAACTCAATCGATGCGTTGGAACTCAACCCGCAGATCGTCGAACTGGTCAACCACGATTACCGACCCTTTGCCGGACCGGTCTACGACAACCCGTTCACTCGGCTCCATATCAAAGAGGCCAGGGACTATCTGCTGGAGAGCCGACAGCAATATGACCTGATCAAACTGTCACTGACCGACGGTGCCAGCGCCTCCTCATCCGGACTCTATGCACTCAATGAGAGCTATCTCTATACCCGTGAGGCGATGCAACTCTATCTTTCCAAACTGCGTCCGGACGGCATCCTCTCCATCACCCGTTGGATCAAGTTACCTCCCAGGGACAGCCTGAAACTTTTCGCGACGGCCTACCAGGCACTCGAATCCATGCATCATGATGAGATCGAAAAACGCCTGCTGATGATTCGCAACTGGCAGACCAGCACTCTGCTGATCAAAAACGGCCTGTTTACCCAGAGCGAGCTGGAGAGAGCCGAGCAGTTCTGCCGCAGCCGATTGTTCGACCAGGCATACCATCACCAGCTCAAAGCGGAGCAGAGCAATCGATACAACCGACTTAGCGAAGCCAGCTTCTATCAGGCAAACCGACAAATTGTCTCGGGAGAGCTGGATGCGCTGATCAACAACTATAAATTTGAACTGCAGCCCGCTAGCGACGATCGCCCCTATTTCAACCACTTCTTTAAATGGCAGAGCTTTTTCGAGGCGATGAAGCTGCGCGGCAGCGGCGGCATGCCACTGATTGAATGGGGCTATGTGGTGCTGCTGCTCAGTCTGGGAATCACCGGTCTGCTCAGTGCTCTGTTGATCCTGCTGCCTCTGCTGTTCAGGCCAAAAAGCACACCTCCGGCCGGTGGGAGCAGTTTGAATGGATCGGTTATCGGCTATTTCGCTGCCATCGGTCTGGCGTTTCTGCTGATCGAGATCGGGACCATTCAGAAATTCCAGCTCTTTCTGCATCACCCGATCTACGCCATCGCCGCATCCCTGACGGCCTTTTTATGTTTCTCCGGCCTGGGCAGCTATCTAAGCGAACGGCTTTCACACAACCAGAACTACAAGCAGAGTGCCACTAAGGCGATACTCATGCTGTGTGCCATCGGCCTGGGTTATCTGCTGATACTCCCTGAGCTGTTCGATGCCCTTATCCATCTCCCCATGGCAACGAAAATCACTCTATCCATCCTGCTGATTGCACCGATGGCAATCTGCATGGGGATGCCTTTTCCGCTGGCGATCGCTGCGTTGAAACAGACCCGTGCCGAGCAGATTCCCTGGGCCTGGGGTATCAATGGCTACGCTTCAGTGATCAGTGCCGGACTCTCCACAGTGATTGCCATAGAGTACGGCTTCAAAGCCGTTCTACTCTGCGCGATTCTGCTCTATCTGACAGCACTGATCAGCTTTCCCGACAAGCCTGCAAACCCTGCATAGGGGGTCGCGATAAAAACAGCTGCCAATCCAGGCAACGATTGATTAGAATTCACCCCTGCAGTTATCCCCCAGGAAAAATCCCGAGATGGAGCCACAAGCCCTCGATTTCATCGTTTGGAATATCGACCCCACACTGATTGCCTTCGCCGGGCTGGAGATTCGCTGGTACGGCGCCCTCTTCGCTCTGGCCTATCTGCTGGGCTATCAGACCATCTATTGGATCTATCAAAACGACGGCAGAGATGCTGCGCACCTGGAACGCCTCTCCATCTACCTGGTCATTGCGACAATCGCCGGTGCCCGATTGGGCCACTGCCTGCTCTACGATCCAGCCTACTTCCTCACCCACCCGTGGAAGATACTGGCCTTCTGGGAGGGGGGATTGGCCAGCCATGGGGGTGGACTCGGGGTAATCCTTGCACTCTATATCCACAAACGCCAGTCCGGTGAGACCTTTCTCTGGCTGCTCGACCGCTTTGCCATACCGACCGCGCTGGTCGGCATGCTGATTCGTCTGGGAAATCTGTTTAACTCGGAAATCTACGGTACGCCGACCAATCTTCCCTGGGCATTCATCTTCGAACGGATCGACCAGATCCCCCGACACCCGGCACAGCTCTATGAAGCGATTGGTTATGGGCTGATCTTTATCGCACTGATGCTGTTCTACCGGCGCATGCGCCTGAAGATTCAGGATGGGCTGATATTCGGGATGTTTCTGGTCGGTGTTTTCACCACCCGGTTTCTGGTCGAGTTTGTCAAAACCAAACAGGCCGCTTACACCACCGATGTCTGGTTGAGTACAGGTCAGATGCTCAGCCTGCCCTTTATCGCCGCGGGTATTGTATTAATTCTCATGGCGCTGCGAAGTGGCGGCAGGAATCCCGCTAAACAGGAGAAAGGTTAAGCCGGTTTTAAAATCTGGCCTCATACCTCATGTTGAAGATCAAATCCGGCACCATATCGGTGGTCATGTTCTCCCCCAAAGAGAGATCGATATGATCGCCACCTTCCAGGGGTATGGTTCCGCCGAAAGTCAGCATCACCGCTGAGCCGCCCAGTTGCTCCGAGCTGCTGTGATAAAAGGGCGTGTGAGCATCGACCTGGGCCTTCAGATCCAGCCACTGATAGACCCGCCAGTTGATACCCAGAGTACCGAACATCACAAACTCCCGCTGGTCCTTCTCGAGCACCTCCGCCTTACCCATCAACAGCACGCCCATATGGCCATAACCGCCAAAGGGCCAGTTCGCCAGCAAATTGCGGTCAGAACCGGTAAGCCAGATCGACAGGTCAGGCGCACCGCTCCCCAGCAGTGACTCCTCATCCCCGGTAGGCAGCTTCAAACCCATATGCACGGAAGCTCTCATCTCTTCATCCGCCAGGCTCAGTTCCCGGGAGAGCTGAAGCTGGATATCGCCGACACCACTGACCTTCTCCTGGATATCGACTTCAGTCACCCCATTCCGGATATAGATATAGCGCAACTGGTTCTGCTTCCAGTCGTCCCGGTCAGAATTGGAAAAACCAAACAGGTCGTGCCAGTTTTCGATCAGGCTGTCCAAGCCGCCACCCCGGTGGGAGAGGTAGGGCAGTTCGACACCGACCTGCCAACCTGAGCCGATCCCCCGCTGCCAGGTCAGGGCCACCCGGTAGGTCTCCCCATCCAATGTCACCTGCTCGTTCTCCTCGATTGTCTCCATCGAGGTGTTGGCCACATCCAGCTGCAGGCTGAGGCTGGTCTGTTGATCACCGAGTAGTTCGGAGGGGGTGGCCACCGGAAGACCATGCAACAGGGTGAAGGGATTCATATTGCGCACATGAAAAGGTTCGGGCTGGCTGGCCTGAGCCACCCCGATCGTTGCCAGGCAAAGCAGGACGATTGACCAAAAAATGATCAAAAACGAGGAATCCCCTTCCCAGGATCGACAGAACCGGTTAATTTTACCCATGAAGCAAAATCGAGAGACAGTGTTTAAGCCGATCAACATGAAGGTAATCGACAAGGAGTTAGTTCTTGTTACAGGATGACTGTCTGCTAAATATTACATACAACCACAAACGACGTAACGCCTATGACCCTAGTTTTTATAATAAATTCAATTAATACTTGAGTAATCGCGATCAATTAAGATTGCACAGGACTCTAAGCCAGCTTCAGCGGTAAACCCGAATCATCAGCAAATCGTAGCGATTACCGGCAACATCACATATGATTTGCTTGTTTGGGCATTTTTTACCAACTTCCAAGATCAACCTGTGACTATGATCGCAAACGCAACACACTAATTCATATAGATTTGTTTCTTCATAACATAGTTTTATTCATGACCCGGGAAATGACATCTTGAAGATCTTATTCCGCTATCTATTTCTCCTCGCCTGTTGCCTCAGTCTGCCCTCCTGGGCCGCTGATCCTGCCCAGGCCGACCAGGGGCTGGACAAACAGGTCGAGAGCTTGAAAAAGGCAGTGATCGAGTTGAACCGTGAACTCTTCATCCTCGAGGAGGAGCTGCTGTTTCCGGGGAATACCCAGGTCTCGGTATTTCTCTCCCTGGACATCGGCACCTACTTCAAACTCGATTCCGTCCAACTGCAGATCGATAACAAGGAGCTCTCCAACCACCTCTATACAGAGCGTGAACTGAAGGCGCTGCAACGGGGTGGTGTACAGCGGATCTATCTGGGAAACCTGAAAGCGGGCACTCATGAACTGGTTGCCTTCTTCACCGGTGTCGGGCCCAAAGGCCGGGATTATAAACGGGGCGCCACCGTCAGTTTCGAGAAAGGCCTGGGACCCAAATACCTGGAGCTCAAGATCGTCGATAGCGCGGCACTGCAGCAGCCGGATTTCGAGATCCGGGAGTGGGAGTGAGATAGGTGCCATACGGTCTGATACCCCGTCTGCTCCTCACCACCTGCCTGGCCCTCCCGATCACCGCAAGCGCGGAGATAAAACCGGGAGAGCCCCAGGAATTGCGTGATCTGCACTATGGTGAGGCACTCTTCCAGCTCTACCAGGAGGCCTATTTTCCAGCCATAGTACGTCTGCTCTCGGCGAGAAAGCAGGGGTTGATGAAGAACTATGCGGACGAACCAGAGCTGCTGCTTGGCGGTCTCTATCTGGCCTATGGCATGCCGGATACAGCGGAAAGCCTGTTCAACCGGGTGCTGAAGACAACCGCCACACCTGAAATTGAGAACAAAGCCTGGCTGCAGTTGGGCAAATCCCGTTACCGCCGGGGAGAGGATCCCGCCGCCGCCAAGGCGCTGAGTCAGATCGGTACTGAACAGCCGATCGATGCGAAAGATGAAAAACAGCACCTTGAAGGGCTGATCGCACTGAAACGCAACAAACCGACCGATGCCGTCGAGTCCTTGACGGAGATCTCCGGTGACAGCGAGTGGTCTCTGTATGGAGATTTCAACCGGGCATTGGCACTACTGCAGAGTGATCAATCGAGCCAAGCCCTGGAGATTCTCAAAGCCATCGGTGACGCTCATACGGAGCAGGATAGCGAGGAGATCAAAGCGATCAGGGACCGAGCGAATCTCACCCGGGGCTATCTGCTGCTGGAGGCGGAACAACCGCAACCCGCCAAGGACTCCCTGCAAAAAGTACGCCTCAAGGGGGCCTCAAGCAACCAGGCCCTGCTTGGGCTCGGCTGGGCATCGTTACAACAGGGCCAACAACAGCAGGCACTCGCCCCCTGGCAACTTCTGGCCGACCGCAACCCAAGTGATCCGGCGGTTCTCGAGGCCAAACTGGCGATACCCTATGTTTTGGCCCAGCTGAACGCCGAGCAACAATCCCTGGACGCCTATCAGAACGCCATCACCACCTACGATCAGACTCTGGGCTCGGTGGATCAGATCATTCAGCAGATCAATCAGGGGGGCTTCCCCGACAGCCTGATGGTGGAAAACCGGGAAGATCAGCAGCAACTGCACACGCTACTGCCCTTTCTGTTGACCGGTAACCAGTTTCAGGAGCGATTCCAGGACTACCAGGATCTGCTGGAACTGGAGAAAAATCTGCAGGAGTGGCAGACCAAGATTACCGCCTATCTCACCATGCTCGACAACCAGCAGCAGACCTACAAGAAACAGCTTCCCCGGGTGGAAGCCTTTCTCAGGGGCGATAAACTGAATCAGCTGCAGGAGCAGCACACTGCGCTGGAGGCACACTACAACCAGGCGGTGTCAGAAGAAGAGCCGGCATTTATTCTCGCGACAGGTGAGGAGAAGAAGCTGATCGAACGTCTGCAGCGTATCGACACCCTGATCAGCCAATCCGCCTCCCCCGAACAGTTTCAAGTACAACGGGAGATCGCCCAACTGATGGAGGGGATCCTGATCTGGCGAACCGTTACGGAACACCCGGCCCGGGTTTGGAATCTGAAAAAACAGATGAAGGCACTGACCCGCAACATCGAATCGGTGAAAGTCCAACAGACAGAGCTGGCCGCTTCAAGAGAGCAGGCAGAGAACCGCTTCGACAACCTATCTGGACGCATAGACCGCCTGCAGGAGAACATTCCCGAATTGCTGGAGCAGGTCACAGCACTGCGCAGGCAACAGGCTAAACGACTTCAGGAGATGGCATTGGCCAGGCTGGAACAACGCAAAACACTGGTTAACAACTACCTGATCCAGGCGCGTTTCGGGGTGGCCAGTCTGCTCGATATCAGTACGGACAGAGGGGTACAGCCGCAGTGAAACCCGCTCTCTATCTCGGCCTGTTGAGTCTGACGGCCTACGGCTGCTCCTCCCCGGTATTGAAAGGGGGAGGACCCACCGAGGCAACCCTGGCGGATCTGGAGACAGAACCGGTCAAGATTGAACAGAGTGCCATCGCCCCGTCTGAGCGGGATGAGGTGATCGAAAACTATCGGGCCCTGCTGAAACTCAAGCCGGATCAACGTCTGCACAGTGAAGCCACCCGTCGTCTCGCCGATCTGGAACTGGAACGCAGTGAGACCAAGCTGCTGAGTTCGGATGAGCCTGCACCAAGCAGCGAAGAGCTGAGTCAGTCGATCGAACTCTATCAGGGATTGCTGGAAAACGATCCCGACTACAACGCCAGTGATCTGGTGCTCTATCAATTGGCCAGAGCCTATGAATTACAGGGTGAGATGTCGGCGATGATGCAGACACTGGACACCCTGATCAGAAAATACCCGCAAAGCGAACACTGGCAGGAAGCCCGTTTCAGACAGGGTGAGCGTTTCTTTGTTGAGCAGCGGTTCAGCAATGCGGAGCAGGCTTATGGGGACATCCTCAAACAGCAGCAGCAGACTCCCTACTACGACCGCTCCCTGTTCAAGCATGGCTGGTCACTCTTCAAGCAGCGCAAGGTGGAACAGGGCCTCGACTCCTTCACCCAGCTGCTCGACAGAAACCTGGGTGACACACAGGTCATCGATACCAGCAAACTCTCACCCGCCGACCAGGAGTTGTTGAAAGAGACCCTCAGGGTCATCAGCCTGACCTTTTCCGAACTGGGCGGAGCACAACGGATAAGCCAGTACTTCGATCGCCAGGGTCATCGCAACTACGAATATATGATCTACCAGGGTCTGGGCAACCTCTATCTGAAACAAGAGCGGATCCAGGATGCAGCGGATGCCTATCAGGCCTTCGTCAACCTGAACCCGGCCCACCCCCAATCCCCAAGATTGTCGGTGGAAGTGGTGGATATCTACACCAAGAACGGTTTTCCCGCTAAAGCCATCGAGAGCAAAAAATCCTTTACGCAACACTATGCCGTTGCCGGTGACGCCTGGCAAAAACTCTCAGCGGAGGATCAGAGCTGGTTGAGTGAACAGTTGCGGGTCTACCTCAAAGAGCTGGCGGAATACCACCACGCCCTGGCGCAGAAGAACCGCAACAAAAAGAGTAAGGCGATCACCGCCGAACAGGCCAAACAGGGTCAACAAGCGGCCCATTGGTACCGGCTCTATCTGGATAATTTTCCCACAGACCCGAAGGCGGGCAATATCAGTTTCCTGCTGGGCGAGCTGCTGTTTGAGCTGAAAAACTACCCGCAAGCGGTAAACGCCTACGAACAGAGCGCCTACCAGCTACCCAGCCATGACAAACGGGCGGAAGCGGGTTATGCCGCCCTGCTCGCCTATGCGGCGCAACAGAAACAGCTCAGTGAAGATCCCGCTGACGCCTGGCGAAAGCAGGGTGTCGAGAGCGCCCTGAAGTTTTGCGATACCTTTCCACAGGATTCCCGTCGTGCCAGGGTGCTGACCGAGGCGGCCGATCAGCTGCTCGATCTGAAGGATCTGGGACGCGCCCGGGGGGCTGCCCTCCAGGTGGCCAATCTGAAACCGGCCGCCGAGAAAAAACTGCGCCGCACCGCCTGGATCATCGCCGCCCATGCCGCCTTTGAGCAGCAGGATTTCAAGGCGGCCGAACAAGCCTATCAACAGGCGCTTGCACTGACCTCCAGCAAAGACAAACAGCGCGGCAAACTCGAAGAACGATTGGCGGCCAGCATCTATCAACAGGGATCGGCGCAACGATCGAAAGGGGATCATGGTGGTGCGGCCAAACAGTTTCTGCGTATCGCTGCACTGGCCCCGGCTTCATCCATCCTCGCAACAGCGGAATACGATGCCGCCGCCAGCCTGATTGCGGCCGGTGACTGGGCCGGCGCAGTGACCATTCTCGAGGCCTACAAGAAGCGCTACCCGAAAAGTGAACTGATCCCCGAAGTGGACAGCAAACTGGCGCTAGCCTACATGGAGTCCGGAGAGTCCCTGAAGGCCGCCTCTCAACTCGCCCTGATCTCAAAACAGAGCGACGATAAACAGCTGCAGCGTGAAGCCGGCTGGCAGGCTGCCGAGCTGTATGACAAAGCGGGCAAAAACAAGCAGGCCATCAGTGCCTATAAAAGCTATGTAAAGCGTTTTCCCAATCCCTACGACCCGGCCCTTGAGGCAAGACAGCGACTGGTTGAACTCTATGCAAAGAGTGGCGAATGGGGCAAACGGGAATGGTGGATGAAGCAGATCATCAAAGTCGACGCCAAAGCCGGAAAACAACGCACCGAGCGAAGCCGCTATCTGGCGGCCACCGCCTCGATCCAGCTGGCCGATCCGTCGCGACGCGCATTCCGCAAGGTAAAACTCAAGGCACCGATTGAAAAGAGTCTGAAATCGAAGAAAAGCAAGATGCAGGCAGCGATCAACGCCTACAAGAAAGCCGCCGAATACGGGGTGGCTGAGGTGACCACCGAGGCTACCCATCGAATCGGCGAAATCTACCAGCAGTTCGGTGCCGCGTTGATGTCATCCGAACGTCCCAAAGGGCTGAATGAGGAAGAGCTCGAACAGTATGAGATCCTCTTGGAAGAGCAGGCCTACCCCTTCGAAGAGAAGGCCATCACCCTCTATGAGTCGAATATCGAAAGAGCGCCGCAAGGCATCTATGACGATTGGGTGAAAAAGAGTTTTGCAGAACTTGCCAAGCTGATTCCTGGCCGATATGCCAAGCAGGAAAAGTGGGAGGGGTGGATCGATGCAATCAATTAATAGCAGGCTGACTGTGCTTGGATTGATTCTGCTGACAGTCGGCTGCAGCAGCATGACCACACCACAGCAACAGAGTGATGATGGCAACACAGCCACGGTTGCGACCGCTCCGCCAGCCAGTGAAAGCAAAGATCCGAAACTGACCAAGGCGCTTCAGTCGATCCATCGACTTTACAAGAAAAACAGACTCAAGCAGGCCAAGGATGAACTTCAGGTACTGATCAAAGAGCACCCGCAACAGACTGCCCCGCATATCGACCTGGGTATCATCCAGCTCGATGAAGCGACGCCACAGGCCGCAGAGCAATCCTTTCATGCCGCCCTGGCCATCGATGGGCAGAGTTCAACGGCGCACAATCTGCTTGGGGTTGCACTGAGGATGCAGGGCAAATTCAAACAGGCGGAACAGGCCTATCAGGCCGCCCTGAAACATCAGCCAGACTATCTGCTTGCCCATCGTAATCTTGGCATTCTTTACGATCTCTATCTGGCAAAACCAGAGCAGGCTTTGCAGCACTATCAGCAGTATCAAACCATGCTGGGCAGTAAAGACAAAGAGATAGAGAACTGGATCATCGACTTGCAACGTCGGGTCGGTAAATAGAGGTGACCGGGATGCTGAACAGAAAACATTCAAGCTTGATCGCTCTGCTGCTGAGCCTGCTGATGCTCAGCTCCTGGAGCTGCTTTGCAGAACAGCGCCTCGACCTGGAAGGCACAGCGATTTTCGGAAACAAGGAGTCGCCCAATGTGCTCTATGTGGTGCCTTGGCGGTCCGCAAAACGATTAACCGGGATGATGCCACCGGAAACCGGTCGGCGGGATGAGTTACTCGCTCCGTTGGACCGTGATGTATTTCGCAGACAGATCGATTGGTATCAACAATATGGTGAAAAGCCCTAAAGATTTTGACTGCGAACGCCCTATGGCAAACAACCCTGATTTTGTTATGACCTGTTATCAGGTCTTATAAACCTCGTCGAATCATAACGGAGAACCCAATGGAACTCATCGACACAATCATCCGTTTCTTTCAGGAAGGCGGACTCTTCATGTACCCGATACTGCTGATCTTTGCCGGGGGTCTTGCCATCGCCATAGAGCGCTGGATCTACCTGACCATGGCAACAGGCAGTAACAAGCGCACCTGGAAGAAGGTTCTGCCCTATCTGAATGACGGGGATTTCAAGTCGGCCATGGAGACGGCAAACAAATCGAAGACCGCAATCGGCACCATGCTTACCTATGGCCTGGCAAGGGCACGCACAGCGCGCCGCCGGGATGATGTGGAGGTCGCCATGGAAGAGGGCCTGATGGAAGCCATCCCACGCATGGAGAAACGCACTCACTATCTGAGCACCCTGGCCAATATCGCCACCCTGCTCGGACTGCTGGGTACCATCATCGGTCTGATCCAGGCCTTTACCGCCGTCTCCAATGCGGATCCGGCTGAGAAGGCCGACCTGCTCTCCGCCAGTATTTCGGTGGCCATGAACACCACCGCCTTCGGCCTGATGGCAGCGATTCCGCTACTGCTGGTCTACGCCCTGCTGCAGAGTAAAACCACGGCGATCGTCGACAGCCTGGAGATGGCCTCCGTGAAATTCCTCAACATCTTCAACGAGAAGGCCTACTCCAGGAGCAAGGCATGAGAGGCCGGTTTCGCCACCATCACAAAGAAGCGGAACTGAATATCACCGCTTTTCTAAACCTGATGGTGATCCTGATCCCTTTTCTGCTGATCACGGCGGCGTTTTCCCGCTTTTCCATTATTGAACTTTATCTGCCACCGGCCAGTGAAGGCACGTTGAAACAGATCAAAGAGCTTCAACTGGAAGTCATCATTCGAAAAGCGAGTCTGGAAGTTGCCGATCGACAGGGAGGATTGATCCGTCGTATCCCGAATAACGCAGAAGGATATGACGTCAAGGCACTGAATGAACTGCTGGTACAGATCAAAGTCCGTTTTCAGGACAAGCGCAGTGTGTTCATTCTCTCTGAACCGGAAACCAACTACGAAACCATGGTTCAAGTCATGGATGCTGTACGCATGACTGAAAATGTCGAGTCCGGATCGGTGGTCCAATATGAGCTCTTTCCAGAGATCTCTCTGGGAGACGCACCACCCTCCCAAGCTCCTAAAATGGATGAAGGTAACGCCTCATGAAGATGTCGCGTCGTGCGAAACGCATGGATCGCCACCACCGAAGAAACAAAGGATCAGCGGTACTGAATCTGGTCTCGCTGATGGATATCTTCACCATCCTGGTGTTCTTTCTGCTGGTCAATTCCGGCGAAGTCCAGGTATTGCCCAATGCCAAGGCCCTCAGCCTGCCCGAATCACTGGCCGATGTGAAACCCAAAGAGAACCTGGTGGTGATGGTCAATCAGCGAGAGATACTGGTACAGGGTCATCGGGTCATCGATCTCTCCCTGCCACTGCCTGAAGGCAACCTGCTGCCGGCCCTGCAGGAAGAGCTGCAGCGTCATGCCGAGCGTTCCAAACGCAGCAGTATTGAACCTTTCAAAGGGGCGATCACCATCATGGGTGATAAAGGCATTCCCTACGCCCTGCTGAAACGGGTGATGGCAACCTGTGCGCAATCCGAGTATCCCCGTGTCTCCCTGGCTGTGCTCAGAAAAGCTGAGCAAAACAAGGGAGGGCAGACCCTGTGAGAGTCTCATACCGACATTCCGAGCATCTGCCGTGGAACAATACCAGTGCCGATGAACGCCGCTTTCATCTGATCATCGTATCCACTCTGTTTATCGCGATGATCCTGGGGCTCTTGGTACCCATAGTCCAGCTACCGGAAAAGGAGCGCTTCAAGAAGCAGACCCTGCCACCCCGCCTGGCACGGCTGATCCTGGAACAGAAACAGGCACCACCGCCAAAACCTAAAAAGATCGTCAAAAAAGAGCTGCCCAAACCGAAACCTAAAAAAGAGAAGAAGCCGGAGGTCAAGAAAAAACCCGAGCCGAAAAAGAAACCGGTTGAGCAGGTCGCGAAGAAGAAACCCTCTCCGGAAGCGGCGCGAAAAAAAGCCGCCAGTTCCGGTCTGCTGGCATTCGCCGATCAACTCGCCGACCTGCGGGAAGACCCGGTGGTATCGAGTGTTCGTGGTGCACAAAAACTCTCCAAAGAGGGCCGCAAGACCTACACCAGCCAACGCTCGATCATCTCTTCCGGTGCAACCAAAGGCAGTGGCGGTATCAATACCGCCGCGCTCAGTCGTGATACAGGTGGCAGTGGTCTGAGTAACCGCGCCACCACTCAGGTTGAGAGTAAGGACATCACCCAGGGCAGCGAGGCCGCGGCGAACAATCGCGGTGCCAGGGGTAAAGATCACAAAGGCAACCGTACCAGAGAAGAGATTCAACTGGTGTTTGACCAGAACAAGGGGGCGGTCTATGCCCTTTACAATCGCGCATTGCGTAAAGATCCTTCGTTACGCGGCAAAGTCGTCCTGGAGTTGACCATCACCCCAGCGGGTAAGGTGAGCAAGTGTCGGATCATCTCCTCGGAACTGAACAATCCGAAGCTGGAACGCAAGCTGGTCTCACGCATCAAACTGTTCAAATTTCCCAATAAGGATGTAGATACCGCGGTTGTCTCCTACCCGATCGACTTTCTGCCATCCTAATAACGAACCCGACCGGCCCACTGAACGAGAGCCATGATAAAGAGAGCATCGGGCCTGCTTCTGCTGTTGCTGCTGTTACCGGCCTTGGGCCGGGCTGAATGGCTCAGTGATCAGGCCAGCGTTATGGGAACCCGTATAAATGTAGAGCTCTGGCATGAAGACCGGGCACTGGGTGAGCTGGCGATTGCCACTGTGATCGATGAGTTCAAACGCCTCGATGAAAAACTGAGCCCCTACAAAACCGACAGTGAACTCACACTGGTGAACCGGATGGCGGCTGAAGTGGCGGTCGATATTTCCAGTGAGTTATTTCATCTACTGCAAGAGTCCCACAACTATGCAAAATTGACTCAGGGTGCCTTTGATATCACCTTTGCTTCGATCGGCCACCAGTATGACTACCGGACAGGCAAAAAACCCAACCAACAGAGCACTCGACAAGCCCTGCCGCTGATCGACTACCGACACATTCGACTCGATGCAAAAACCCAGACAGTCCGCTTCCTGCGCAAGGGCGTACAGATCGACTTGGGGGGAATTGCCAAAGGTTATGCCGTCGACCGGGGTATTGCGCTGCTGCGTGAAAGAGCGATTGAGCATGCCTTGATCAGTGCCGGTGGTGATAGTCGATTAATTGGTGACCATCGAGGCAGGCCCTGGCATATCGGCATTCAGGCGCCCAGGAAAAAGGCGGCCATGGCGGCGGTGCTTCCCCTCGCCGATACCGCGATTTCAACCTCGGGTGACTATGAACGATATTTTGAAGCCGATGGCGTGAGGTATCACCACATCATCAGCCCGAAGACTGGGCACTCCGCAAAGAATGTTCAGAGCGTCACCATTCTCGGTCCAAACGCAACTCGCACAGACGCCCTGTCGACCAGCATTTTCGTCTTGGGGGCGGAAGCAGGCATGGCCCTCATCGATTCACTCGACGATGTGGAGGCTGTCATCATCGACCGTGATGGACAGATGCTGACCTCTGCAGGGCTGGACAGCTTCCACTAAAGCCGCAACTGACTCAAGCTAAAAACTCATGCCATCGGTGAGCTAAAAATAGAGCTTCTCCAAGGGCTTGCCATTGACAGATATTTCACACTCATCCCCCATCTTGGCCTTTGCCGACTGCACACCTCTGGCGACCGCACCGAATAGGCCACCCTAAGAGATTAACCGCCAATGAACGCCAATCACCGCAAAATGCCGCAAATATTACCGCTTCTATTTGCGTAAATTCGCGGTGATTGGCGTTCATTCGCGGTTTATTCTCTTAGAGCCTGTTAACCTAGTACTCCTTCAAAGTGATATTGCCGGATCAGTCGGCTTGATCGGTTCGCATTTCATAGAACTCTTTTCGAAACGTTTCGAAGCGCTCCGCCTCTATTGCAGCACGAATATCCCGCATCAGTTTCTGGTAGTAGTAGAGGTTGTGAATGGTGTTGAGTCTGGCCCCGAGAATCTCATTGCATTTATCCAGATGGCGCAGATAGGCGCGACTGTAGTTGCGACAGGTATAGCACTCACAGAGTGGGTCCAGCGGGCTCTCATCATACTGATGTGCCGCATGGCGTATCCGCACGGCTCCTTGGTGGGTAAACAGATGGCCATTGCGGGCATTTCGGGTCGGCATGACGCAATCGAACATATCGATACCACGGGCGACCGATTCGACAATATCCTCCGGAGTCCCCACCCCCATCAGGTAGTGGGGTTTATCCGCAGGCAATCGGCTGCTGAGATGGTCCAGCACCCGCCATCGATCGGCCGGGGGCTCACCTACCGACAGGCCGCCCACGGCATAGCCATCGAAGCCGATCTCTTTGAGCCCCTCAAGGGAGGCCTCCCTCAGGCCTTCATACATCCCCCCCTGGACGATACCGAAGAGTGCGGAGGGGTTATCCCCATGAGCATCCCGGCTACGTCTGGCCCAGCGAAGGGAGAGCTCCATGGATTGCCTGGCCTCCTCCTCGGTCGCCGGATAGGGAGTACACTCATCGAACACCATCACGATATCGGAGCCGAGCTTTCGCTGTACTTGCATCGACTCTTCAGGCCCCATGAAGACCTTGCTGCCATCGACCGGGGAACGAAAATCCACCCCTTTCTCGGTGATCTTGCGCATCTCTCCCAGACTGAAGACCTGAAAACCTCCGGAGTCGGTCAGTATCGGCTTTTGCCAATGCATAAAATCATGCAGATCCCCGTGGGCCTGTATGACATCGGTTCCCGGCCTGAGCATCAAATGGAAGGTGTTGCCGAGGATGATCTCGGCACCGATATCGACCAACTCCTCGGGTGTCATGGCTTTCACCGTCCCGTAGGTACCTACCGGCATGAAGGCCGGCGTCTCTATGCGGCCCCTTGGAAAGCTCAACTGCCCTCGGCGGGCAGCACCATCAGTCTGGAAGATACTGAATTTCATCGTCAAATTGATCCTGGAAGCCTATCGTCGACCGACCATGCAACGCATGATCAAGCACAATCCTAGGAAATGTTATGTTCTGTGAACTGGTATTAGGGAAATCCCTAATATTTCTTGACTTCGGCTCTCATAATATTAGAAAATACAAATGTGCTGATCATTACGCATCAGCACACACTCCTCCATCCTCCTTTGGTGGAATACTTCAGCGCGGCACCCCTGCCGCGCTTTTTTTTGCCTTTCTTTCAGAGTCTTGCTCAATTTATGGCCAAACTGATGCCCCGATCGTTTCATCAGGTGTCTATTCCCCTGGCGTGAGAAACATCGCATCCCCATAACTGAAGAAACGATAACGCTGCTCAACAGCATGCCGATAAGCATTCATCAGCCGCTCGTAACCGCCAAATGCAGAAACCAGCATCATCAGGGTTGACTGGGGCAGGTGAAAATTGGTGATCATTGCGTCAACCACATTGAACTGGAAGCCGGGACGGATGAACAGCCGGGTATCGCCCCGAAAGGGTTGCAAAACACCACTTTGAGCCGCCGACTCCAGACTTCGCACGCTGGTTGTGCCAACCGCAATGATCCGCCCGTTCTGTTGTTTGGTTTTCTTAATGAGATCACAAACGGTCTGATCAACCTCCGCATACTCCCGATGCATGACGTGCTGATCCAGATCGTCAACCCGTACCGGTTGAAATGTACCGGCCCCCACATGCAGGGTCACTCTGGCCTGGTTGATGCCCTTCTCGGCCAGTTCAGCCAACATTTCATTCGAAAAATGGAGCCCCGCTGTGGGGGCGGCCACCGCTCCCCTCTTTTCTGCATATACGGTCTGATAACGGCTCTCATCCAGCCCTTCATCCTGGCGGGTAATGTAGGGAGGCAAAGGCATATGACCCTGCTGCTCCATTAAGGCATGAAAATCCTCATCAAGGGCATGCAGCTGAAAGAACTCACCCTCTCTGCCGGCCACTTCGACCCTGGTCTGCTGCCTGCCAAACAAAAGTTTGGTGTTGATTTTGGGTGATTTACTCGCCCTGATCTGGGCCAACGCCCGGGTGGGTTCCGTGACCCGCTCGATCAGCACTTCAACCCGTCCACCCGTCTCCTTTTTGCCATGCAGCCTGGCTTTCATGACCCGGGTATCATTAAAGATCAGCAGATCTCCGGCCGACAGCAATGTTGGCAGATCGGAAAACAGCAGATCTTGGGGTGATGACTGGCCTGACGGGAGCACTAACAGACGACTCGACCCACGCTCCTCAGGAGGGTATTGGGCGATAAGCTCATCCGGTAGGAAATAATCGAAGTCTGACAATTGCATAGGGCGCGGATGGTAACACGTGGAGCGCTCGATGTGTTGATTATTGACCCGTCACGGCAACTCGACCGGATCGTTTCCTGGCTTTATTGACTTCACTCATACCACCGTACGCCAAGTTAATTGACAATTACTAACTGAAAGGGAGACGATCGGAGGTAAAGGATGCATACCCTGACGCAGTACATCATCGCTCAGCCATTACCAAAACTGCTCTTGGCTCTGCTGCTGCTAAACAGTCACTACTGCACGGCGGATACCATCCAACTGCGCATGCAGAACGGTTTGCTCGCCACCGCCGACTACCTGGATGCCGGCAACGACAAATCCCCGATATTGATCCTTCACGGTTTTCTGCAGACACGGGATTTTTTCACCGTTCGACGTGTTGCCGACGCCTTGCACGATGAGGGGTATAGTGTTCTGTTACCCAATCTCTCTTTAGGCATCGACCAACGTAATCGAAGTCTGCCCTGCGAGGCGATCCATACCCATAGCATGGATCAGGACCGGGGCGAGGTGGCCCGATGGGTAGACTGGCTCCATAAAAACAGTTCCAAACCAGTCACCCTGATCGGCCATAGTATGGGTAGTTTGACACTACTGGCCTATTTGTCTGCCCAGCCTGAACAGGAACAGATCAATCATGCTATCTTGATCAGTCTTATCGCATTTGCACAGGGTCCGGTTGCAAAAGAGAGTTCGGTGGATAAACACCGTGCCGAAGAAGACCTGGCAACGGGCCGGGATGGCATACAAAACTATCGCCTGGCTTTTTGTGATAGCTACCCAACTCAGCCTGATCACTACCTCTCTTATCTCAACTGGAATGAAACCCAGGTCACTAACGCACTACTTGGTTTATCAAAACAACCAAGTATCATTTTAGGCAGCAAAGACAATCGACTGAGCCCGGAATGGAAACCGACACTCATGGATATCAAAGCCCATGTTATCGAGATCGAAGGCGCCAACCACTTTTTCGATCACTCCCATGAATTCGATTTAGTCGATAGCATCATTCAGTTGCTTTGATTGGTATAACATTAAGAAAGCTCTTAGGTATGCAGATAAGACCGATATCATTAAGTCTCTTTACGACTTTTTTTGTTGCCATTTTTTTACTCCTGCTGTTTAGTCTGGGCCACCTCACCTACCTCGAACTCGAAAAGCTGAACAACCGCTTCCACGACACCAATCAGCAACTGGGGGAACAGGAGATCTCTACGGCATTGTCGGAATCCCTGAATATCATCAGCCAGAAAACACTCCAGCTGGCTGCCTGGGAAGAGGTGATACAACAGCTGCAGCAACCAACTTACTACACCTACTGGTATCGCCACCGAGCCAAACAAAACCGATTTACCTCCGACTATATCCTCGACTTGTCTCTCTACGATGCTCAAGGTAATGTGCTGGCCTCTATCGATACCTCTCTGTTACCCGATCGTATTGAGCCTAATCAGTTAGGAGATAGGATAGAGATCAGCGAATACCAGCCCTTTGTAACGGTTGTAAAACCGGTCGTTCATCAACATAGCAAAAAAGTTCTGGGATATATTTCAACGCTCAACCGGTTGATGCCGATCATTGAATCCCATCACTTCAGCACCGCTGATCCGACAACGTTCAACATTGCCATCGAACAGTCGGACAACCTATCCAGTGAGGAGTTTAAGCAGCATCTACACTACCGCCTGATCAGTGACCCATACAGTCAAGCCATACAGGCTGAACTGACCGATTTTCTATTCAGGCTTGCCGGCATAACCGCAATTCTTACGTTACTGATTTTTCCTTTGGCCGCCTGGCTTGTGAGTCGCCCGATCATGGCCATCACACAACATATCGACGAACTGAAGCAGTACCCTTACAAGAGATTCGATACAGCAGAGGATGCACCTTTACTGATTTCCGAGTTAGATACCATCAGACACTCCTTGGACAGTTATCACAATCAATTGAACCAAGTGAATACCACACTGGATGAGCGAAACCAGCAACTTCAGCATCTGACCCAACGGGATAACTTAACCGGAGTACTCAACCGCAGTGCCTTCGACGACTATTGGAAAGAGATCAGCCAGGTGAGCGGTGACAACAAGCTGCAAACCTGCCTGATTCTATTCGATATCAATCACTTCAAGGCACTCAATGACACCTACGGTCATCAGGCGGGCGACGATGTGCTGATCACCATTGCTCAAGTCATCAATAATATGCTGCGCGGACGTGAACAGCTGTTCCGCTTGGGCGGTGACGAATTTGCCACCGTTTTGATCGGAGACAATCACCGCAAGGCGATGCAACTTGCCAAACAGTGTCATCTCGCCATTTCAAACTACCCGTTTGAAAAGCTGGGCATTCTGGAGCCTGTGCGGATGAGTATCGGTCTGGCACAAAGCTCATCGAGTGATGATTCAAATCTCAGCGCTTTGCTTTGGCAGGCCGATGTTGCCGTCCACTTTGCCAAACGGCCTGGCTACTCAAACATCGTCAGTTTCTCTGCGGAACTGGCACAACATGCCCAGGGGCTGTTTTCCAACCGTACCCAAAGCGTCGTTTTCGATGCCATAGACAACGGCAGCGGATTGGTGCTCTTCTACCAGCCGATCGTCAATCTGCAAACCGGTCAGGCCGAGTATTACGAGGCCCTGGTCCGCATCTATCATGAGGACCAGCTGATCATGCCGTCCCATATCTTCCCACTGGTAGAAGCTAGAAGCCTGGAGCTCGATCTGGATCGCCAGGTCATCCGGAAAATCTGCGCCGATCTGGAGGCAGAAAAAATTCCTGCCGGATCAGGTGTATCGATCAATCTCTCCGCACCAACGATCGTCGATAGCGATTTAACCAACTGGCTCGAAACACTGATACCCTACATGAGTGAATACAAGCTGTTGATCGAGGTCACTGAAACCGCGCTGATCACCCAACTCGAAACGGCGCGGAAAAATCTCATCAAGCTGAGATCAATGGGATTCCGCGTTGCGCTGGATGACTTCGGCAGCGGCTACTCCTCGATCCGCTATCTCGGCACGATGCCAGTGGATGTTGTTAAGTTTGATATCACCTTGACCAAGCTGCTTGAAAAATCCGAGTCCAATCCGATCCTCGATCATCTGGCACAGATGATCAACGAATCTGGACACCTGTTGGTAGCAGAAGGGATTGAATCCAGGTCTGCCGCAATCCAATTGAGACAGCTTGGATTCCGCTACGGACAGGGATACTATTTTGGCAAGCCCAAAGAACAGATTCCTGAAAAAGAGGACCATAGAAACCCATTAAATTTTTCTGCATAACCCTTAATTTCCAGGTATACTGTGCCGCTTCCAGGCCCAGCCACCTAAAATCAATGGCTTATGTAGTCCTTGTGTTTGGGCCATAATGGTAATATTCGCTGTATGCCAGAGTGATGAAATTGGTAGACATGACGGATTCAAAATCCGTTGCCTTCACGGGCGTGCCGGTTCGAGTCCGGCCTCTGGTACCAATCCTTTCGCTGCCGGGACGAATACTTAGGCAAGTCCGCAGCAAGCCCCCCTGGGCGAGCCGATTATTGAACACTTACCACGTCCACGATTCGCTTGATATCAGCTTACGCAGTCACGGCCAGATTGACCGCTAGCTGTTTCACCGCCTGAGTAGATTTTAGACGTCTGTTCTGGTGAAATGTGCAGTTCAGGTACTCATCAATGATAGGTGAGGCTCGGCAACCAGAACTCATAGAAAAGCCCGGCAGCATGACCAAATCGGATTCAACACAACCCGAAGATATCTCAGATGATCTGGAGGTCACCAACACCTCCGGCTATCTCAGGGTAGCCATTGAGATTACCATTGCCGCACTGATACTGGTTGGCATCTATTATATTTTCGCACCGGAAGAGAGCATCGAATTGACGCCACCGATCGATGAGACTCAGATCGATCCGGTGATCCGTGACCGGATTGAGGCGGCCAAAACAGATCAAAGTGCAGAGGCGCAACCCCCTGAGGAGTCTTCAGTGGAAACCGCGCCGGTTGCAACCGGCCCTGATGAGCCACAGAGTTTCGAAAAGTCGGCCCCTCCCCCACCCCCGGTTGTTGAATCAGCGGAAAGCGTAACCACCGTTCAACCGCAGGCCGACGCACGCCAGATGATCGCAGAGATACGCCGCGGGGAGCTGGTGTTGAGTTCCGCTGAAATTATCGAAAAATCTGAGCTGTTCAATCAGCAGGGACGCCATACGGACACCTACTTGTTACTGTTCTATGCCGCCCGGGAAGGTGACGGTCAGGCCGCCTTTGCTCTGGCCAGCCTATATGACCCCAAGTACTTTACACCAGGCAACGCATTACTGGAGAAAGCGGATGTTTTCCAGGCACATAAATGGTACAGCAAAGCGGCGAAACAACAGATTCCGGATGCCCAGCTTCGTCTCGAAACCCTGCGCCGTGAGATTGAGAAGCAGGCTGAAGCCGGAGATCCGGCTGCCCAGCGTCTGTTATTGAACTGGCAATAATCCACACTATTCAGGATGCTTCCGATGACATGGTTTAAATCCGTACCAATCATCATTGCAGCGATGCTCATCTCTGCAACCACACTCGCCACACCCCAGGCACGCCCACTCTTGATGGAGGGGAAACAGTCACTCTATCAAAGGGTGCTGAGCAAACCGGGAGCGCAGATTTTCACACAGATCCAACAGGGAAGCGGTTCAGCCACGGCACCGTTTTCCGTCTACTACGTCTACGATCGCAAACAACAGCAGGGTTCCAGTTGGATACAGGTCGGATTGAGCCGCCACGGGACGATTGAGGGCTGGATGCCTGAAGTTGATACCATTCCCTGGAATCAGGGTCTTACGGTTGCCTTTAGAGATCCACTGGGAAGTGACCGGGTATTGCTGTTCAATGAAAAGCGTGCCCTGAAAGAGATTATCGAGGATCAGAACTCAGCGAACTACCGGGAGCTCTACACGGCGGCGGAAGCCGGTAAACTGACAGCGGATTCTCCAGTGGTCGCGATCCAGCCCAGAACCCATATCGATATCCTCAAGGACTTTTACCTGGTCCCCATCCGCGATCATGAAGATATCTACATCGGCAGTGAACAGGCGCGAATGCTGCAGATCTCCAGCGTTCCCCTGCAGCCTATACAGCCACCGAAACAAAACAAGGCACCAACAGCCGAGCCTGAACCCAAACGGCAGGCCTTCCGCTCAGCGGTGGTGTTTGTCATCGACTCGACACTCTCAATGGATCCCTATATCGACCGAACCCGGGAAGCTGTGCGAAAAATCTACGATACCATTACCAAAGAGGATCTGACCGGCGATGTGAGCTTCGGGCTGGTTGCCTTTCGCGACAATCCGGATGTAGCACCAGGCCTGGAGTATCTGACTGAAACCTACGTGGATCTGGAGCAGGGCCAGAACGCCGACAGCTTTTTCTCTCAGGTCTCCACCCTGAAAGCGGCCACTGTCTCCAGCCGGGATTTCAAAGAGGATAGCTATGCCGGTGTCAATGAAGCCATCGCCGGAATCAATTGGCAGGATCAGGATGCCAGATATGTGGTATTGATCACCGATGCGGGCCCCCGTGAGGCTGGCGACCCTCTCTCCGGAACCGGCTTATCGAGTAGCGCATTGAGAAGCCTGGCGCAGAACAAAGGTATCGCGCTGTCCGTACTGCATCTGTTGACCCCCAGTGTGATGGCGGATCATGGCGATGCGGAAGAGACCTATCGGGACCTCTCCTACTATCCCGGCATCGGCAGTTTCTATTTTGGCGTAGAGACCGGCAACGTGGAACGTTTCGGCCGGGTACTCGACGCGCTGGCCCAACAGATCACGGAACAGGTTAAACTGGCGGCCATGGCCGCTGCCGGTAAAATGCTTGCGGAAGAGCGCCAGGCGAAACAGGCGGAAGCCGAACAGGCCAGCGCCAACAATGATCAGCTGGCCCAGTTTCAGGCGAAAGTAGCCAAGCTCGGATATGCGCTGAGAATGCGCTACCTGCAACAAGATGAAAAGCAGCAGATCCCCAGCATTTTCAACGCCTGGTTGGTGGACCGGGATATCCAGAACCCGCAACGGCAAACCCTGGATGTCAGAGTACTGCTGACCCGAGATCAGCTCAGCGACCTGCACAGCATCATGCGACAGGTACTGATTACTGCTGAAGAGGGACTACTCTCACCACGCAGCTTCCTCAACGACCTGAAGAGTCTTGCCGCAACCATCGCCCGTGATCCCGATCAACTTGGCACGACCACCCGGGCTACAGGCGCCAGGGAGGGAAATCTGGCCGACATGGGTTTCATGCGGGAGTATATTGAAGACCTTCCCTATACCGGTGAAGTGATGAACCTCTCCCTCGAACACTGGCAGGACTGGCCAGCCAAAGACCAGATTGAGTTTATCAATCGGCTGGAAGAGAAGATAAACTACTACCAGGTTCTGCACGACCACACCGATCTCTGGGTCTCGCTGGACGGTGGCCCCGTCTCGGGGGATTCTGTATTTCCAATCGGTCTGGAAATGTTGCCTTAACCTACGGCCCGTTAACACTAATAATCCAAATGGTAAATCCTGAAGCTCAAGCAGGTGCGAGCCTGACAGGTGATCGCGTCCTTATCTACCACTTGCGTGATGTAATCAAAACCCGCGAGGCCGAAGGGACCGCCTTTCGCCTGCGTGTCCCCAGTCTGCAGATTGCGCTGGGAGAGAAGATTGCACTGATCGGCGAAAGCGGCTGTGGTAAAAGCACCCTGCTCGACATGTTGTCGATGGTGCTACGCCCAACCGAGATCGGCTCATTCCGCTTTCGCCCCGAACGGGGTGCAGAACCGGTGGATATCACCAACCTGTGGCATAAAAGACGCCTCAACCAGTTGGGTGATCTACGCCGTCAGCGTATCGGTTATGTGATGCAGACGGGCGGTCTGCTGCCCTATCTTACTGTACGGGAAAATATCAATCTGTCCCGTCGGCTACTCGATATGAGTGACGATGGCCTGGTCGAGGAGCTGACCAAGGACCTGGGCATCAGGCAACATCTGGATAAGCTGCCCCACAAACTCTCGGTCGGCGAACGCCAGCGGGTCGCCATCGGTCGAGCGCTGGCCCATCGACCCTCCATCGTAATCGCCGATGAACCTACAGCCTCACTCGATCCGATAGCCGCTGAACGGATCATGTCGCTGTTCATCGAATTGGTGGATGAGCTACATATTACGGTCATCCTGGCCAGCCATGCCTGGCGCCACATCAACCGACTGGGACTGCGACACCTGGAGCACCATACGGAGCGCAAAGAGGATGGATCCATGACAGAAACCGTGGTGAGCGGCTGATGCGACATCGACTGAAAGATATTATCTGGCTGGCCGGCAAGGACTACCGCAACGAGTGGCAGATGTCCGGCTTCTTCATCCTGGCATTGGCGGCCGTGCTCGGCCCGATGCTGATTCTGTTCGCTCTGAAATTCGGTATTGTTGGCAGTATGCTCAACAACCTGATCGAAGATCCACGTAACCGGGAGATCCGCCCCATCGGCAGCGGTCGCTATGACCAAGCCTGGCTCGAGCAGCTGAATGAGAGACCGGAGGTTCAGTTCATCGTACCGAGAACAAGAGCCATTGCCGCCACTATCGATCTGAAGAGTGAGACCTCGAAACGCATCATCTCGGTGGAGATGATTCCGACGGGCCACGGTGACCCGTTACTGAAAAACAAGCATATCCCAGCATCTGCTACCGAACTGGTTCTCTCAAACAATGCGGCGAAAAAGCTGAATGTAAAAGTCGGCGATGAAATCACAGGCAGCCTGGCACGTCGTTTCAAAGGCCGCAGTGAACGGGTTCACCTGAAGCTCGAAGTTGTGGATATCGCAGCGACTGCCAGCTTTGCCAGAGATGGTGCGTTTGCCCCGATCAGTCTGGTCGAAAGTGCTGAAGACTTCAGAGATGGGCGAGCCGTACCTGAATTCGGCTGGCAAGGCAATCAGGTGGACCAAAGCAGTCGTAAGTACCCAAGCTTTCGGCTCTATACCGACTCTATCTACAATGTCGGCCGGATCAGTGATGCGCTGGACAAAATCGGCATTGAGGTCAGAACCCGTGCGGCAGACATTGAGATCGTGCGCAACATGGACCGCAATTTAAGCCTGGTGTTTTGGTTAATTGCGATCATCGGCCTGGTGGGGTTCTCCCTCTCCCTGGGAGCCAGCCTGTGGGCGAATGTGGATCGTAAACGCAAAGAGTTGAGTGTCTTGCGACTGGTTGGCTTCCGTACGGCAGAGATCGTCTGGTTTCCTGTGTTCCAATCAAGCTTCACAGCCATACTCGGTTGGGTTTGTGCCACTCTGATCTACTTTGGCGTCAGCACCACAATCAACCAGATGTTTGCTTCACAACTCAACAACAATGAAAAAGTCTGCCATCTGCTGCCGGAGCATTTGGCGATTGCCCTGCTACTGACTCTGGGTTCGGCCATTATTGCCGCATCCCTGGCGGGATTTAAGGCGGCTCACATAGAACCGTCGGAAGGACTCAGGGAGATATAAAAAAAGCCATGGAGGCGGACCCTCCATGGCCATACCGAAACGCTATGGAATTTCGGAATTTCTTATACTTTTCGACGTCTGCTATAGGAGACGAAGCCGAGGAGAGCAGATCCGAACAACCAAGCGGCCGCTGGAAGCGGTACTGCACTCATGGTCAGATCATAGTCTGAGCTTATTGTGGTGTCGATTGCATTGAGGGCAAAACCAGAAATGGTAAAGATATAATCTCCGGCACCAAGACTCAGCGTCTCAGAGAAGGAGGTACCCAGGTGATACTGCTCACTTGTGGTGATGTTGGTTAACAGCAAGTCATCGCCAAACATACCTTCATGAGTACCGGCAATCGTAATATCAAGCGATGCAGCATCCACAGTCAGACTGTAGGAATCAAGAAAATTTCCAGTTGGCTGAGGAGTACTATAGCTATCTCCATGACCGGAAAAGACACCTGCATCATACGACGCCGCCTGAGCACCTACCGTTGAAAATGCCAAAAAGGCAACCAAGGCAATTGAACGTATAAGTAACTTCTTCATTATCTTCATCCTTAAATGATTGTTGATATAGATGCAATTTCTTCCAATGCATCTAACAAACGACGCTATCACTTATAATTGTTCTAAACAATAAGTAAATTCCTATACATTGAGCTTTTGCTAAGTAGGTTACAAATATTCGCGAAAACGACAATGATCGGCATAATTTGAATAAAACTTAGGACCTGTTAACACCAATCCAATCGGCCCTAGAGTCGCGACCGGACTCAATTCGGAAACAGTATCATCTCAACACGTCTTCTCTTGGCGGATTCGCTGAGTGTCAGAACCCTGACCTCATCCTCTGCGGCGCCAACCGCCGCCACGTGCAGGCGGCTACCAGAGATGCCACGCTTGATAAAATACTGTTTTACCTCATCCGCCCGTTTTAACGAGAGCTGATAATTATAGTGTTTGTCGCCCTGTGTATCCGCATACCCGATAATTCTGAGGAACGTCTCCTCTTCCGTGAGCATCTTATATTGAACGGCTTTTAACAACGGTATGTATTCAGTCGGTATCGAGGCCTTGTTAAACTGAAAAAATACGACATAGCGTGTTGCTAAATCGATCGTCTCAATATTATCAGCAGAGGCCTCTTCCGGGTATCGGCTGATATCACCACCCTGCAGAGCACTGGTACTATCAACCGTTCGCTGATCCTGATTCTCTCCACTTTCTTCACTCAAGACCTCTACCGCCTCCACGCTGGTGTCAGCCAGTTGGGGTATCGACTCGGCTTCTGTTTCCAAGCTTCTTGGAAGCGGTTGATCTATCACATCCATACCGGCGAAACGATCCCGGAGATCGATGAGGTATTGGTTGATCTGTTTAGCGAAAAGGCTATAGAACAGTAGAATCAACAAGATGATGCCAAGCCACGAGGCCAGCCGGGAGATGATACGAGCCAATTTGCGTTGAGGTGGTTTTACAAACGGCTGACCTGAGGCACTCCCCATCGCCACTTCCGGACAAGCGTCAACCCACATTGAGGGCATACTCAAATTCTCTTCGACATTAATTCTATTGGCCACCCTTTCTGCAGGCGGAGAGGATTGCACAACCTCACCGCTGTTATTCGGGGATTGCGTCTGGGTAGCAACCGCTTCACCACGTTTATCGCTCGACATCCACCAGACACCACCCCATCGGTGTTCATCGTCCATGAGGTTTGATTTGTTGTGCGCTGTTGTCGACTCAAACTGGCGTGTGCTGGCGTTTCGCTGTTTTTGCTGCTCCGATATCAAACTGTCCAGAGCTTGACTATCTAAACCACTATTCCAAATGTCATCCGCACTGGGAAATTCAATGGCCAGCTCCTCAGCTTCTGCCAGATCGTCATCACGGCTCTCCGCACGCTCACTGCTTTCAGTGAGAGCGGAGTGGCTCGACTCTCTATTCGTTGATTGCAGTGGTCCTTTTATTGTCAGGTCACTTTCCCAGGCGCCCCAATCAGAGTCGGGAAGATCCCAGGCTTCCTCAATATCCTCACCGACAGCGTCAATTGCTGAAAGCAAATTTGCTGTGATCTGCTGTGTACTGGCGATCAACTCCTGCCGCTTCTCAATCTCTTCTTTATCAAAAAACGGTTCTGGCAGCGACCGGTGTTCGAAAATATCGTGTACGACAGCCTTTTGTACTGCAGCCTGCTGCTCAATCGTCTGCTGATGTTTTTCATTTCGATAGCGTTCAGAAAAATCCGCAAAGGAGTCGTTGTTTGCCAAGGTGATACGCTGCTCTTCTACCAGCTCTTCCAGGATTATCAGAACATCTTCATCCGTCAAAGCATGCTTCTCTTCCAGAGAGGCAAAGAGTAAAAGTCGACTCATCAGATGATTGATCTTTCTTGGCACACCCTGTGCCGCTAGATGCACTAACTCAAAGACCGCATCATCCAACTGAGGATCCTGTCGCCAGCCAACAACCTCCAACCGGTGGATTATGTACTCCCGGCTCTGCTCCGCCGACATGGGTTTGATTTGACAGGTTGCGATAAGACGCTGCTGTATGTGTTCCATTTTTGGGTTGAGAACCAACTCCCTCAACTCATCATGACCGATCAAAACAATTTGCAGCAGTGAACTATTACCCTTCTGTAAATTCGAAAGCAGTCGTAACTCTTCAAGGCCATTGACCGATAGGTTCTGTGCTTCATCCAGGAATAGAATTGAGCGTTGTCCACGATCATATAAGTCAGAGAGATGCTTACTGATACTGGTCAACAAGGTTGCCTTGTTATAAGACTCGGCAGGCAAACCATACTCAAGTGCAACCTTTCTCAACAGCTCTTCCGCCTGGAGCTGACTGGTTACCAGATTGAGCGCATTGAACTTTGAGTGATCGATCTCGGAGATTACGTCTCTGACCAGAGTCGTTTTACCGGAACCGGGTTGTCCGGTAATCATCACAAAGCCTTCGCTTTGCTGCAGCGCATAGGCAAGGTAGGCAGATGCCCTGAGATAGTTCTTGTGTGCGTAGCGAAACTTTTCGTCCGCACTCAGTCGAAATGGCGTATCCTTGAATCCAAAAAACGACTCATACATATCCGCCGTTGTCCCTCTCATGGTCCGTCATTCAGAAATCCCTCTGATTACTACAAGGCATCAAAACACATAATCGAACCGCGAGGAAGCTCTCGGCCAATGGAAACCGGTGAAAATGTGATTGATATTACCCTAACTCCACTACCCTTGATGAAAATTCACAATCCATAAAACGGAGTGTGTGCTTGACTTTTCAACGCTCAATTTAAGACCTGACGATCCCTAAGCCGATTGAAATCCCCTAAAAAGACAAAAATCCTGGGGATTGATGTGACCATCAATCCCCAGGATTACTCGTACTAGATAACTGTTATTTAGCCTACTGGCTGATTAACACAGATCCTCAATTAATTGACAACACTCTTTTGAACTATGTTAGACAAATCACTTGAGTTGCCGCTGCGATCATAAGCGGTAATGGCGACATAGTAGTCTCCAAGATCCATATTATCAATCGTGAAGCTGGACAGGTGACCCTGGCTCAGATCGGTATGCATCTGCAGATTGGATGGGGTTGTACCGATATAGATCTGATAACCGCTGATTTCTGAAAGATTCAGTGATGAACCGTCAGTTCTGGTTGTCGGTGCAGTCCAGTTAAGTGACATGGAACCGGTGGAGGCTACCTGTACACTGTTGACGCGAATGCTGAATGAAGACAGGTTTGCACTGTCGGTACCGTCGCTGACCGTAATGCGGATATTGTTGTAGTCACCCACATCCTGTGCGGATGGAGTACCACTCAGTCTGCCATTTGAACTGTTGAAGCTGGCCCATGCAGGCAGGTTGGTGACTGAGAAGGTCAAGCTGTCGTTATCGGCATCGTCAGCGGTCGGGGTAAAACTATAGGCAACACCGGCATCAACGGATGCTGCAGGATTACCAGCGATGGTCGGTGCTTCGTTTGCTGCGGCCTGCGCTTCGCTACAAACCTGATTGGAGAGTAGAAACTCTGCACTATCGGTGTAGCGTGATTCAATCAGAAAGCAGTGCTGGGTGGTCAGATCGAGACCACTGATGCTCGCTGTCAGGGCGTGAGTGCGATCGGCGCCTGTGTCATTGGAATCGATAACCACATCGAAACCACCTTCAGGGGCATCAAAATCGTTGCTCCAGGAGAGAATCACCTGATCACCGGAAACCGTTGCTGAATTCAGACGGGCTGCACCAATATTTGCCGCAGGTGCTGCTGGCTCTTCAGGCGCAGGATCGGTGTTATCGGCAACCTCTTCTTCGGCTGGATCTGTGTTTCCAGCATTCTCTTCAGGTGCAGGGTCGGTGGCGGTATCATTCTCCACAGGTGTGGTCACTACCGGATCCGCAGGCTGGCTGGGATTGGTTGGTTTTACAGTCTCAGCTGGGGGTGTCGGATTGGACTCAACAACGGGTGCAGGTGGTACGATTACTGGACTTTGATTGTCGGTATTCTCTTCCTGGCCGGTATTACCGTTATTTTCATCGGCAGGTGTATCTGAGGTTTCTCCATCATTGGATACGATGGTCTCTTGCTCAGAATTGTTGGCAGTTTCGCTCGACTCCGGATCACCACTTCCACCACATGCACTAAGGATAAAGCTTAGTGCGAAAGCTGATGTTAAGATCTGTAATGATTTCATTATATGTGGCCTCAATGACGCGCTCTATTTGCCAATAGAGTACGGCAAGAACTGGGCTATCCTGAGGAACTGGATCACATAACTGAACGACATTCGTCTCATTATTGAAAAGAGATTTTCTTCGCTTAAAAACACAGCGAATTCATGTAGATATAAACCCCATAATTTTTTTTAAACAGAGCTCGACATAGGGTATTTGGAAGTCATTGGCGGACCACATAGCCGACTAATTTAGTCGGAATTAAACAGCAGAGTCTCGCTCAGGAAACAGCTCCGCCAGCACCATTCGGCGAGGCTATCGATCAACCAGATTGCCAATACCCTATAGCCCGTCCGGCTGTAGGTGCTTGATGATGAATCGGCTCGCCACTTATACTCAGCAACCGAAAACAACGACTTTACGTATTAAATTTTCAACAATAAGGCAGTTCTTCATGACTACTCCTAGCTTTAATCCACCTGTCCGTACCCTGATGGGTCCCGGCCCTTCAGATGTTCACCCGAGGATTCTGCAAGCCCTGGCACGCCCGACCATTGGCCATCTGGATCCTGTCTTCGTCGATATGATGGAGCAGACCAAGAGCCTGCTGCAGTACGCCTTTCAGACTGAAAACGCACTCACCATGCCGGTTTCCGCGCCTGGTTCAGCCGGCATGGAGACCTGTTTCGTCAATCTGGTGGAACCTGGGGACAAGGTCATCGTCTGCCAGAACGGCGTATTCGGCGGACGCATGAAGGAGAACGTGGAGCGCTGCGGCGGCACTCCGGTCATGGTGGAAGATGAGTGGGGCAAAGCGGTCGATCTGGAAAAAGTTGAAGCCGCCCTGCAATCCAACAGTGACGCAAAGGTGCTGGCTTTTGTCCATGCCGAGACCTCGACCGGCGCCAGATCGGATGCCAAAGAGCTGGTCGAATTGGCCCATCGCCACGACTGCCTGACCATCGTGGACTCTGTCACCTCACTGGGCGGCAGCGAACTGAAGGTGGATGAGTGGGGCATCGACAGCATCTACTCCGGCACACAAAAGTGCCTCTCCTGCGCACCAGGCATTTCACCTATCAGCTTCAGCGAGCGGGCCCTGGAAAAGGTTAGAAACCGTAGTTCCAAGGTACAGAGCTGGTTTCTCGATCTTAACCTGGTGATGGGTTACTGGGGTGGTGGCCAGAAGCGTGCCTACCACCATACCGCACCGGTGAACGGACTGTATGGCCTGCACGAGGCGCTCTGCATATTGCAGGACGAGGGGCTGGAAAACGCCTGGGCACGTCATCGCAAGATGCATAACGCCCTGAAGGCTGGCCTGGAAGCGATGGGGCTCAGTTTCATCGTCGATGAGGCGCACCGTCTGCCTCAGCTGAATGCGGTCTCCATTCCTGACGGGGTGGATGACGCCACGGTACGCAGTCGCCTGCTCAACGAGTACAATCTCGAAATCGGCGCAGGCCTCGGCGCACTCGCCGGCAAGGTCTGGCGTATCGGTCTGATGGGACATAGCGCCAGAGCCGAGAATATCCTGCTCTGCGTCAGCGCCCTGGAAGCGGTATTGAGCGAGATGGATGCACCAATCAATCGTGGTGTTGCACTGGCTGAAGTGCAGAAGTCCCTCTCCGCAGAAAGTTGAGCCTTCAGCTACCGCTGCTGGTCCAGCCGGGCGATCTGCATAACCACCTGAAGGAGCAGGATTCCAACCTGCTCCTGGTGGATCTCTGTAAAGCAAGTACCTACCGGGAGCTGCATATCCCGGGTTCGGTACATCTTGCTTATGCGGCAATCACCGGCTCCGACCACCCGACCCATGGCCTGCTGCCTGAACCCGAGCATTTACAGCAGGTGTTTGCCGAGCACGGTATCGGCAACGAGACCCATGTTGTCGCTTACGATGACGAAGGTGGGGGCAATGCCTCACGTCTGCTCTGGACCCTGCATGCGATGGGACATCAAAGCTACTCGCTGCTCGACGGAGGGCTGCATGCCTGGGCCAATGAGGGCCATCCCTGCAGCCGCGAAATGAGTTCTGTTCCGACTGCCAGCTTTCAGGCACAACCGGATGAGAGTGCGGTAGCGAGCAGAGCGTACATTCTCAGCCGGCTAGACTCCCCGGAACTGGCATTGTGGGACGCCCGCAGCCGCAATGAGTTTCGCGGTCTCTCCAGATTCTCCCAGTTTCCCGGCCATATTCCCGGTGCCGTCAATCTGGATTGGCTCGAGGTGATGGACCGACAGCACAATCTGCGTCTGAAACCGAAGGCTGAGCTGGAGGCGCTGCTGGCCAAGCTCGGCATTACCCGGGACAAAGAGGTGATCACCTACTGCCAGACCCACCACCGCTCCTCCCTGACCTGGCTGGTGCTGCGCTATCTTGGGTTTGAGGATTGCAAGGGCTACCCGGGCTCCTGGTCGGACTGGGGAAATCGGGACGACACCCCGAAAGCCATGCCATGAGACGCCCCTCCACCCGGCAGCGCCGTTTCGTTATCCTGACTCTGGCCCTGCTGACATTCGGCCTGGCCTACTATGCCGGGTTCACCCAGAAAAGTCGTAATATACCCGACATCCAGGGCGTCAGTATCGTACCGCCCACGCCGGTCCCGCCTTTCAAACTGCAGGATCACAATGGCACGGACTATGATGAGCAGCGGCTGCTCGATCATTGGAGCCTGCTGATGCTCGATCCAACCGGCCAGGCCCAACCGGCCCCCGCATTCAACAGGCTGATGCAGGTCCATAACCGCCTGGCATCCCACCCCGAGCTGCAGCAACAGACCCATTTCCTCTATTTGCCGAAATCCAGTAATGCCAGCCTGGAGAGCTCAACCTCCTATCTGAGTGGCAATCTGTTTGGCCTGCAAGGGAGTGCCGAGCAGGTAGATCAGACCTTTCTCAGTTTTGCGGTCACCGAAGAAACCGGGCAATCCACCCTCTACCTGATCGGTCCACAAGGAAATCTGCATGCCCTATTTACCGAAACGGTAGATGCCGCTACTATCGCCAGGGATTTAATCAAGCTGATCAATGCAAACCAGTAGTCAAAACATGAATCAAACTGAACCGCCGCGAAAAGAGTTTCCACAAAAGCTGCTGGAAGGCCTGTTCGTCACGCTTCAGTATCTGCTGCCCCACCACTTTCTCTCCAACCTGATGCACAGACTGGCCCGGGTTGAGCTGAAGCCGGTCAAGGATCTGATCATCCGGCGGGTTGTCGACTGGTACAAAGTGGATATGCAGGAAGCCATGGAGAGCGACCCCAGCCGCTATCGCAGCTTCAACGATTTCTTCACCCGGGCCCTGCATCCGGATGCCCGTCCGGTGACTCAACTGGCCAATGAGGTCGCCTGTCCGGCAGACGGCACCCTGAGCCAAGCCGGTGATATCGAGTCGGGCTATCTGTTTCAGGCCAAAGGGCACGACTACGCCCTGTTCGAACTGCTTGGCGGCAACCAGGAGATGACCAACCTGTTTGAGGAGGGCCATTTCGCCACCATCTATCTTTCACCCAGGGACTACCATCGCCTGCATATGCCGTTGACGGGAAAACTACGCAAAATGGTCCATGTCCCCGGTCGGCTTTTCAGTGTCAATGAGACCACCTGCCGCAAAGTGCCACGATTGTTTGCCCGGAATGAGCGGGTTATCTGCCTGTTCGATACGGAAGCTGGACCGATGGCAATGATCCTGGTCGGGGCGATTTTCGTATCCAGCATTGAAACCGTTTGGGCCGGTACGGTGACACCGGCCCGCCTCAGAGTCTCCAGCTGGGACTACAACCAGCAACAGCAACCTGAGACAGTGAACTTGGAGAAAGGGGAAGAGATGGGACGTTTCAACATGGGCTCCACGGTCATCCTGCTGTTTGGCAAGGATGCGGTGGAGTGGTCTGAAGCCTTTACCCCGGGATCATCCGTCAAGATGGGAAGTGCCATCGCCGACTTGACCTGATGCCCCGGGCTTGGATCACCCCGACTCAGCCGGCGCCTTCAGGTTTGATCGCCTCGATGGTTGCCGAGACCACATAGTCCTCAACACCACGCCCCGGCGCCCAATCCCGAATGAATGCCTTCGATTCATCCTTCGGCTGAATGCGAATTGAGGTAAAACCCGCCGCATCGATCCAGCCCTGCAAGGTGTCAATCAAGGAGGCGTTGCCCATGCAACCGGCAATCAACTGCGGATCGTTGCGCATCTCTTCGGGCAGCTCAACCGTCGCCACCACATCGGAGATTGCCAGGCGACCACCGGGTTTCAACACCCGATAGGCTTCTCTGAAGACCCGCGCCTTATCTGGCGACAGATTGATCACACAGTTGGAGATGATCACATCCGCCGTGTTGTCGGCAATCGGCAATGCTTCGATTTCACCAAGTCGGAACTCCACATTGGTGTAGTTGCCTTTCACCGCATTTCCTCGTGCTTTCGAAAGCATGTCCGGGGTCATATCAACTCCGATCACAGCCCCTTCACTACCCACTTCCGCAGCCGCCAGGAAACAGTCGAAACCACCCCCCGAGCCCAGATCGACCACCGTTTCGCCGGTCTGCAGCGCGGCAATCGCCTTCGGGTTGCCACACCCCAAACCCATGTCCGCACCCTCGGGAACAACCTGCAGATCGCTCTCGCTGTAGCCCAGTCGGGTTGAGATCAGTGTATTGATCGCCGCATCGTCCGAGACACCGCAACAGCTCGATTCCACACCACAGCCACAACCCTCGTTATTGGCAATGGCAACCTGAGCATAGGCTTGCCGCACCTGCTGACGATGGCTGTCTTCACCGGCTTCAACCACAGGATCGGTGCTACAGCAGTCCGAATCACAACAATTTGTCTTATCAGTCATAATCCCTCCGGATATTCAGCTTCTGATGTCAGCGTTGAAAAAGTCACTGAGACTGTTCAGGGTTTCCGGGGCAATCCAGCAGACCACCCGCTTTCCCTGGCGCTCCATTTCAATCAGGCCTGATCGATGCAGCTCCTTCAGGTGATGGGACAGGGTGGAAGAGGCAATATCCAGCCCCTCTCCCAGTTCACCCACGCTGTAGGCGATGGCCTGCTCCAGATCACACTGAGTGCCAGGCTGACAGCAACTGCTCAAACGCTTGAATATCATCAAGCGGTGGAAGTTGCCCAGCGCCTTGAACATCTCTGTCAACTGATCATCATCTATTTTACTATTCGACATGTTTCGAAATATAGAACAGTTTTCCGGTATTGACAATAGCTAGCAAGAAAAAAATTTTCGCCCCCCGAACATCCCGCTTACACGGCCGGCAGACTGACAGAAATAGTCAGCTGGGGTGATATGAATCACTTTTCTTCAAACCGCTATTGGATTAGTGTTAACAGGCCCTAAGTTAATCACGTTCATTTATAACGAGTTGCAGCATCCCGACCATGTCTTTAAACAAATCCTGTTTTACCGCTTTACTCACGCTGTTTTTTGCACTGGATGTTCACGCCACCGAAGAATCAACCGTTGGACTTTTCGCTAAAACACGACAGGATGTCGACTACCAACTCAACACCCTGGGAGCTTCCGCCTCCCTGATCACCCGGGCAGGACTATTCCGTTGCAAACCGGCACTGCTCAGAGGTGAAACCCGAATCGATTCATTCAATAACATCGTGGGCATAGCGGATGTCCGTAATGCTGAATGGAAAGATATCTCAGCCCATGACCTTGAATGCCGTTACGGCGCAAAATGGGATGTTGCTGAAGGAAGCTTCAAAGCGGGGGTCGGTTTTCGCGACTATCTTGGCAAAACAGACGATGAGCCCGGTGGAAAACATATCAGTATTGAAGGTATTGGGGCTCTGATTGCCTATCAAAGCCAAGACTTAAGCGCCGATTTGTCGTGGCAGCGCGAGGTCCACGACTACACACTGATGAATCAAACATCATTTGTCGACTACGACAGTCTGATTGATCTGACTAAAAACACCACGGATGCGACAATCAAATACAAACATTTCTATCTCCACGGCAATCATGTCAGTGGCACTAAGGATGACGTCTATACCACCCCACTTTTCCCCCCCAACAGCTTCGACTACGAGTATACCGACATTGCACTGGGTATCATGCTGACACCGGAAGGCGATGGATTGACTTTGATTGCACCGATCTTTGGCGGTGGCTCATATCGGGGCTCTTTCAATCCATTGGAAGGTGACGATGTCTTAAAGGGTATCGAGCTGGCAGGACGTCTGAATGGCATTGAAATTGACCTGACTTTTGTGCGCCACGATGGTGAGGGTAATCGTCCCTACCTTCCGGCAACCGAAAACCTCACCGAAACGAAAAACAGCAATCGGCTGAGTATCGGATTAAGTTGGGAGGATTGGCGTATCGAGCTTGAGAACGCCAAATCCATACACAAGGCCAACGCACGTATCGCTGACCCCCTGTATGCAGCCATTCTTGGCGGTTTCGGCCCCTATAACAACAAGCGGGATGAAGACAAATGGACCATTTCGCTCTCCATGCCAGTCGTGAAGGATATCACCGCCGAGCTATCCTTCTATCACACCACCAGAGAGGATCAGCAATACAATCATCCGCAGCACAACTACAAAGAGCGGGGCGGAAGCATACAGGTCAAGATGGGGGTGTAAAGTCGAGGTCAGGCCGATATTGCCGTCATCGCCTTATTCACCTCAACCCGGTTCCGACCATTGCTTTTTGCCCGGTAGAGCGCCTTGTCCGCCGAGGCTATGACTGAATCCGGGGTCTGGGAGGATACCAGGCTTACAGAACTAAAGAGCCCGACACTGATCGTCACCTGAATCTCCTGCTCTTTGAACACAACCGACTCCGCAGCCATTGTCTGTCGCAACTCTTCCGCCAGCCTTATCGCGCCCTCCGGTGGCGTATCGGGCAAGACAGCGAGAAACTCCTCGCCACCGATACGGCCGACAATGTCCTCTTTGCGTAGACGTCCCTTGATGATGCTCGCCACCCGTTTCAAGACAATATCACCCACCTGGTGCCCGTAGCGATCATTGACCTGTTTGAACAGGTCCACATCCATAATCATCAGACTTAACGGCTGACCTTCCGCTTGGGCTTTGGTGAACAGCTCTCCCATCGACTCAAACAGGGCGCGGCGATTGAAGAGCCCTGTCAGTGGATCGATCAGCGCCATTCTACGATTCTGTTCGGCACCCTGCTCCACCGTTGTCAGCACAAACCCAAAGGCGAGAAAGAACATCCCCAGATAGTTGATCATGTAGAACAGGGTTGTCAAAACATCCCTGGATTGAAAGGGTGTAACCTCATGCCAGCCAACCAGGAAAGACAAACCCCGATAAGCCATGGTCACCATACCGACAACACAGGCAAGGGACATAATCATTCGGCCCCGCCCGACAAAGGTATTGCCCGGCCTCACCAGTGCCCAAAGAATCAGCGCGATCTGATAACTGATAATAAATGAAGCGATGATCAGTCTCGAGTGCCTGTCATCGATCAATATCAGACTGACGATCAGCATCAGAGCAACCGGCGTGATGTAGAGTGCCGGTTCCATCTGCGCCCGCCGACTGCTGAGCACTGCCTTCAAAACCAGGGTCAAGGTCAACGCCCCCAGCATATTGCCGAAACCAATCGCCAGCAGGTCGGGAAGGATCCCTTTCGCACCCAACACAATGTAGTAGCCGCTATTGGTTACCAACCCCCAGGCAAGCAGCTTCAATCCGGGTATGGATTGGCGTAGCGCAACAATCATCACCGCAAGGGTCATCGACAGATTGGTGACGATGCTGACGAAGTAGATGGATGGAATATCGAGTGTCATGCGAGGTCAGGTCAGATTTGCTCTCGACTAAAATAAAGCGCATCCCTCGCTTGATCGCATCTTAGTTGAAAAGCACCCACTTGAACAGAAATCAAGATCAACCCTTCAGGGTCCAAACAGAAGCACCAAAAGCGTGCAGGCTGAGTGGTGTTTCACGAATCAAAGTGCAAACCATCAATTCGAGTCGTCGATCAAATTTTGAAATATATTGGCCGATCAAGTCTTACCTCCCCGGTCAGCTCCTGGTTGATTGAATCGGTCTTGGCAAACGAGCCGGGATTATAGTGATTGGGTGGGTGGTCCGTTTTGAGCCAGCCCATTTTCTGATAGGTGTTGGCCACCATCTGGGCACAGAACGAGTTAAGCATGCCGCTATCGATATCCACCTGGCCCTCTATCCAGTGAAGGAACTCCTGTTTGGTCGGTGGAAATGGGGTGCCGTCATATTCATACATGACCGACCAGAGTCGTTTTTCATCGATCTCCACACCCCGCAGTCCGGCAAAGGCAAAACGGTATTTCGAACCGTCAGGGGATGGATAGTACTTATCCAGATTGGCCAGATAGTCTCTAAGTATCAGTAGATGGGTTCCCGGGTGGTCCGGGTCCGACTCCTTATCGATCTGATCATCCATCTTGTCCACCGTATCGGCGGTCCACAGATAGAGCTGGGGATCGTCATGAAAGCGGACAATCATCGCCGAGTGGCTAAAATCCGTATGGTCGACCTCTTCGATCAAGCGGCTTTCGGCAGCCGTTCCGCTGCACAGCAAAACAGAGCCGCAGGTTATAGCCGGTGCGATTTCATCCAGTGACTTGAGTGTCGCCGGATCATAACTTTCCGGCTGTTTATGTAATATGACCGCAATCTCTTCCGCTGCTTCCAACACATCTTTCATGATCGCCATATCGGGCTCCTTTGGATTGCAAAACTGGCGGTGGTAAAGCACCCTTTGTCGGTTACTCCTGACCTCGGGTTATCTCAACTTTTCGGCCACGCTCTCAGATAGTTTAGGAAGGAGGTGCTTCATTTTTGCCGTCATCATCCCGCTTGAGGCCCATTGCTGTCCGGAATAGATCCAATTGATGCAGGAACATACCTGATAGCTTGCCGAGGTGAGCGTGCTATTTGGCCGCGAATGGGCGCTAACCACCGCAAACACTCGCCAATAGCGAAATAGCCTATTCGGATATCCATCTTGGTGATCCCGACGTAGGCCAGGATGCAGAGCTTTTTTGAATCTGGCAGTCAACAAATGGGAAATGAAACTGGGTCTGTTTTGCTCAGTGGTCCTCGGGTTCCGGCAGCTCGGAACAGATCGAGAGATTTTCAGTAACCTGCAACCGTTTGTTGCGACAACCACCGACACCGCTGTTGCTGGCGCAGCGGATCACTGCCTGATAGTTGTCACTTGAGTGGGCAACCTCGAGATCCATTTTGCCGAGCACGTCCGTGGCGTAAAAGGCAACCAGATAGACTGACGGGGGGTGCTTGAAGCCCAGTTCGGTGGGGGGCAGATGAGGAACCGCATCATGTACATTCACCACTCGCAGGGTTGGATGGTGCGTCTGTGCGGTATAGAAATCGACGAACGCCCCGTTACCCACCCGGGGGGATGCAAAGTTGATATTCTCCCCGTGGATCTCCGGCCTGCAGAGGGCCAGGTCCAGGCTGAACAGCTGACAGAGAGCCCCACCCAGACTATGCCCCGTTATGTAGATCTCACTGAGCGGCTTGGATGCGTGTCGATATTTGTCAATCAAGGCAAACAGCTGATCCTGCATTGAAGCAACAGCTCCATTACCGCTTCGGTAAATATCGTTGAAGCCCGATTCAACCCTGACTCGATCCGGCACCTTTACGTGAGACTCAAAGGGGATGAATGGTTGTGGTTCCACACCGCAATCATCGAGTATATCGAGTGGACTGTCGGTACCACGAAAGGCAAAAACATATTGCCAGGGGGCGGATATGGAGCGAAACACCACGCCATAGCTCTCAACGGTCTTATCCCGCCCAAACAGCAAATCCACCCCACTCCAGGAATCGATCAGCTCAAAACCCGATGGGGCTGTTACCTTATCGACCGCACACTGAGAGACCTGGCTTCCCGATAGAGCGTTATAGGCTTGTATGCTGCATTCGATCAGTAGCTCAATGCGTTCGGCATTCAACCGGCGGATGTCATTTTCAGAAGCCATTGCATTACCTTGCTCTGTGCCTGTTACGGATTGAGCGACGGGGAGCCTCTGATGAATCCTTCATTCCGGCGAACGCCGGGATAAAAAAAGTGAGTTAGATCAGAGGTTCCACAAATAGATTGCACAGCAAGAGCTGACAATCAGAAGTCAATTGACAATCGTAGTAAACGGCAGTCAAAGCATTTCATTGAGCGGAGTTCACTCGGCGAAGGAAAAATCAGGTACACAATTGTGCAATTCAACCAGCTTTTATCAACACGGCGACTGAAAGAGAAGTTTCGTCACCGGCTTCACAGAATGTCAGTGAGCGTCAAGCCCGATTAAAATCGAAACTGATCACATCCCGGATATTGTCACGACCGGTCAGTACCATCATCAATCGATCGATACCCAGTGCCACCCCGGCACAGGGGGGCAGACCCTCAGCAAGCGCTTGTAGTAACCAGCTATCCATCGGCACGCTTGTCCGGCCTTCCTCCCGACGCTGGTCATTATCTTTTTCGAAGCGACGGCGCTGCTCTTGCGAATCATCCAACTCATGAAAGCCGTTGGCTATCTCAATGCCTGAGATATAGAGTTCAAAGCGTTCCGCCACCGCCGGTGCATCGCCACGGACTTTTGCCAGCGCCGCCTGGCTGGCCGGATAGTCATAGAGAAAGGTCATCTTCTGCTGGCCCAGACTGGGCTCGATCAGATGACTCAGCAACAAATTAAGCCAGCCATCCCGATCCAGGACCAGATCCTCGATCCCGGGCAACCGATGATCGATGGCAGCCTCTCTCAGCTGCTCGACCGTGGCGCTATGAGGATCCACATTGAGGGTTTGCTGGAAGGCCTCCCCATAACTCAACCTCTCCACAGCCAGTGGTTCATCGCTCAGCCGATTGACCAGCTCAGCCACCTCACCCATCAGTTTCAGGTGGTCAAAACCGGGTCGATACCACTCCAGCAGGGTGAACTCGGGATTGTGCCGATCGCCCAGCTCGCCCTCACGGAACACCTTACAGATCTGATAGATCGGCCCACTGTCGGCACACAGCAGGCGCTTCATCGGAAACTCCGGGGAGGTTTGCAGGTAGAGGGGCCGACCCTGTGGGGCTTGCGGACCGGTGTAACGGGTCTTGAAACTGTCGATGGCCGGATCGGTGGTGGCGAAACGTGAACAGACCGGGGTCTCGACCTCGAGCACCCCGGCCTGCCAGAAAAACTCTCGGATCTCCCTTAGCAGCTCTGCCCGGCGACGCATCATGCCGAGGGAGGCTGAAGGTCGCCATTGATCCAGTTGGCTCATCGCTTAAGGAAAATCAGAACGGCCTAGTCGTCCTTGGCGCGGGAGACATACTCACCGGAGCGGGTATCCACCTTGATCGACTCGCCAATCTGCACAAACAGTGGCACCCGCACCACCGCACCGGTCTCCAGAGTGGCCGGCTTGCCGCCACTGCCCGAGGTGTCGCCTTTCAGGCCCGGATCGGTGTCCGTAACACTCAACACCACGAACTTCGGCGGTTCGACGATGATCGGCGTGCCATTCCACAGGGTCACCATGCAGAGATCCTGCTCCTTGAGCCATTTGGCGCTTTCACTCACCGCAGCGCTATCCGCGCTCACCTGCTCGAAGCTCTCCGGATCCATGAAATACCAGAACTCGCCATCGTTATAGAGATACTGCATGTCGGTCTCATGCACATCGGCACCTTCCACCGATTCACCGGATTTGAAGGTCTTCTCCAGTACCCGGCCGGTCTTCAGATTACGAATCTTGACCCGGTTGAAAGCCTGCCCTTTGCCAGGCTTGACGAATTCGTTTTCAATAATAGAGCAGGGGTCGCCATCCAGCATGATTTTCAAACCACCCTTAAACTCATTGGTGCTATAGCTAGCCATGTCATCCTCACGAAACATTTCAATTGCGGCGCACATCATACCTGAGACGGGGGCCGGTGTGCAGTTACCCGCCTGGCAAACCGCCCTGGCGGAGGCGTTCAATGACCCGCAGAGCCTGTTCAGTTATCTGCAACTGAGCCCGGAGAGCCACCCGGACGGCCAACTTGCCCAGCGGCAATTCAGCCTTAAGGTGCCAAGATACTACGCTGACCTGATGGGCAAAGGGGATCCTGACGACCCGCTACTGCGCCAGGTACTGCCGTGCCGGGAAGAGATGATCGACACGCCAGGCTTCATTGCCGATCCGGTGGGTGACCTGCAGGCGAAGCAACAAGCGGGACTGTTGCACAAGTACCAGGGCCGGGTATTGATCCTTACCACCGGCGCCTGTGGGGTGCACTGCCGTTACTGTTTCCGGCGTCACTATCCCTATCAGAATGGCACCGCCACCCCGGGTCAGTGGCAGAGCATCCTCGACACCATCCGCAGTCAAACCTCGATTCGGGAAGTGATCCTCAGCGGTGGTGATCCGCTGATGATCAATGACCAGCGGCTGGCAAAGATGGTGGGAGAGCTGCAGGCCCTGACACAACTCAAACGTCTGCGACTGCACAGTCGCCTGCCGGTGGTACTGCCACAACGCATTACCCCGGAGCTGCTGGAACTACTGAGCAACAGCCGACTACAGAGTGTCATGGTGCTGCATGCCAACCACCCCAAAGAACTCTCACCGGCGCTGGCTGCGGCCTGCGAGAAAATGCGCAGCGCCGGGATCACCCTGCTCAACCAGTCGGTGCTGCTGAAGGGGGTGAATGACGATGCAGAGACCCTGATCAGGCTCAGTGAGGGACTGTTTGAGATCGGTGTCATGCCCTACTATCTGCATCTACTCGACCGGGTCTCCGGGGCGGGCCATTTCGAGGTTGAGCCCCATCGGATCGAACCGTTGAAACAGCAGTTGTTGCACCAGCTACCGGGGTACCTGGTGCCCAGGATGGTCAGGGAGATCGCCGGGGAAGCTTCAAAAACCCCCGTTTAACCCCCAATGCATTGCTAAATCTTTCACTTCGATCACTATGTTTTTAAGGTGAAGAATGATAGCTGGCTTCTCTTACTGATTGAGATTTGAGACAAAAAAGCACAAATCATCAGACTACCAATCAGAACGGAGAGTAGCTCCCCTCTCCCCTCGCGGGAGAGGGGCTGGGGGAGAGGGGGAGTGTTGATCAACAACACTGTTTGCATCAAAAAACGAAGAGTGAACGAATTTATGTGATTGAAAGTTCAATGACATCAAACGTTTGATGCTCACCCTCTCCCCAACCCCTCTCCCATCAAGGGAGAGGGGCTTTTATGGCTGCTTCTGAATTGATTGATCAATAACGGGAGAACCTTGATCACATTCGTTAAGTTCCACCTTGCGGCTATTCGGCCTGCGACACCCCTTTAAGCTCCTCCATCGGCCAACGAGGCGTAACCGAGAAACTCAATCCATCGTGCTCACCAGCCATCAGCCGCTGGCATCCCGCATAGGCGATCATGGCCCCATTGTCGGTACAGAACTTCAGCCGGGGATAGTAGGCCGCCCCACCCTCCTTGGCCATCATCTCGCCGATCCGCTCCCGCAAACGCTGATTGGCGCTGACGCCACCCGCCATGATCAGGCGTTTGATGCCGGTCTCGCGTACCGCACGTCGGCATTTGATCATCAAGGTGTCCACCACCGCCTCTTCAAAGGCACGGGCGATATCGGCTCTGGTCTGCTCAGAAATCGGCTCCCCCTCCGCTTTCGCGGTATCCTGCAGGGTATTCAGGGCAAAGGTCTTCAGCCCACTGAAACTGAAATCGAGACCGGGACGATCGGTCATCGGCCGGGGAAAGCGATAGCGCCCAGGATCCCCCTGGGTCGCCAGTTTGGAGAGCTCCGGCCCGCCCGGATAGGGCAGATCCAGCAGTTTTGCGGTTTTATCGAAGGCCTCACCGGCCGCATCATCCAAGGAATCCCCCATCAATTGATAGTGGCCGACACCTTGTACCTCCACCAGCTGGGTATGCCCCCCCGAAACCAGCATGGCGATGAAGGGAAACTCCGGAGGCTCTGCTTCCAGCATCGGCGCCAGCAGATGCCCTTCCATATGATGCACGCCGATGGCTGGAACCCCCCAGGACCAGGCCAGACTCCGCCCCACCGAAGCGCCGACCATCAGCGCCCCGACCAGACCGGGCCCGGTGGTGTAGGCCACCCCGTCGAGACTCTCCGGACCGATATCCGCATCGGCGAACAGCTGCCGGATCAGTGGCAACAGCTTACGCACATGGTCCCGAGACGCCAGCTCCGGCACCACCCCGCCATACTCCTGATGAATAGCAATCTGACTGTGCAGGGCTTCCGCCATTAACCCCTGATCATGGTCATATATAGCAACCCCGGTCTCGTCACAGGAGGTCTCAATACCTAAAATTCGCATAGTAGATGTGGATTTAAACCGATTTTTTACGCCACACCTTTGCAAACTGGGGTGGCAATGAGTAGAATTCCCGCCTTTCGACTGTCGGCGAAGCTAAAAGTAGCGAGGATACAGCATAGATGCCAAACGTACACGTTAAAGAAAACGAACCATTTGAAGTTGCCATGCGCCGTTTCAAGCGCTCCTGCGAAAAGGCCGGTATTCTTGCCGAAGTCCGTCGCCGTGAGTTCTATGAAAAGCCCACTTGGGAGCGCAAGCGCAAAGCTGCTGCTGCCGTTAAGCGCAACCTGAAGAAGGTCTCTCGCGAGAGCCGTCGGTTCGAACGTCAGTACTGATCGCTGATCCAGTCAGACCCTCACGGACTCCTCCATGTTGAAACAGCGCATCCAAGATGATGTCAAGGCGGCCATGAAAGCCAAGGACAAGGACCGTTTAGGTACCTTGAGGCTGATCACTGCGGCAATCAAACAACGTGAGGTCGACGAACGGGCAGAACTTGACGACAGTCAGGTTCTGGCCATCCTGGACAAGATGATCAAACAGCGCCGGGATTCGGTGGAACAGTACGAGTCCGCCGGTCGCCAGGAGCTGGCAGACCAGGAAAAAAGCGAAATCGCAATCATCGAAGACTACCTCCCGGCCGGTCTGAGTGATGATGAAGTCGCCAGCCTGATCGAAAGCGCCATTCAGGAAGTCGGTGCTGCCGGTATGCAGGACATGGGCAAGGTGATGGGCAAGCTCAAACCCCAGATGCAGGGGCGGGCCGACATGGGCAAGGTCAGCGGCCTGGTCAAACAAAAGCTGGCCGGATAATCCCCCGCTGAGGCAGATCTCTCAAGTTTCGGTTATCCTTGCCGTCAGGGCCACCACTGGAATGGCCGACTGACAACTATGGCAGGAAAGATCCCCACACATTTTATCGATCAGCTGCTCAATCGGGTTGACATCGTCGATGTCATCAACCGACGGGTACAGTTGAAGAAGGCCGGCAAAGAGTTCCAGGCCTGCTGCCCTTTTCACGACGAAAAAACCCCCTCCTTCACCGTCAGCCCCAGCAAACAGTTCTACCACTGCTTCGGCTGTGGCGCCCACGGCTCGGCGATCGGCTTCCTCATGGAGTACGACAACCTGGGCTTTGTCGAGGCGGTAGAGGAGCTGGCCCAGTCGGCCGGACTGGAGGTCCCCAGAGAGGGGGGACATGAACAGGGGCCCGACTTAAGACCCCTTTATGAGCTGATGGAGAAGGCCGCCCGCTTCTATCAACACCAGCTCAAACACCATTCCGACAGCCCCGCAGCGGTGGATTACCTGAAATCGAGAGGCATGAGCGGCCAGATTGCCGCCAACTACGGGATCGGCTTCGCCCCGCCCGGCTGGGACAATCTAACCAGCACCCTGGGCAGTGACACAACGTCGCTGGAGAGGCTCAACAAGTGCGGCCTGCTCAGCGAAAGCAACGGCAAACAGTACGACCGCTTCAGAAACCGCATCATCTTTCCGATTCGGGACCCCCGCGGCCGAACCATCGGTTTCGGTGGCCGGGTATTGGGAGACGACAAACCCAAATACCTGAACTCCCCTGAAACCCCCCTGTTCCACAAAGGCCGGGAGCTCTACGGCCTCTATGAAGCGCGCCAGGCAAACCGGGAGATCAGCAATCTGCTGGTGGTCGAAGGTTACATGGATGTGGTGGCACTGGCGCAGCACAACATCCAGAACGCCGTGGCAACCCTGGGAACCGCCACCACCCACGAACATCTGGAGCTGATCTTCCGCAACTGCCCGGAAGTGATCTTCTGTTTCGACGGAGACCGGGCCGGCCGGGATGCAGCCTGGAAGGCCCTCAACACCAGCCTGCCGCTGATGCGGGATGGCCGGGAAGTCCGCTTTCTGTTTCTGCCCCAGGGCGAGGACCCGGATACCCAAGTCCGCAAAGAGGGCAGCGAGGCCTTCATCCAGCGTATCGAAGCGGCCACCCCTCTCTCGGAGTTCCTGCTGCAGCACCTGTCGTCCCAGGTGCACATGGAGAGTATCGACGGCCGGGCCAAACTGGCCCAAATGGCAAAACCCCACCTGGAGAAGCTGCCCAAAGGGGTGTTCCGGCAGATGATGTTCGAGCGACTGGAAGAGCTGGTCGGCCTGAAAGCCGGACATCTGGACGATTTGCCGACCACGCCCCAGCGCAAACCCGCAAAACCGACACCGAACAAGGCCCAGGCACCCACCCCGATCCGTACCGCTATTGCACTTTTACTCGACCATCCCCATCTCTATGAGGTGGCTGACGAGGTCCCTGTGGACTGGCAGGCGTGGGATAATCCGGGTATTCATATTCTCAAGCAACTACTTGAAATTATTAGAACTCAACCTACGCTTAGTAAAGCAGCTCTGATCGAGCGCTGGCGGGACACAGACTACTTCGCCCATCTCAACAAACTGGCTCAGGCGAACTACCAATTTGACCTGCCAGGGATGGATCTGGCCACAGAGTTTCGTGATGCACTTCACAGATTGAACGCGCAGTTTCATAAGCAGAAACGCCCTCAATTAGGGAATATTCCACCAAGTGAATTGTCTGAAGAGCAGCTTGAAGAGATAAAACAGCGTTACCCGGGAAAGATACAACAGGATGAAAGCAAATCGTAACCCAGACCATCCCACCGAGTGACTAGTGCAACAATATAAAAATGTGCTAATATGGCGAGTTCAGTCTCGGCATAACCAACCTCGTCTGACAACAAGGTAGAAGATGAACCAGGAACAGCAGCAATCTCAATTAAAACAACTGATTGCAAAAGGTAAAGAACAGGGTTTCCTTACTTACGCGGAAGTTAATGATCACCTTCCTGAAGGCATCGTTGAGCCTGAACAGATCGAGGATATCATCAGGATGATCAATGACATGGGCATCACTGTCCATGAATCCGCACCTGATCTTGAAGATACCAGCCTGACCGATTCACCGGTTACCACCGACGAGGATGCCGCAGAAGCCGCCGCAGCCGCCCTGGCCAGCGTAGACAGCGAATTTGGCCGCACCACCGACCCGGTACGCATGTACATGCGCGAAATGGGCACCGTGGAACTGCTGACCCGCGAAGGTGAGCTGCGCATCGCCAAACGCATTGAAGAGGGCCTGAATCAGGTCTCTGCCGCCCTGGCCACCTTCCCCCCCACCGTTAACCTGCTCTGCACACAACTGGAGAAGGTTGAAGAGGGTGAGGCTCGCCTGGCGGATATCACCAGCGGTTTCATCGATCCCAACGAACCGGACGAGATCCCTACCCCGGTACAGCCCCAGGCCCTGAAAGAGGAATCCAACGGGGATAGCGAACTGAACAATGATGACGATGACTCTGAAGATGACGAACCGGAGAATACCGGTCCGGATCCGGAAGAAGTCGCCGCCAAGGCCAAAGAGCTGCGCAAGCGTTACAACACTCTCTGCACCTCGCTGAAAAAGAGTGGCCGGGCCAACAACAAAACCCAGAAGGCGGTGGATTCGGTCTCCGAGACCTTCCTCGAATTCAAACTGGTGCCCGCCACCTTCAACCTGCTGGTTGCCACCCTGAGGGACATCATCGAGCGCATCCGTAACCAGGAGCGCATCATCATGCACCTCTGCGTGGACAAGGCGCGGATGCCGCGCAAAGAGTTCATCGCCTCCTTCCCGGACAACGAGACCAACCTGGAGTGGATCGAAGATCAGCTCAACAGCGGCAAGTCCTACGCGGAAGCCCTGCAGGAGCACAAAGAAGAGATTCTGCGCACCCAGAAGCGACTGGTTGCCATCGAAGCCGATTGCCAGCTGAGCATCGGCGAGGTCAAAGAGACCAACCGCAAGATGTCGATCGGCGAAGCGAAAGCCCGCCGCGCCAAGAAAGAGATGGTCGAAGCCAACCTTCGACTGGTAATCTCGATCGCCAAGAAGTACACCAACCGGGGTCTGCAGTTCCTCGACCTGATCCAGGAAGGCAAGATCGGCCTGATGAAGGCGGTGGACAAGTTCGAATACCGGCGCGGCTACAAGTTCTCCACCTACGCCACTTGGTGGATTCGCCAGGCCATTACCCGCTCGATTGCCGATCAGGCGCGCACGATCCGGGTGCCGGTGCACATGATCGAGACGATCAACAAGCTCGTCCGGACACAGCGCGGTCTCGTCCAAGAGCTCGGTCGCGAGCCCACGCCGGAAGAGATCGCGTTCAAGATGGACATCCCGGTCTCCAAGGTGCGACGCGTGCTC
>JAKSBX010000220.1 GCA_022360905.1 Chromatiales bacterium
TCTAACCCTGTCTTCTGATGTCCGCACAGCGTCCCCCCTGACCCCGCACTAACCGCTGTACAAGTGGTAACGGATGGTAGATGAATTTGTGTTGTGGCGGTTCGTATTATAGCAATTTAATCTGGTATTAAATTGACTATTTAACGCCTTACTTTAAAGGAACGCGGCTTCATGCGCGTCTACTGTAAGCGGAGTGGTTTTGTGCAGAGCTATTTTCCATCTCTTTGGTTTATATGCTCCTTTGTTTCTTCTGGGACTACATCCGCATAAAGTAGGTCAAGTTCTTTTGGTTTGGATATCATTTCATCAGCGATGAAGTTAAGAATCTGAAATAGCTTCATTGCTATATTCCGGCCATCGTTCAAGTTTATTTGGCCTGGATGAACCGCATTATTTCCAACAACTCTAAGCAGATCCAAAGCTTGCTGAATTTTTGGGCTCAGTCCTTCGGCTACAAGGTCTTTAATGTCATTGTTTATATTTTTCCCGGACTTCCCAAGCTGCTTTAATAACAGCTGTAAAGCTAATCTTAGTAAGGCGGTAGCTCCCTTAGGGGAGTCTTTAACTATTGTTGATGCTTCAATATACAAATCTTGAATTTCTTGTTCCATATCCGAGTTAGGAGCCGTAATGGAATTTTTTTGAGGGTATACAAGTTCACCATCGACCCATAGCGTGATATCGGAACAATTGGAGCAAGTCGCAATTGCAAACATTTTTGGGACAAATTCAATGAGATGTCGTTTGTTTGCATCCTTAACTTCGTGGATAAATCCAGTGATAGCTTCCTGCTTATAATTTTCAATGTGCATTCTGTAGTCGTAAAAGAGATGATCCAAGATTTGATTGGCAGCATTGCTTGCAGATACTGCGTCAAACCATGATTGTTGTGAGGCAACATTGCAATGTGGGCAAATGAATTTCTCACTCTTGAATGATGGGTTTAAATCCAATTTTTAACTCCTTTTTTGCTTGGCACATAACAAACAATATACTGATCTGTTTATCCTCTTCTGGTAACTGGATAATATTCAAGCAAATATATATGGGTTGATGACAGATCAATTTCATTGGAAATTGAACACCTATCGTTTATAAATGCAACAGTCAATTTAATGCCCTGTCAAAATTCTTACTGCTTTTGGTTTAAAGAGTAAATGTCCGATGTCCGTTGTAACAACAATATCAGCGTTTACTCTTGTCCGGTGGTTAGGTTCGGGGTGGGGTGGCGTTTCGTAGGCCGTTGAAAGGTCGGATTACA